>JBBDRY010000021.1:36891-54079 GCA_040905225.1 Chloroflexota bacterium | reverse complement strand
GACGATGTCGGCCGCCTCGAGGACCTGGAGCGGGACCTCGGCGCGGGCCTGAACCGCAACGGCCACACCGTCCGTAACGCCAGCCGCACGGAGACGGCGTAGCGCGCTGAACGCCATCGCGTCGCTTATGTCGTCGCCAAGCAGGAACACGCTGCGCGGCTTGAACTCCGCCACCATCCGCTCGAACGCCTCGCCCTTGGCGACGGCGCCCGGTGGCCGCAGCTCGAGCACACGCCGACCCGGGAAGCGCTCCAGCACATGATCTGGATCCAACTCATCGACAGCGGCCATGACGCGCGCCGCGGCCGCCTCGATATCCGGTGCCTGTCGCCAATGGATTGCCACGGACGGTGGCTTGTGCTCGACGATCAGCCACGGCTCGTTGACGAGCCGCGGCAGATCACGGGCCAGGCTTTCCGCGGCGTGGACGGCCTCGTGGCTCGCCTCGTCGACGTCCGCCGAAAGCCGCTCCGGGCGACCGCGCCGTGGCACGTACCCCCGTTCCATGCCGTGATTACCCACGTAACTGACGCCACCCACCCGCACCCTCGCCGCGACATCGGCAGAGGACCGGCCTGACAGCACCACCACGTGGACGCCTTCCAGGGCTGCGAGCGCGCGCAGGGCGCGGCGCCCCAGCGGGAGGATGGATGCTCCCCAGGGATCGTTCACGATCTGGCTGAGGGTGCCGTCGAAGTCGCTCACCACCAGCAGTGGCCTTCGATCGAGATGGGCGGCAGCGGCCTCGACGGCCGCGCGGACGGAAATGGGCTCCAGCGCTAGAGCCGTCACGCCTCCGGAGAGGGTGGGACAAAGTCGGGGACGATCAGGGTTATCGCCTGATCCCAGACCTCGAGCGGCGCACCGCCATAGATGATCTCGCGGACCACACCCTGGGCATCGATGAACACGTGCACCGGCAGCGCGTACGTGCCCCAGGCTGCCTGAGCGGCGCCGTCCTCGTCGACTCCCACCGGCAGGTCGATCTCGAGACCGCGCATGAACTCGTTGACCTTCTGGCGGTCCTCGCCGACATCGATCACCAGGATCGTCATCTGGTCCGCGTAGTCCTGCTGATAACGCTGCATCAGCGGCAGCTCGTCGACGGTCTGTGGGTTCCACGTGGCCATGAAGTTGACCCACAGAGGCTGGCCGGCGTAATCGGCGGTGTCCAGCAGGCTGCCGTCCGTCAGCGTCACCTGGATCGGCGGGGCGGGCTGGCCGACAGACACGATCGGACCGGGCGTCCGGCCGGGCGCGGTCGTAGGCACCAACGTCCGATCCACGGCGGGCGTAGGCGTCGGCAATGGCGGGATGGTCTGTGGCGCGGGAGTCAGCAGCGCTGGTGGCGCGGCAACCGCGCTCGCGAGAAGGAGGACCGTCAAGAGGCCTCCAACGACCAATGCCGCCACAACTCCGAGGATGTCGGGTAGGCGCATGCGGGGCGAATGTACTACGGCGCGGGAAAGGAGGCTGCACTAGCATCCGTCGCCCCATGAAAAGTTTCGTCACAGTGTTCGATCGCCTGCTCCCGGCTCTGCTGATGGCGAGCAGCGTCACATTGCTCACTGCCGGATTGCTGTCGTACGCGCCCTCCGCTTTCGGCGACTGGCAGACGCCTGAGCCCGTGCTCGACGGCGATCCGCTGCTGACGCCGCCCCCAGATACTTCCGGCCGGCCGACAACCGACGCTTCCGCCGATCCGGGCACATCAGCAACGCCTGCTGCCGGCGAGACGCCCACTACGACGCCGACGCCGGTCGACCTCACGCCCACCCCGAGTCTGACCACCGATCCCAACGCCACGCCAACTTCGAGCGAGACCGCCCCGCCGACCTTTATCCCGGGTCAGACGAACCCGCCCGGTACAAAGCCCACACCACGCCCGCAGGGTCGTGGATTCGCGACTCGGATTCGGATTCCTTCGCTGCACATCGACCTGCCCGTAGTGGCGGGCGACCTGATCGTGCCCGGGAACAGGGACTTCTACCCCTTATGCGACGTGGCCATGTTCATGCGTGAGTACGTCCAGCCCGGGGAGACCGGAGCGACCTACATCTATGCCCACGCACAGCGCGGCATGTTCGCGCCCCTGCTGAAGGCATCCCAGGTGAACAACGGCGCATCGATGGTCGGTGCGCTGATCGAGGTCTATACGTCCGACAACAAGCTGCACCTGTACGAGCTGTATCGCGTCAAGCGACACGCCACGGACCTGTCACTGGCCAACGCTCCTGCCGGGGCCCACATGCTCGTTCTCCAGACGAGCGAGGGCGTCTCGGGAACGATCCCGAAGCTCCAGGTGGCCGCCCGTCCGCTCAGCGTCGTGCCGGCAAGCGCCTCAGACGCCAACCCACGGCCACGTCCGCGGCTCTGCCTACCGCACTGAGGACCAAATTCGCCATGGCCCAGGCTTTTAGATCCAGCCGATCCGTCTGAAGTACAAGAAGCCGAGCGCGCTCACCAGCGCAATGAGGGCGGTCACGACCCAGAAGCGCATGTCCTCGAAGCTGATCGCCAGGCCGGCCTCGCTCATGCCGAAGATACCCGCCACCGCTCCCGCGCCGGCCAGAACTGCGGTCACCGCCGTCAGCCGCTTCATGACCTCGGACAGGTTGTTGTTGACCTGCGAGAGGTACATGTCGAGCGCCGTCCCGACCAACTCGCGGTAGCTGTCGAGCTCGTCCGTCAGTCGGATCAGGTGGTCGTAGACGTCGCGGAAGTAGACGAGCCGTTCGGGGCTGATCAGGGCCAGGTCTCGATTGGTCAACTGGTTGAAGATTTCACGCTGCGGGTTTACAGCGTGGCGAATCTGGAGCAGGTCGCGGCGGACGGCGAAGAGTCGCTCAACGAGCCAACTGCTCGGCTTGTTCATCACGTCCGCTTCGAGGTCGTCGATCTCATCGCCGAGCTTGTCGAAAACCGGGAAGTAATCATCGACAAGCCAGTCAGTCAGGCTCCACAGCACGTAGTCGACGCCCTCGGCGAGGTGGGCGCCAGGGTCGCGGCGCATGAACGGCGCTTCGCGCGGGCTCACGTGGGAGTCATGCGCTGTGAGGATGAAGCGCTTGCCGAGCACGATGTCCATTTCGTGCGTGACCACCTCGCCCTCGTAGCGCAGCGCGAACATCACCAGGTGGAGCACGTCGCCGGTCTGCTCCACCTTTGCCCGTTGGTTGCGCTCGAGGATGTCCTCGGTGACCAGAGGGTGCAGCTCGAGCGCTTCGCCGATCGCGAGGAGCAAGTCGCGATCAGGATCCTGGAGGTCGATCCAGAGTCGACTGTTCGGGTCGGCGCAGACGCCGCTGAACTCCTCGAAGGTCGTGATTGGGTGCACGCCGTCGGTTGCGTTCCAGGCAAGGCCCCACAGAGGCTTCGAGGCCACGTCGGTAGCAGTCGGCTTAGATCGTGCTCCCCGCTCCTGACGCCTCTTCGACGACATCCATGTCCTCTTGCTCCGCGCGCTGGCCAGTGCCGCGTTGGACGGCAGGCCGGTTGCGCATGGCGAGCGTAGGCACAATCGCGAGCGCCGTCACGGCCGCCGCGACAAGGAAGAGCGTCGAAAGAACGGCCGCGGCCTCTCCGGCGGCCCATGTCTCGAGCGCGTTGACGACGAGGTAATCCTCCAGTGGTCGGCCGCGCAGGGCCTCGGGTAGAACTGCGTCACGCGCGGCCTGATCGGTCAGGACCACGCTCAAAGCCTCGATCCGGTTCGAGCCCAGCGCCGTCAATGCTGCGAGCCCGATGCCCATACCCAACATCCGCGCGACCGTGACCCCGGCAGACGCGACGCCAAATGCCGCCCGCCCGAGCGCCTCGACGGCGGCGCTGGATCTGGCAGTGACGGTCAGCCCGAAGCCGAACCCGAACAGTGCCAGGGCTGCAACGGGCAGTCCGAGCTCCGAGGTAGGAGTTGCGGTCGACATGCAGGCCAGGCCCGCAATCGACGCTGCCAGCCCCACGAGGCTGAGTACGACGACCCCAAACCAGCGCAGGACGAACCCCGAGCCGAGGGCTCCGAGCGCCATCGCGCCGGCAAGCCCGCCGAGCACGAGCTGCTGCTCGAGCGGGCCGCCATAACGCACTCGGTCGACGAAGACGGCGCCGCCGATGATCGCGGTTGCCAGCCCGTAGCCGGTGAGCAGGCTGAGGAGGACGGCGCCGCTGAAGGTGCGATCACGGAAAAAGCGGAGGTCAATGAACGGCTCGCGTGCTCGGGCGAAGCGAAGGAGCGCAAGTCCGAGGCTGCCGATGAAGACGCCAGCCAGCGTGAGCTGAACGGTCGGCTGCGCGTCACCGGTCGTTGTCAAGGCGAGCAGTCCACTGGCGACGGCAGTCGTGAACAGGGCCGCGCCAAGGAAATCCAACCCCGTGAGATTCCTGTTCCGCGGCCAGTTGGCCGATGCGGCCCAGGTGTAGAGCACGGCCAGCAGTGCGAACGGGACCCCGAGGTAGAAGATCCAGCGCCACGCCGGCGCGAGAAGGCCAGGCCCGGGCAGCTGGATAGTCTGCAGGATCGTGGCTCCAACAAATGGGCCTGCCGCCATCCCGAGGAAGGTCAGTGCGCCGACGACGCCGATGGCGCGGGCGCGAGAGGGACCCTCGAAGAGGTGGCTCGCGCCGGCCGTGGCAAGCGGCACGATCGCGCCGGCGCCCAGGCCCTGCACGACGCGGGCGGCAATCAACGACTCGAGGTTTGGAGCGGCCCCGGCCAGCAGCGACCCGATGGCAAAGAGCCCGAGGCTCGCGGCAAACAGTGCCGGGAGGTTGAACCGGTCCGCGGCGCGGCCCGCAAGGGGCATCACCGCCACGTACGCGACGAGATAGCCGTTGATGATCCACGACGCCTCGCGGAGCCGGGTCCAGTCGGCCAGATCGGCCAGGATCTGGGGCAGGGCCACCGCCGTGACCATCAGCTCGACGCCGACCAGGAACACGCCCACCGATAGCGCGGCCAGGAGGACCACTCGCGCCGTTCGCGACATGCGCGGAGTATCACGCCGGGTGACGCGGTCGGTTGGCTCGGTTCGGGCCGTGCGGTGCTTCTGCATGGAGCGCCAGTGGGTCCCGCACCTCTTGACGAACGGGCAAATGGCGTTCTAATATCAATGCGCATTTATGTATTCGGCGCCCGCACCCAGCGACGCGCGCCTCCCCAGACGCCCAACCAAGGACGATGCGTGCCCACTCCAGCCCATATCCGATCGACCATCGCCACGATCACGTCTCCGCCTGAGGAGCTGCGTGCGGTCGCGACGTACCACAAGGCGCTGGCCGATCCGACCCGCCTCCGCCTGCTTCAGCGCCTCGCTGAGCGCCCGGCGACCGTTACCGAGCTGATCGAATACGTCGACCTGTCGCAGCCGCTCGTGTCGTGGCATCTGCGCAGGCTTCGCGCGGCAGGCGTTGTCGATACGCGGCGCACCGGCCGCGAGGTGATCTGCACACTCAGCCGCGAGGCATTGGACTACTTCCGCGCTCGCGAGCGCGACCTTCTCGGACTGACCGCCTGATGAGCGTGGTCTCCAGCTCCTTCAGGGCTCGCGTCCGCTCAGGCGTGGAGCCCATCGCGCGGGTGTTCGGCCGCGTCGGACTGACACCCAACGCCCTGACGCTGATCGGCTTCGGCATCGCCATCGTCGGAGCCTGGCTCGCGACCCGCGAGCTATGGCTGATGGCCGGCCTCGTTATCGCGTTCGGAGCGGTCTTCGATCTCTTCGACGGAGCCCTCGCTCGCGCGACAAACAAGGTAAGCAAATTCGGGGCGTTCATGGACAGCACCTTCGATCGCGCCGGCGAGGCCGTCGTCTACATCGGCATCTCCTTTGGCGCGCTGCTGTCCGGAACCGACCAAGTCGCGCTGATCGCCGCCGCTGCGATGGCCGCCTCCTTCATGGTCAGTTACACGCGCGCCAAGTCAGACAGTCTTGGGTTCTCCTCGGAATCGGGAATGGGCGGCGTCGGACTCGCACCGCGCGAGGTCCGCATCGTGATCTTGGTTATCGGCCTGGTGCTCTCCGGTAGCGGCCCGCTCCAGCTCGTGCCGCCTCCCGGCTCAATCTGCATCGACCAGTGTTTTGAGTCCGGTTATGTGGTCTTGCCGATAGCCCTAGGACTCATCGCGATCCTCGCGACGCTCACTACCATCCAACGCATTCTCTTTGTCTACCGCCAATCAAAGTCAACCAATCAGGAGGTCCAGGAGTAGTCATGGCAAGCAGCGGCAAGAACGGCAAGAACAACGGCAGGGCCAGCGGCAACGGCCGCGGCCCCAAGCGCAGCGACGGCAAGATCCGCGTCGCGATCGTGGGCGTGGGCAACTGCGCGAGCAGCCTCGTCCAGGGCCGTTACTACTACGAGAACACCAAGGACGACGAGTTCGTACCGGGTTTGATGCACGTCAACCTGGGCGGCTATCACGTGCGCGACATCGAGTTCGTCGCCGCGTTCGACATCGATAAGAACAAGGTCGGCAAGGACCTGTCCGAGGCGATCTACACGAAGCCCAACAACACGTTCGTCTTCCAGCAGGTGCCGCACACCGGCGTGACGGTGGAGCGAGGCATGACGCACGACGGCCTGGGCAAGTACCTGTCCCAGATCATCGAGAAGGCCCCCGGCCCTACGGCCGACATCGTCGGCATCCTCAAGGAGCGCGAAGTCGACGTGATGGTCTCTTACCTGCCGGTTGGCAGCGAGCAGGCGACCAAGTGGTACGTGGAGCAGGCGCTGAAGGCCGGCGTCGGCTTCATCAACGCCATCCCGGTGTTCATCGGACGTGAGCCGTACTGGCAGCGCCGCTTCGCCGAGGAAGGCCTGCCGATCATCGGCGATGACATCAAGAGCCAGGTCGGCGCGACCATCAGCCATCGAGTCATGACCCGCCTGTTCATGGATCGCGGCGTCCGCCTCGATCGCACCTACCAGCTGAACTTCGGTGGCAACACCGACTTCCTGAACATGCTCGAGCGCGAGCGCCTCGAGTCCAAGAAGATCAGTAAGACGAACGCGGTCACGAGCATGCTCGACTACGAGATCGACGAGGACGACATCCATGTCGGCCCAAGCGACCACGTGCCGTGGCTCAAAGACCGGAAGTGGTGCTACATCCGCATGGAAGGCACGACCTTTGGAGATGTGCCGCTCAACGTCGAGATGAAGCTCGAGGTCTGGGACTCACCCAACTCCGCGGGCGTCATCACCGACGCGATCCGCTGCCTGAAGCTCGGTCTGGACCGCGGTCTCGTCGGCACGCTCGTTGCGCCGTCGAGCTACTTCATGAAGAGCCCACCGCGCCAGATCCACGACGACATCGCCTTCAACCGGGTGGAAGCCTTCATCCGCGGCGAGGACAACGAAACGCTCGTGGGAACCGAGAAGACGCCCGTCGCGAAGAAGCGGACGCTCGCCAAGGCCCACCAGGCCTCAGCCAAGAAGGCCGAGCCGGCCGGAGTCACCGCGGGCTAACTCGGCACAACCCCGCGATGGGGTAGTCGAGCGAGCGACCGCGAGGGAGGTACGCAGCCTGACCGATCCGAGAAGCGGCGTCGCCTATGCGCCGCACAGACCCGACGCCGCCGCGACGCGTGTCGGCAAGGCCGTCCGCCGAGCACGCGAGCGCTCGGCGGTGCGCGGCTATCGGGCGGCCGCCGCGGCCATCTCGCGCGTGCCTGTGCGGGTCAGCCTGCCCCTCGGCCGTGCCGTGTTCGTCGGGAGCTATTTCGCCTGGCCCAAGAAACGGCGGATCATTCTTTCGAACGCCTCACACGTCCTCGGACTGCCGGCCTCCGACCGGCGCGTCCGCCACCTGGCGCGACGCATCTACGGCACTTACTCACGCTTCATCATCGAGCTGATGCGACTGCCCAGCCTCCCGGCCGACGAGCCACTCCGCCTCGTGCGGTCTGGCGACGGGGAGGGCGGAGGGGAGTCCTTCGTCGAGCTCTTCGCGCGCCTGCGGGCCGATGGCCGGGGCCTGATCGCGGTCTCGGCGCACATTGGCAGCATCGACCTGCTCGCCGGCGGTTTCGCGCTCCGTGGGCTGCCCACCTACGGCTTGGCCGACGATTCGGCCTATCCGGAACTATTCGAGGAGATGAACGCTCAACGCAGGCGGTGGAACATCCAGGTCATCCCGTGGCGCAACCTGCGCCGCGTCTTCCAGGCCCTGCGAGAGCCGGCAATCCTCGGCCTGGTGGTCGACTGGGGCTACCGAGCCGACGACATCCCCGTGCGCATGTTCGGAGAGTGGACCACCTTGCCCGCTGGACCGGCAATGCTCGCTGCAAGGACGAACGCGGCGATCGTCCCCGTGATCTGCCGCCGACTCGATGACGGCACTTACGAGCCGGCCCACTACGACCCGATCGAGGTGGCCGATTCAGATCCGGCCACACTGCAACGCGCTACCCAGCAGATTGCGGCGGCGATAGAGGACATGATCGCCACGGCTCCCGAGCAGTGGTATAGCTTCAAGCCGATCTGGCCGCAGACCCAGGCCGAGAAGGACGAACTGGCTGCCCGCGTCGCGGCGATGGCGACGCCCGAATGACGGCTATCCAGACAGCAGACGAACGAGTAACCCAGGCTGCGATCCGTCGGACGAAGCGCGGGCCGCGACGGACGATCCGCGGCTGGCTGACCGCACGTCTTCTCCGAGTAGTGGCTGCGGTGTTGCAGCGACTTCCGGAAGGGCCGCTGCACCGTCTGGCCCACGCAACCGGACGCGTCCTGTACTGGGTTCAGCCTGCCCGCCGGCGGCTGGTGCGCGCCAATCTCGACCGAGTCGTCGCCTACCTCGCCGAGCGCGGCATGGGCGGCGAACGGGTCGCCGCAGCCGCACGAGACGGACGTTCGCTCGATCGCCTGGTGCGCGACGCGTTCGGCCACTACGTCCGCGGCTACCTGGAGGGCGCGATCCTGCCCGCGTACGCGTCAGAAGATCGACTCGCCCGGGTCCAGCCTGATGTGCCTGCGCATGCCGCGAGGGCCTTTGGTGAATCCGGCCCGTTGATCATCGTCGGCCTTCATTTCGGATCCATCGAGATCCCGGCCCTGTGGGCCACGAAGAAGCTCGGGCGGCGGATCACGGCGCCGATGGAGACAATCGGCGATCCCGATCTCCAGTCCTATTTCGAGCAGTCACGACGGCAGACCGGCCTCAATGTGATTCCCGTTGAGCGCGCGGGTGCCGAGCTGCGTGCGAGTCTGGCCCACGGCGAGACAGTGGGCCTGGTCGCAGATCGACCGGTCGGCGGATCGGGCACGCCTGTAGAGCTATTCGGCGCTCGGGCGCGCCTCCCCGTCGGCCCGGCTGCGCTCGCTCTGGAGAGCGGCGCGCACACCTGGCTCATCGCCACGCGCAGGGTGGGAACGAACGCGTATCGGGCGCGCATCGAAGAGATCGCGATGCCAGCGAAGGGTTCACGGCGCGAACGCCTTGCCGCGTTCCTGGCTGCCGAGGCGCGCGCCTTCGAGCGCGCCGTCGCCGACGCTCCGGAGCAGTGGTGGACGGCATTCTTCCCGATCTGGGACGACATCCGCGCATGAACGCCGAGCAGAAGGTCACGACGGGCCGCGCCGACCTGCACATCCACACGCTCGCGTCAGACGGCGTGTCCAGCGTGGCCCAGATCCTCGAGCACGCCGAGGCCGCCGGTCTTGATTTGATCGCGATCACCGACCATGAACGCGTCGATGCGGCTCACGCCGCTCACGCGATGGCCGAGGCGCGCGGGATGCGCGTCAAGGTGATCGTCGGTGAGGAGATCTCGACCCGTGGCGGCCATGTCCTGGCGCTGTTCATCGAGAAGCGCATCCGGCCGTGGGGCTCTCTGCGCTCGGCGGTCGCACAGGTTCACGAACAGGGTGGCCTGGCGATCGTGGCCCACCCGCTCGTTCCCTACCCGTTGACGTGCGCGAGCGGTCGCTCGATCCGGCGCCTCCTCGACGATCCGGACCCGGACGTGCATCCGGACGGCATCGAGGCGTTCAACCCAACGACGGCAGGAACACGATGGGGGGCGCGTGTGCCGCAGTTCGTGGCAGATGTTGGCGTAGCCGCGCTGGGCAACAGTGACGCGCACCGTGCCGAGGACGTCGGCCAGGCATTCACCACGTTCGAAGGCGCCAGCGCAGCCGATCTGAGGCGCGCGATCGAGGCGCGCACGACGAGCTGGCAGGGCAGCAAGTACACCTGGCCCGGCCAGTTCGCGACGTTCCGTAGCCAGATGGGCAAGCGCGCCACGGCCGTGCGCGACGACCTGCGCGGCGTAGTGCTGCGCGACGGGACCGGCCGCGACCTGGGCTATCCGGGCGGGCGCCAGCGGCCGACGCGACTCCGCGCGGACGAGGTGCAACGATGAAGATCGGCCTCGTGACGCCATACATCTACCCGCTCCCGGGCGGCGTCAACGCCCACGTTCGGTACCTGTACGAGAACCTGATCGCGCGCGGCCACGACGTACGCATCATCAGCAGCGTCCACGGTCCGCAGCGCCACAGCGAGGGCGACATCATCCGCCTCGGTTATGGCTTCTCGGTCCCCGCGAACGGCTCCGTGGGCACGCTCACGTTCTCGCCGCGCTACCGCAAACAGGTCCGCGAGATGCTCGAGCGCGAACGGTTCGACGTGCTCCACTTCCACGAGCCGTTCGTGCCGTTCCTGTCGCTCGTGCTGCTGCGGGAGTCACTCAGCATCAACGTCGCCACGTTCCACGCGTTCGCCGGCTGGAGCCCGGCGTACGAGTTCGGCAAGCGCGCCCTGGCCCGCTTTGCCAGGCGGCTGCACGGCCGCATCGCCGTGAGCGCAGTCGCTCGGCATTTCATCGACCGCTACTTCCCGGGCGACTACAAGGTCATCCCGAACGGCGTCGACATCGACCGCTCGGCGCACGCCCAGCCCATCGCCCGCTTCCGCGACGGCACGCTGAACATCCTGTTCGTCGGTCGCTTCGAGAGCCGCAAGGGCGCGATGTACCTCCTCAAGGCCTATCGCCAGGTGCGCAAGCGAGGGATCAAGTGCCGCCTGCTGCTGGCCGGCACCGGCCCCCAGGAAAGGGAGATACGGCGTTACATCGCGACGCGGCGGCTGGGCGACGTCGAGCTCCTCGGTCGGATCAGCGACGATGACAAGGCGCGCTACTTCGCCACGGCCGACGTGTTCGTCTCGCCGGCCACCGGCCAGGAGAGCTTCGGCATCGTGCTGCTCGAGGCGATGGCCGCGGGCAAGGCAATCGTGTGCAGCGACATCCACGGCTACAAGGGCGTGGTGCGGCGGGGCGAGCAGGCACTCCTGGTTCCGCCCAAGGACGTCAAGGCGCTGGCAGAGGCACTCGAGCAGGTCCTGAGCGACCCAGAGATGCGGGCGCGGATGGGCGCATCAGGCCGCGAGAGAGTCGTCCAGTACGGCTGGGAGAACATCTGTGCCAAGGTCGAGGACTACTACCGGTTCGTGATCCGCCGAGTTGCGGCGCATGGGCCGTTGCCGCCTCACGTCAGCCCAAACCTTGCGTTCATGTCGCGCGAGCCCTCGGCGCAACCGGCGCGCGACGTCACCGCCGTGGGACCCGGGCCCAGTCCAGCGGGCACGGGCGACGAGGAACCTGTCAGCCCGTTTCGGGCAAAGGGCTGACAGAGGCTTCCTCAACCCGCGACTGTCGCCAGCTCCGCGCCGCGTAGACCGCCGCGGCGCACAGCGCGGCAGTAGCCAGTGCGAGCAGCGCAACAGCGAACACATCCGGGGTCGTCCGATTGGGTTCGTCGAGATTTACCCCGAACTGGAAGCCCCAGTTCCAAGTCGGCAGCAGGCCAAGGTGGATCTGCGACAACGCGGTGGGCACTGGCAGGCTGGCGATGTTCGGGTAGAACGTGACGAACCAGATCACGGCCGCGCCGAGCGCGCCCAGCACGAAGCGCCGCGGATCTTTCGCGCGCAGCACGAAATAGGCTGGGATCAGGAGCAGGAAGAGCGCCACGAGCGCGGGCCACTCGGCCTGGACGTTGGTCTCGAATACGGCCTTACCGGGCAGTCCCGCCCCAACCACGATGATCGCGACCCCGAACAGCGCGATGGAGAAGCAGACGGGCAGCAACAACGAGCGGCCGGCCGATACGACCGCAGCGGATCGCATACTGAAGAAGAGCACGCCGGCGGCGATGAGCCCGCCGATCGCGATGACCAGGCCGAACACCTGGATGTCAGTCAAGACCAGTTGTCTGGACAGCGACGCGCAGACCTCGGTGCCGGCGTTGGCCTGCTCGGTTCGCGCGATGCCACATAGCGGCAGGCGCAGCAGCCAGAGCACCGGCGGGCCGATCACGGCCAGCGCCGCGGCCACCCTCGCCAGGGCCCACGTCCGCCGAGACGGGCCGTGCCACAGCTCGGCGAGGAAGTACGCGAGGGCCATGAACGAGAAGGGCAGCGTCGTGAAGATGTGGTACTGGAACGTCGCGCGGTCGATGCGCGCCCAAGGCAGCCACAGGCTGGCGATCGCGATCGCCACGAACGTCAGTGGGAGGCTGCGCCGCTTCCAGGCCATGTAGGCGGCCCACAGCACTGCCGGGATCGCCAGCCAGAAGAGGATCAGGTTGCCGGTGTCGTAGATGACGGCAGTCGTCGAGCCGGCGTAGTCGTTCTGCTCGAACCAGACCGGCTTCAGGTCGAACGGCCAGGCCCACCACGGCGACGACGCCGGATGGGTGGCGCGCAGGAAGTTGTGGTAGTCGTACATCGACACTTGCAGGTCGATGAACGTCTGGCCCGTGTGGCCGGCCGGGCTCCCGGTGAACCACTGGTTGCCCATGTCGATCCACGGGATGTAGTGGAGCATGTACACGATCAGCGGGATGACCGTGATCGCGCCGAGGCCGAGCAGCCAGGGCAGCCCGAGGAAGCCCGAACCCGGCCTTAGCCAGCCGCTTGGCGCCGGCGGCGCGGCAGGCTCGCGATCGATTGGCGTCTCCTGCGCTCGCGATAGCGGACCGTAGCCATACCTGCCGGCCAGCCAAGCCACGCCCAGGGCGAGCACGCCGAGGGCGATGCCAGCGATTCCGAAGGTGATCAGGCTCGTGGGTCTGAGCGTCTGGCCAAGGGTCGGCGGCGGGCCGGCGACCAAGCGATACAGGCCGAACAGCAGCAGAGCCACCCCTGGCACGATCGGCGCGATGATCGCCAGCCTAAGCTCCTCGCGGGTCATGCGTATCGGCCGGAGAGCCATGGCGACGGCCAGCAGGGCCGTCAGGCCCAGCATCAACGCAAGGAACGGGTAGTTCAGCTGCGGGCTGGCCACGGTCGGGTTGGGTGTTATCGCGATGTACCCGAGGACCGCCGTGAGCGCGATCATGGCCAGCAGGGTGATGGTTCGCCCGAGCGCGGACCGGAACAGGATCAGCAGCCCCACACAACCGATCGCATAGGCGCCCACCCATTTCGACGCCAGGGCAAGACCGAGCAGGACTCCCACTGCGGCCAGGCCGCCGACGATCTGGAGCCTGCCCCGCCACCGCCCGAGCCAGAGCGGCACGAACAGCGTGAACGCGGCAACGATGAAGAACGCGACGTACACATCGTTCATGGCGATGCGCGCGTTGGCGAAGAACATGCCGTCGGCGAGCACGAGCAGCGAGACCAGCAGGGCGATGCTGCGGCGGTTGAACAGGAAGCGCGCCAGTAGATAGATGCAGACCGCCATGAGCGCGCCCAGCAGCACGCCCGGGAACCTATACGCGAATTGGTTGTTCCCGACCTCGACAGTCGCTACCTGGCCTGAGCTATCGATCGAGAGGAGATCGTCGCGATCCTCGGCAGGTCGCTCGGACTGGACGTCGAGCACAACGGCCTGCGGCTCGCTCTGGAGTCGCGCGTCGGCGAAAACGGAATTGGAGCGCGGCTCGACCACATAGACGGTCGGCGCGGCACCGTCCTGCGTGCGGCCAATGACGTGCACGTTCGTCGTAGCAGCGTTCCAGAACACCTGCTCGACCGTGTTCGGCATCTGCAGGGTCTCGGCGATGCGGGCGGCGTCGTCGTTGGGCAGCGGCACCGTGATGAGCTTGTCGCCCGATGTCCCGTAGAGCGTCGGCTCGTCCCGACCGCCCGTGACGAGCGTCATATCGGTGACGGGCTCGAACGTCCCGAAGAACGCCAGCTCGCGGAATGTGTCGACGTCGATCAGGACGAATCCGGTGCTGAGCGAAATGGCCAGGCCGGTGCCGTCCTCAATGGACACGCCCGGTAGCTCGCCATCGTCGATCTTCTTGTTCAGCTCCTCGAGATCAACCTTGGAGATGAACCCTGCCACGGGCACGGGCGAGCTGGCGCTCTCGATGGCGCTCTGGAGCCCGGACGAATCGCGATCGAGCACGCCGTGGAGCGTCTCGGCCAGGGCCACCGCGTCAGTTATCGCGGCCGGATCGACGATGACCATTGACCGGGCCGTCACTCCGGCCACGGCGGTTGGATCCGGATAGGTCGTGCGCGCCACCTCGAGGCCGGTGAACAGGTCGATCGCGACCACTGACCCGCCATTGGTGAGCGCGACCAGGCGGTTGGATGCCACGGTCAGACGGGTTACTTCGCCCGCGAGTCCATTCAGCTGTGTCACAGGCTCAACGCTCGGCTGGCCGGGTGCCGCCGCGGTGTAGTTGTCGATCTGTGACGTGTCGACCTTGGAGATCGTGCCCGCCCGGTCGGCCAGGTACAGGACATGGCCGCCACCATCGATGGCGATCGAATCGAAGGACCCGCCGATCGTGGCGACCTGAGCGCGTGTGGCCAGGTCGTACGCGCGCACGTCCGTTGGGGTCACCACGTACAGCCGGTCGCCGTTTCGTTTATTGGGGTCTTCGGGAGGATCCCATCGCTCTTCGATCGCGGCCGCCTTGACCTCCGTGCCCAGGTCCCTGACGTCCGTCACTCGGTTGTTGCCAAGCGCGGCGATCCCGGCCGCCATGACGTACTTGGCCATGTGCGGGTGGGTGTACTCGTAGATCGAGTGCGGCAGGTCATAGCGCCAGTCCTGGAGGAACTCGACCGCGGTACGAGCGTGGTAGACCTCGTCGAAGTGCATCTGGTAGGGAACTTCGAGGCGGTACGTACGCAGCAGCATCGAGCTCACGAACACGAGCAGGACGAACATGAGATCGCGCCGATCCAGCCGGCCGCCCGATTCACCGAAGAGCAGAGCGCTGCGGTCGCGCCGGATCGACGTGTGGCCGATCACACCGCGCAGCCAGCGACGAGTTCCGGCGAGCAGCGGTTCTTGCGCGGGCTCATCCTCGAATTGCGGAGTCGAGGCGGCAGGCGCTGCCGTGCTCAGGAAAGAAGCTCCAGCGCCGGCTGCCGCAGGCACGGGGCCCGGGATTGGTGCGGCCCAGCCCGGCGCAGCCTCCGGTCGGCTGGCAAGTCGTGCCTCGATGCGCGACACAGGTGCGGCATACGGATCCCGCTCGTCCGCCGCGCCCGGCCGCAGCTGCCAACAAATGAATCCAAAGCCCGCGATGTGCAACGCAATGCTGGCCAGCACTCCCGGGGTCTGTCGGAAAAGGTCGCCCAAGGGCAGTGTCTCCAGGTTCGGGGTGGCGTAGATATCGGTCGTCAACACTCCGTGGAGGTTGATGAAAGCGGCGGCCGACAGGCAGACGGCGGCCCACAACCAGCGCCGGTCCACTGCAGCAAGGAGCGGCAGGAGTCCAAAGATCGGGAACATGTAGCGCTCGTGGACACGGGTGGGGAGCATGAAGAAGGCGAGTGCCAGTAAAAGCGCGACCAAAACGATGCTGCGCCTGTCGTCACGCCACGCGGCGCGAGCCACACCAATGGCGAAACCTACCGCAAGCAGCAACCCGCCGATGAGGACGCCAGGCAGCGGACCGAGCAAGGGCACGGTGTCGGGATTCCACGACCAGGCGCCACCGAAAGCGATGCCCATGTTGCCGTCCGAGCCGATCAGAGCCCACGGGTTATAGGCGTTGACGCTCAGGAACGGATAGCCGGCCGCGGTCTTCTGCATCTGGCCGATGAACGAGAAGATGTCGAGCGAAAACGGAGTGATCACGGCCATCAGCACGATCAGGCTGACGACCGCAGATGAGACGAGCCGCCACGGCCCGTGCTCGGATTCGAACCATGCGCGCACGCGTGCCGGCGCAAGGACGGGGTTGCGCGGGCCTGACCCAGGACGGAACAGGTGTCGCCGGATAAGCACGATGCCGACTATCGGCAGCAGGACGATGCCGAACTGCGGCTTGATCAAGGCGCCGAGGACGGCAAGGGCCGAGGCACCCTCCGAGTTGCCGCGCACGAGCGCCGCGATCGTGACCAGCGTGATCAGGGCGCCGAACGCGTCGGTCTGGCCCCAGATCGCGGAGTCGTACCAGGTAACAGGATTGAACAGGTAGAAAGCGGCCGCGAAGAGCGCCACGCGGTGGGCGTCAGGGCGCGCAGCGCGCCACGATCGAGCAACCAGGTAGAGGACGAAGCCGACCATGATGTCGGCCACGATGGCCGGCAGCTTGATCAGCGCGCCGGTGGCAGAGACCGGGTCCGTATTGGCAATCGGCGCCAGAAAGTGGCCCAATCCCCCGATTAGCCACAGTACATATAGGTACCCAGGTGGGTAGTCGGCAAACCCCGCCGTAGCGTAGAAACTTCCGGAACCGCGCTCGGCGAGGTCGAGCGCCCATGCGGTGAACGTGCCGATGTCCGACTCGAAGCCGGACCGCGGCAAGAGGACGTATGCCAGTGTTAAACGAATGAGCAGCCCGACGAGCAGCACAATCGCGAGCGCGGGTAGGGCCGTACTCGGTCGGAGCAGTCTCTTCGCGGCTCCAGATATCCGGTCGGCCCCATCCGCCTGGGGCGCTGTCACTACCGACCCGACCTCCAGAGGGTGACGAAGTGCAGCGCAGTATAGCAACGCCCTTCCCTCGCTCGGCCGGAGTGGGGCTCGTGGGTAACGGTGTTTTTGCGCGCCTCCGGTTGGCACTGGAGCGCGCCGACGCCGCCCAGATCGGCCTGTTCTTCGTCACGCTCGCGCTCGGCATATACGCCTTCTCGAACCCGTCGCGCAGCGGCTGGTATGACCACTTCATATGGCAGGCGGATGCCTTCTGGCACGGCCGCTTCGTGATCGCATACCCCGTCATCGACGGCGCCTTCACCAACGGCTACTTCCAGGACGTGATGCCC
>JBBDRY010000021.1:29856-36791 GCA_040905225.1 Chloroflexota bacterium | reverse complement strand
GCGATGCTGTCCACGACCTGGTTCCTGGCGCACGTCGTGGCCATTACGTTCGTCCTGCTGGGGATCACCCTGGCACTGGACGCCGAACGCCAGTTCAATGCTCGTCGCCGGGTTCAACGATTCGATCGCACGATGAACGGGCCGCGCAGCGCCCTGTCGGAGACGATCGAACAGAGCAGCCTCTTCCTGGCCTGGTTTCGCCGCCTGCGCGACAACATCGATCCGTTCCAGTTCATGGCTGGCTTCGTGTTCGGCTTGGGCGCCCTGGCCCGGCTGCCGGTGATCTTCGGCGCGCCTTTCTTCCTGTTCGTTGGCGGAGGCGGCTCGTATTGGAAGCGTGGATTGTCGGCGGCGCTTGGCGCGATCATCCCGGTCACGCTGCTACTGATCTACAACCTGGCTTCCTCTGGCCACATCTTCAACCCGGCGTACGAATGGCTCTACCAGACCGCCTCTGGCTATGTGCCGCCCTCGCTGACAATCGACACTTCGCTCGGGATCGAGGATCCGCGCCACATACCGACCAACGCACTGATCATGTTTGCCTGGCCGCCCGATGTCCTGCCCGAGGGATCCGAATGCGGAGTCGGCCTGCTCAATCCAACGTGCCCGCTGCTCACGCCGAGCCGGTTCGGCATGAGCTTGCTGCTGTCGAGCCCTGCGTACCTCTTGGCGCTGCCCCTGACGCTGGTCGCGTGGCGCCGCAGGCTCGTACTGGGGTCGGCGCTGGCGGTCATCTCGATCGCCCTACTCAACCTGATGCACTTCAGCCAGGGCTGGGTGCAGTTCGGTTACCGATTCAGTAACGACTTCGCGCCCTTTGCGCTTGTCCTCGTCACGCTCGCCATCGCCTGGCTGGGTGCGCGGAGCAAGATTGCAATCGCACTCGTCGCTGCTGCGATCATCATCAACGCATGGGGCGTCTACTGGGGAGTGACTCTGGGCTGGTGAGCGGCCGCGCCCGTTGGGGCGCTCAGATCCGCCCGGCGCTCATGCGCGCCGCCGCCAGCAAGCCCCTGGTGGCTGGCCTGCTGGTCGGAATTCCGACACTCGCGCTGTACTGGCGAACGGTCATGCCCGACGTCGGCTTCTGGGACACGGCCGAATTCCAGGCGGTTGGCCCGGTCCTGGGCATTGCTCACCCGACCGGCTACCCGGTCTACACCATGCTGGCGTGGCTCGCTTCGGTCGTGCTCCAGCCGTTCGGCAACGAGGCGCTGCGCGCAAATCTTCTGTCGGCCATCGTGGTCGCCATCGGCATGGGCGTCGTGGCCGCGACCGTGACGCGCGTCACAGGCCGGCTGGCGGTCGGCGTGGCCACCGGCGTCTGTCTCGCTGTCAGTGGCGAAACCTGGGCCATCGGCCTGCGCGCGGACCCGCATTCGCTTCACCTGATGCTCGCCGCGGTGCTGATCCTCCTGCTGGTCGTGTGGCAGGATCGCGCCGCTGCCGGCCGCAGCGCCGATCGGTGGCTGTTCGCCGCCGCCGTGACATTCGGAATCTCATTGGCCAACCATGCCCTGACATATCTGCTCGCGCCGGGCATCGCGATCTTCGTGCTCGCCGTGCAACCGCGGATCCTGCGCCGACCGCGTTTCATCGCGACTTGTGCCCTTGGCCTGCTCGTGACCACGGCAGCGCTATACGCGTACCTGCCGATTCGCTCGGCGATGAATCCACCGCTCGACTACGCCAATCCCGAGACCTGGGACGGCTTCCGTTACCTCGTGTTCGCCGAACAGTTCCGGGGAACGTTCCGGGCACTGCCCGATCTCTTCGATGCGCTGCGGACGGTCGGAGCCGAGACACTCGATCAGCTCGGGGTCTTCGCATTTCTTGCGGTCGTGGGCGTGTTCGTCAGTGCCTGGCGCCGTCCGGCGCTGATGCTTCTTCTCAGTGCCTGGTTCCTGGTCAACTGGTTCTTCGCCCTGGGATACATCAACGCCGACATCGGCCGGTACTACCTCGTGCCGCTCCTGACCGCGGCGATCTTTGGCGGGTTGGGCGCCGGGGCGATCGTCGATGGGCTCGCTGCGTTGTGGGCGCGCTCGCGTCCCAGCACGACGGTGAGCGAGGCCGAGGACGGCGAGGCGGACGGCGAGGCGGACGGCGAGGCGGAAGCCGCGGAGGAAGGCGCCAGCCCGCCAAGTAGGCCGAGCCGTTTGCCGGGCATCGCCCTCGCGGCGCTCGCGGCCGTCGTCCTGATCACGCCATCACTCGCGGCGGTGCCCGCGCGCTTCCCGCTTCTCGACGCGTCCCGCGACCACATCGCTCGGAGCTGGCTGGTGAGCGTCGTCGAACGCCTTCCCGAGAACGCGGTGGTCGTCTCGTGGTGGAGCTATTCGACGACGCTCTGGTACGGCCAGTACGTCGAGCACCTCCGCCCGGACGTCACGGTCATCGACGATTCGACGATCGTCGAGAAGAAGCTCGGTAGCGTTGCCGCAGTGCTCGACGCATACGTGGGAGTGCGGCCGCTGTTCCTTATCCGCCTCCCCTACGACCTGCCGCAATTCGATCGGCGTTACGTCCTTACGCCGCTCGGCGGGGTAGTCGGCGGACCCGTGTATCGCGTCGAGGGGATGCGGGCCATTTCGGCGCCCGGCGCGAACCTATGATCCGGCCGTGACCGACGCCGCCGAACAGGGAGCCGTCAGGTCGCGCGTTCCGGCCTTGTCGTTCTTCTTCCCGGCGCACAACGAGGCGGAGAACATCGAGGGCATGGTCGCCGAGGCACTCGAGGTCCTCCCGTCCCTGGCAGACGAATTCGAAATCATTGCCGTGGACGACGGCAGCAAGGATGAGACGCCGCGTCTGGCCGATGCGCTCGCCGCCGCCCACCCGCAGGTTCGCGTCGTTCACCACGAGGTCAACAAGGGCTACGGTGCCGCCCTCCGCAGCGGCTTCCAGGCTTCCCGCTATGACCTGGTGTGCTTCACCGACGGCGACCGCCAGTTCAAGATCGAGGATCTCGGACGGCTGCTCGACCGGCTCGCGCAGGCAGACAAGCCCGACGTCGTCGTTGGATACCGAATCAAGCGCGCCGACCCGTTCATCCGGCTGGCCTACGCACGTGCCTATCGCTTGGCGCTGCGGCTCTTCTACCGGCTGGGCGTCAAGGACGTCGACTGCGCGTGCAAGCTGTTCCGGCGCGCATCGCTCGAGGGCATCCGGCTCGAGTCAGGTGGTGCGTTCCTGTCCGCGGAACTGTTGATCAAGCTGAAGCAACGCGGCCGCCGGCTCGCAGAGACGGGCGTGCCGCATTACCCACGCACGGCAGGGTCTGCGTCCGGGGCCAACCCGAAGGTGGTGCTACTAGCCATGCGCGACTTCTGGCTGCTGCGCATCAGCCTGTGGCGGAACCGCAAACGAGCGATGGAGCGAGGCGAGCCCGTCCTCGGCTAGTCGTTCCCGTTAACGCGGGCCTCGCAAGCGACGTGTGACACGCGCCTCTGGGCGCAGGTCACACGCTTCGCGCGCAGCAGCGCCGCAGGCGTCTGCGGAGGAGAATCAATCGAGGCGGCGACGGTCTCCGGGTTCGTCCGGCAGGTCTACGTTGAGTGAGTTCACGAACTCCCTGAACACCGACAGCCTCTCTTCCTCGGCGCTCTCGGGGATCACGCCCGCGCGATCGAGCACCGAATCGGTGGCAAAAATCGGTACTCCGCAGCGAACTGCGAGGGCGATAGCGTCGCTCGGTCGCGCGTCGAGATCCACCTCGCGACCGTCCATCCGGAGTCGCAGCCGCGCGCGAAAGGTGTCCTCGGCCAGGTCAGAGACGATGATCTGCTTGACCTCGACGCCGAGCTCCGAGAGCGTCTGGAAGAAGAGGTCGTGGGTCATCGGACGCTCGGGGGTCACGCCCTGGAGGCGCATCGCGATGGCGTTGGCTTCCCACGGCCCGATCCAGATCGGCAGGTACCGCTCGCGCACCGTGTCGCGCAGGATCACCACATGCTGCGAGGACATCATGTGGACGCGGACGCTCTCGACGACCATCTCGTTGAGAGTGCCGTTGTGCTCGGCCCCGTTGTGGTCGCCCCCGGCGGACATGATCGAATTCTAGTCCCCGGCCTGAGCCGTCAGTTCAGAGCGCGGCAGCACGCCGCGGCGTCCTGCGTGGCCGTCTGGTGGGCTCAGGACTCTCTGGTGAAGGCGTTTCGGAGGCCCCCGGCGTGGGCGACGCCGTCTCTTCCGTCGGTGATGGTGTCTGGGGCGGCGCAGTCGGTGTCACCTCTGCGGCTGAGAGAGCCAGCCTGTACACGCCGTCCGGTCGCGTGTAGACCAAGGTCGGCGGCAGGGACACCGAGCCTGGCTCGATGACATACATGCCCGTCAGATCGGAGAGTGGGGGCGCTCCGTTAGCGGCCACAAATTGCTCGATGTAGGTGCCGTCCGTCTTGTCGAACGCCAGGATTCGCGTGTTGGCCGCGTCCCACACGAAGAGCTCGCCCACACCGCGTGTACCCGTGGTCGCGATCAGGCGGTAATCGTGGGTCGGGCGGAGGTCGTCCGCGTCCGGGGCCCCGGCAAGCTCGAATGCGCCTGAGCGGCGGCCGTTGAAGTAGCGCAATACCTGTTCGCTTGTAACCGCGTAGACGTCGCCGTCGACCAAAAGCTGGTGGAATGCGGCCACGTTCTCGCCCTCACTCACGAAGTAGGGGCTGGGGGCTGTGAAGCCGCCACCGTCTGCGGTCGGGTCGTAGCGCAGGATCTGGCCGCTCGGCGGGTAGGGAACGTACAGCCGATAGAGGCCCTGGTCGGGATTGATCAGGAACGTTTCGATGTCGATCACGTTGTGGCCCCAAACCTGGTCGCCCGCAACGCTGACCTGGCCGAGCGTCCCACTGACGCGCCAGCGCCACAGCCCTCCACCGTCGTCGAAGATAAGCAGGTCCGGGCCGCCGCGCGCGAGCAATCTCGGCACGGCCAGGCCGACACCCACACCGTCGCCCTCGCTGGCGATGGTCGCCACCGCCCCGCTGTCGGTGTCGACACGCACGACCGACGTTCCGGCGATCGAGTAGGCAGCGTCATCCGGTCCGCGGACGAGAGCGCCGAGGGGCGCCGCAGTCTGCGTGGCGTAGATCTGTGTGGGTACAACGCGGACCGTCCCGTATAGCTCGTCGAGGCCGGCGGCCACGCGCGCGCGCTGCTGGTCGATGGCGTCCTGGTTCACGACGCCCGACGCTTCGGCCCGGCCGAGCGCCGCCCACGCGTCGTGGAGGAGCTGCTGCGCCTGGGCTGGGTTGGCGTTGATGAGGTCTGCCGAGCCGAACACCTGGTTGGCCTTCTGCTCGGCGTCACGCAGGGCGGCCTCGCCCTCCGTGACGTTCGAGATGGGCGCCTCCTGGCGGAACGGGTCGAGCACGACGACCGCGACACCGAGCACGGCCACCACGGCGATGAAGGCGAGGATTGCGATCGCCGCGCGGCGCTGCGTCTCACGCTTTGTCGCTGCGGTCCCACCGATCCGGCGGTAAGTCGTCCGCCGGTGAGGCATGAGGTCCAGCATGCCGCCGACAGCGCGTGAGATCCCCTCCCGGAAGGCCAGGCGCGCCGCCACGGCACGGTCGGAGATGGCTGTTTTAGCGTCGCTGATCTGGTCCGCCAGAGGGATGGGCGAGCGCAACGGCGCGCCGGCCAGCGGCTCGGATGGGCTGACCGGCACAAGCTTGTGCTCGACCCAGTTGAGCGAGACCTCGGTCGCCTCGATCGCAAGCACGGCGTCCGAGCCTTCGCCGCCTGCGGCCACGAACAGATGGTGCAGGTGCTCCACCGCCGACTGGGGATGGAGCGTGACGACTGCGTTCTTCAGCTCTTCAGTGCCGACGACCTCGACCAGGTTGCGTGAGCACAGGACGAGCGAGTCGCCAACGGAGAAGTCGCCCCGCCAGACGTCGATACGGACGCTGTCCGGAGCTGGCAGGCCCTCGCCTGGCTCGTGCTCCGGCATGAGCAGCCTTGCCGAGCGGATTAGGTAGCCATCCGCGTCGCCGCACGTCGCCACGTAGAGCTCGTTGCCGCGCACGACTGCCACGGCCACACCGATGGAGCTCTGGGCCAGCCCGCCGCCCTCGCGCGAGTGGCGCAGTCGTCGGTTGGAGGCTCGGATGGCCTTCTCGAGCACGATCGCGATGCCGGCCGACTCGTCGTAGTAGTACTCGCGCCTGATCGTGTCGGCCACGAGACGGCAGGCGTCGCGCGTCTTGCCGCCGAGCGTGCGCGACGTGACGACCATGTAGAGGCTGCCCTTGGTGCGGGCCTTGGAGCCCGTGGTGGGTTCCGTGACGAGCACCGCGTCGGACGAGTTGGAGAGCCTGTCCTCTTCGGACACCACCCCGTACTTGAGCGCGAGCCGGGACGACATGGGCCCGAGTCTACGCAAGCCGCAAGCCGAGCGCCGAGAACGCGGCAGAATGCTGCGGTCTTGGCGGCGGCGCGCAGCAGTGCCCAAGGCGTCTGCGGAGGGAGAATCCTCTCAAGCTACGTGCAGCGTGCGGCTAGGCCGGACTAGCCGGCGGACCTGATCACGACGCGCAGCTCGATTAGTTTCTGGCCGTCGGGTGCCTGAGCGAAGGCATCGAGCAGGTCGGCCTGGCGGAGGCGCAGCTCCTGAGCCACGATCGGGCTCGTGGCGCTGACTACGAGCGCCGGCGGCTGGAGCGAGAGCAGGACCGACGCTCCGCTGGCAGCAGGTACGCGCTCCTCCACGATCCTCTGCCAGGCGGACATCTGCCGCGCGAAGCGCAGCTCGCGATCGATCCCGAGCCCTGCTGCCACGCCGGGCAGGACGTCGCCCACGCGCTTCATCGGCCGGCGGTGTTGCACCGTCCCTGCCGGTGCCTAGCCCTGCCCGCCGTCGTTTCGACTGGGCGGTACAGGGTTCATGCCGAACATCGTCTCACGTTCCTATCGGCGATCAACCGTCACGA
>JBBDRY010000021.1:0-29756 GCA_040905225.1 Chloroflexota bacterium | reverse complement strand
ACAGGGTTCATGCCGAACATCGTCTCACGTTCCTATCGGCGATCAACCGTCACGACCGGCAATGCCTCGCACCATCACCAGAGCCCCCGTCGTGATCGCCCACGCGCCTCCGACAAGAGCCAGGTCCCACAATCCGAGTAGTGCGCGGTCGGCGATGGCACCGAGGGTCACCGTGACAGCCAGCGACACGAGGATCACGATCGTCCATAGCACCGGCCAGGCGCGGCGTAGGACGACCGTATCGCCGCCGGCGGCGGCGATCGCTCGGACCTCGAACTGCTCCACGGCGAGCAAAACGATTGCAGTAACGATGTACTGCACCGTCCACAGGGTCGCTATCGGCGCGAACGCCTCGGCGCCGAGGCCGCGCCCACCCACGAACTGGAAGCCGTATGCAGCAAAGCCGGCGACCAGGCTGCCGAGCACTAGCCAAGTGGTGCCATCATCGCGCGTCGAGCGAACGACGACGGTGGCCCGGCGCAGCTGATCGCGCGGCGCGTCGCGGCGTGCCGATGGGTTAACCAATCAGGCTCCTTTCGCCGCGGGCCGCTTCGCGAACGGCCGTGCATGCCGATGCTTGGGGCCGTAGGCCGAGTTTGGCTGTGGCAGAATAAATACCTCTGGCGGCCAATCAGTTGGAAGCGCTGCGCACCCCCGGCTGGCTTGGTCGGACCCGATGGCCATCGGGTCGATTTCGTCCACACTCCCTGGACTGCCGCAGTCGAGCCGTGCCATGAGGGGCAATGTGACAACGGGTGGCGAGTTCGATTACGACCACATCCCGCCGGGTTATTACGACCGGGTGATGACGGAGGGTCCCGCGATTCAGCGCGCGTGGCACCGCCAGAAGTTCTCGCGCGTTCGGGAACTACTCGCCCTGCCACCGGGAGGACGCCTCCTCGATGTCGGCTGTGGACCGGGCAGCTTCCTTGGGGGTTTCGACCTCGACCATGAAGGGACGGCGGCGGAGTTGGTCGGAATCGACATCGCCGCCGAGCAGGTGGAGTATGCCAACCAACGCTATGGACATGCGCAGCGCAGGTTCCTGAGTCTGGGTCCGGACGACGAGTGGCCCTTCCCCGCAGCGCATTTTGACGCCATCACCATCATCGAGGTCGTCGAGCACCTCCATCCGGAGCAGATTCGCTCCATCGCTGACCGCTGCGGGCGCGTCCTCAAGCCCGGCGGATCGATTGTCATCACCACCCCCAACTATGCCTCCCACTGGCCAGTGCTCGAGTGGCTGATCGCGCGCGCCAGCGCGGTCTCATATCACGAGCAGCACATCACTCGGTTCAACAGATTCACCGTTCGCCGTCGCTTGGCCGCAATCATGGGTGACCGGTTTCGAGTCGTTCAGGCAACGACGATGCATTTCGTCGCTCCATTTCTGGCTCCGCTCTCGTCTCGGGTGTCGGACTCCACCGCATCCGCACTGACGCCACGCCAATGGTGGTGGCCGTTTGGGGCCCTCATCATCGCCAAGATCAGGTTCGAAGGATGATCAGCGCGGGCAAACGGCTAGACGGCCCCACCACGGATCGCTGTGCGTTCGAGATGGCCTGGCGTGACGTGCCAGACGGTCGCGGCCGCCACCAGGGCCGGATCCAGGTCGTCGGTCGTGGTGGTCGTGACGAATGCCTGGGGTAGCTCGCCGATGCGGCGTACGAGATGGGCACGGCGCTGAGGGTCCAGCTCGCTGAAGACGTCGTCGAGCAACAGGAGCGGCGGCCGCCCATAGGCGCTGTGCAGGACCTCGAGAGTGGCGAGCTTGAAAGCCAGGATCGCCGTGCGCTGCTGGCCCCGCGAGGCGAACCCCGACAGGTCCCGTGCCTCGGATACGAACGAGATGTCATCGCGGTGCGGGCCGACCAGAGTCTGGCCGTTCCACTGCTCCTTCTCGGCCGTCTCCGCCAGGCGCCGCCGCAGAGCGTCGCGCGTCGACTCGTCCGGCCCGCGGACGACGTTCGACAGGTAGGTCAGCTCGAGCGCAGCCTCGTCCGGTGCGATTTCGGCGTGCGCCGCAGCGAGCGCCCCGGCCAGCGCGGCCATCGCCTCGCGCCGCCATTCGACGATCAGGCTGCCGTCGTCGACGATCACGTTGTTCCAGAAGCGCAGCTCATCGGGCGCGGCCGCGTTGTCGCGGATAGCGCGCAGCAGGTTGTTGCGCTGGGTAAGGGCGCGCGAATAGTTGGCCATGGTTGCAGCCGCCTCGGGGACCGTCTGCGCAACAAGGGTGTCGACAGCGACCCGCCGGCTGCTCGGCGAGCCGACGATCAGGAGCATGTCCTCGGGCGCGAAGAGCACCACCGGCAAGGCGGCTGCGAGCGCACCCGGCCGTCGTGCAACGCCGTTGATCATGGCCCTCTTGCGGCCGCCGCCGGCAGAGGTGCGCGCGATGACCAGCTCGATCTTTGCGTCGCTCTCCGCCTCTATGTCCGCCTCGAGACGGGCGAAGTCGGCTCCCCAGCCGATGAGCTCACCGTCGAGTGAGGCACGGTGCGAGTGGCCAGTCCCCAGCACAACCAGGCTCTCGACGAGGTTGGTCTTGCCCGCCGCGTTGGGCCCGACGACGACCTGCGGTCCTGCCCCGAACTCAACGTCGAGCGCGGCGTACGAGCGGAAGGTCACCAGCCCCAGGCGGCGAACTAGCATCCGGTCAGTTCTGGCGCCTGTCGCAGCCGCGTCGGTCAGCGGCTCGACCATCGACGGATTGGCCCCGCTCAGGAGGGAGTGCGGACGGGCATGATGACGTGGACGTAGTCCTCGTCGGTCGTCGGCCGTAGCACACCTGGCGATAGCGGACCCGAGAACTCGAGCGCCAGCTGGTCGTGGTCAAGGCTCTGGAGCGCGTCCTGGAGGTACCGGGCGTTGAACGAGATCTGGACGGCGTCGCCCTCGATCGCGGCCTCCACCTCGGTCTGTGCCTCGCCCACGTCAGCCGCGGCAGCAATGGTGATCGTCCCCGAGCCCTCGTCGCCGAGGCGCATCCGGATCACATTGGCAGCCGAGCTCGCGATGAGGGCCGAGATCCGGACTGCCTTGAGCAGCTCATCGCGCTCGACCACGGCGCGAGTTGAATGCGAGCTGGGCAGCACCTGCTGGTAATTCGGGAATTGGCCATCGATCAACCGGCTGACGATGTCAACGCCTTCAACGTGGAACAGGATCTGGCTCTTGCTGCTGGCGAGCATGATCTCGACCGGATCGTCCGTGTCCGTCAGGACGCGCATCAGCTCCGCGTAGGAGCGGGCCGGCACGACCAGGCTGGTGTCCTCGACCGGATCCAGGATCGGCATGCCGCGCACGGCGATGCGGTAGTTATCCGCGGCTGCCAAGGTCAGCTTGTCGCCCGACAACCGGGTCAGGACTCCGGTCAGGATAGGGCGTGCCTCGTCAGTGGCGGCGGCGAAGACAACCTGGGAAAGTGCCCGGCGGAGCTCCTTCTGGCTGACGCGAGTCGTGGGCCGTTCGCCTGGGGACGGGATGACCGGGAACTCCTCGGCGTCGATGCCGCGCAGTTGGGTCTGGTAGCGGCCGGCCTTGATGCGCAGGGTGGTCCCGTCGACCTCGAGGTCGATGCGTTCGCCCGCGGGCAGGCCGGCGACCAGGTCGTTGAACAGCCGCGCCGGCACGGTCAGGGTCCCCTCGCTGTCGATCTTGCCCGCGACCCACGCCGTGATGCCGATCTCGAGGTTGGTGGCGGTCAGCTTGAGGCCCGCATCCTGTGTGCGCAGGAGCACGTTGGCGAGAACCGGCAGGGTGCTGCGGCTGCTCACCGCTCGGCTGACCACCTGCAGCCCGCGGGCGAGGTTCTCCTGCATCAGGGAAAGCTTCACGTCCCTCGGGCTCCCTTCAAAATCGATCTCTTGGGCGGTGGCGGCAGTGGGGCATCCGGTCCACAGACTCGACCGGTTAGATGATCGGTGTCTTTTCTTATCTTCTCATTCCGTAGTCATCATCATGGTGTTGACACCGGGGAAAAGGGCCTATTTCCGCTCGAAAAGTGCCTCGAAAGTGGCTTCAGCCGGTGGACCATTCGGGTCCCACGGTGGACGGGCGGTGCGCAACCTCGAAAGCGACTTTCCACAATCGGCTCGAGTAGTCCACACAATCGGGCCACTTGTCCACCCGCGCCTGACGGTCGCTGACCACCGATACGCATTTGTTAGGCCGCGGCGGTTCGAGAGAGTTCCTCAGTCGGAGTAGATCAGCTCGCGTACGGCCGCCAGATCGCGCCGCAACTCCTCGTTTTCCTGCGTCTCCCTGTCGATCTTGTCGCACGCGTGGAGGACAGTGGAGTGGTCGCGTCCGCCGAGCTCCTGGCCGATGCGCAGGAGCGACACGTCCGTCTCGGCGCGCATCAGGTACATGGCGATCTGCCGCGGCATCACGATCGCCCGATCGCGTTTCTGGCCCTTCAACGCGTCGAGCTCGACGCTGTAGTACTCCGAGACCGCGTTGACGATGCGCTCCGGAGTGACCAGACGGCGCTTGGGGTTGTAGAGGACGTTCGACAGAACTGCCTGCGCGAGCTCGATCGTGATCGGCATGCCGCCCATGTTGGCGTAGGCCACGATCCGGTTGAGCGCGCCCTCGAGTTCGCGGATGTTGCTGATCACCTTGCGGGCAATGAACTCGAGCACGTCCGAGCCGATATGGACGGACTGCTCCTCGGCCTTGGCACGCAGGATGGCGATGCGCGTCTCCAGGTCCGGGGCGGTCAGGTCGGCGATCAGGCCCCACTCGAACCGGCTGCGCAGACGCTCCTCGAGCGTCGTGATCAGCTTCGGGGGCCGATCGGACGAGAGCACGATCTGCTTGCCGTCTTCGTGGATGGCATTGAAGGTGTGGAAGAACTCTTCCTGCGTCCGTTCCTTATCGGCGATGAACTGGATGTCGTCGATCAGGAGCAGGTCGATGCGCCGATAGCGCGAGCGGAAATCGTCGATCTTGCCCTGCTGGATCCCGGTGATGAACTCGTTGGTGAATTTCTCGCTTGTCGCGTACACGACTCGCTTGCGCGGGAAGCGGGCAAGGACCTGGTTGCCGATGGCGTGCATCAGGTGCGTCTTGCCGAGGCCAACCCCGCCGTACAGGAAGAGCGGGTTGTAGGCGTGACCGGGTCTCTCCGCGACCGAGAGGCTCGCAGCGTGTGCGAGCCGGTTGGCGGAACCGACGATGAAGTTTCGGAACGTGTAGCGCGGGTTGAGGCTGGCGCTGCCTGACTCCGTGCCGCCCACTCGGCCGGGCTCGAGCCGGACAGGGGTCGAGGAGGACGCCGGGGCCGACGCCACACCGACCACGGCCGGGGCAGCCTCGTCGGCCTGGTTTGCGGTGAGTCCCTCGCGCACTTCGAAGTCGACTTGGACGCTGTAACCGACGACGCGAGCAAGCGTCTGGCTGATCAGGGATCTGTAGCGGGTCTCGAGCCAGTCCTTGGCGAAACCGTTCGGAACCGCGACGCGGAAGCGATTGTCATCGACTGCGACGAGCGCCGTCTCCTTCAGCCAGGTCTCGAAGTTGGCAGGCGAAAGCGATACCTGCAACTCGCCCAGCGCAGCGCGCCAGACCTGCTTCGCGTCCATCGATAACTGGCCCCGACATAGCTAAATCTGTTGACGAGGACAGCCGGATACCGCACACAGCAAGGTAAGGCGGCGACCTCTCGTAGGTCCCTTTGGCCGGTCTGCTCTGGGTTCCCGGACCAGCAGATCGACCCCGTAAAGTCCTCTCCCTAGGCCACTCCCCAGGCCTCTGGGGCGGCCTACAGTAACACCGGCGTCGGTGACCGGCAACCGGAATCGTGCATACTCCTGGGGAGTATCGACCAAGTGGCGTGATTCCCGGCCCGTCAGCCGATCGCGTCGCCCGGTGCGGCGCCCTCATCGACGCCGAGCAGCGGGACGAGGCCATTTCCCGGCAGCGCGCCAAGGACCAGGACCTCGCTCGCAAACCCGGCGATATTGTGCGGCGCGAAGTTCACGACAGCCACCACGAGGCGGCCGACGAGCGCCTGAGGATCAGGGTATGTCGGCGGCAGCTGCGCGGATGATCGGCGCACGCCGCCGGGCCCGAGATCGAGCGTCAGCTGATACGCCGGATTGCGCGCGGCAGGAAACGGGTCCACGGCCACGATCCGAGCAACGCGCATGTCGATCCGCCCGAAGTCCTCGATGGTCGCGCTGCCCGGCTGTCTGAAGGGTGGGCTTGGAATATCGGTCATTTGTGAATCCTCCTCGGCATCCGCCTGCGGCGCCGGTGGCGGCTATAATCCCGCCCACGTCGACGCACCGCGGCGCTTGCGCGTCGACCGGGACCAGCACCACAGAGGGCGCGCAGGTTCCGTCTCTCGTCCAGATCGGTTGCAGACCGTCCTGATCGCCTAGCGCCAGAAAGCCATTGGAGCAATGACCAAGCAGACACACCAGCCCAAGAAACGGCATCGCGCGAAGGAGCACGGGTTCCGGGCGCGCATGGCCAGCAAGGGTGGCCAGAAGGTGCTGGCAGCCCGCCGGGCGAAGGGTCGCAAGAAGCTGACCGTCTGACCGGCGGAGGCCGGCGCCAATGAGCGCCCTGGAGATGCTCCGCTCGACGGTCGATTTTCAGCGGATCAACGGGGAGAGCCGATCTCGCGCTCATCCTGCCCTGTTGATGCGCTATCGCCGGAATGAGCTCGATCGAACTCGCTACGGCATCTCGACCGGGCGTCGAGTGGGGACAGCAGTCGTGCGCAACGGCGTGCGGCGCCGCTTACGGACCATCCTGAGGCGGCTCGAGGGCCAGGTCCAACCGGGCTGGGACATCCTGCTCGTGGCGCGGCCAGCGGCGGCCCAAACCTCACAGGCGGATCTCGACCAGGCTCTGACCCGGATGATGGGCTCCGCCGGACTGCTCAAACGTGAAACGACAGGAACGAATTGAAGCGAATTGGAATCGGCGCCATCCACCTCTATCGAGCGGTGTTTTTCTGGCTGCCCTCGAGCTGCCGATACGAGCCCAGCTGCTCGCGCTACACGGAGCAGGCGATCGACCGCTACGGTTTGCTGAAGGGGAGCTGGATGGGCGCCAGGCGAATCGCGCGCTGTCATCCGGGCCATCCCGGAGGTTACGACCCTGTTCGCTGAACGTGCACCCGAATTAGCTGTTGCCGGCCGGGGCGAAGTTGCCGCGCGCCGTAAGCGACGCGCCTTCGTGGGCCTCTTTGCCGCAGGTGTGCTGTGGCTGGCACTCGGTGGGGCGCTGCCTGTCGGTGCCGAGACGCCCGATCCCTCAGCCGCCGCCTCTCCAGCGCCCGTAACGACACCTCAGCCGACTCCGGCGGGGTCCGTCAGTCCGTCCGCCAGCCCGGTCCCAGGCCAGAGCCTGTCGCCGTGCCCGATTCAGCCTCCGACCCCCGCTCCGTCACTCAGCCCGGCTCCCACATCCGATCCGAATGTCACGCCTGGCCCGTCGCCGACTGCGGCGCCAGCGGCCACCCCTCAGCCGCTGCCGCTATGCCCGGCTGTGCTGTCAGGCAACCCGGTCGACCTGCTGGCGTTCCTCTTCAACCCGATCTTCCAGACGATGTTCCTGCTGCTGGCGATCTTCTACTCGATCCTCGGCGACGTCGGCATCGCGATCATCCTGCTCACGCTCCTGATCAAGACGATCCTCATCCCGCTGTTCCGGGCGCAGATCGTGTCGCAGCGAAGGATGCAATTGATCCAGCCCGAGGTCCGAGCGATCCAGCTGAAGTTCAAGGGCAACCGGGCCAAGATCAGCGAAGAGACCATGCGGCTATACAAGGAACGAGGCGTCAGCCTGGGCTCCGGCTGTCTGCCCGCCTTCCTCCAGCTCTTCCTGCTGCTGCCGATCTACTCCGTCATCAGCCAGGGTCTCGCGGCGCCCGACATCAGCTCTGCCCTCCAGTTCCTGGGCCAACCCCTGAGCCTCATCACCTGCCAGGCCCCGGGCACGCTACAGCCGTGCATCGATCCCACGATCTGGTGGCTGGGCAACATGGACGCCCACATCCCCGAGGTTCTCTTCAGGCTGCCGGTCCTCGACTTCGGGGTCAGCGGCCTTGCCTTGATCGCCGCGGCTCTCCAGTTGATCCAGACCCGCATGATGACCCCCAACACAACGGATCCGCAGGCGCGCGCTCAGCAGCGGATCTTTCTGATCCTGCCTTTGTTCTCGATCATCTATGGTTCGTTCCTACCGTCAGGTCTGTTCCTGTACTGGATCGTGTTCACGGCGTACTCGATCGTTCAGCAATACCTGATCGTCGGCTGGGGATCGCTCTTCCCGCTCTTCGGCTGGACGCCTGGATTTGCGAAGGATCACAAGCCGAGATTCGCGGTCGAACCACCGGTAGCCAAAGCACGCGCAACGAGCGGCGACAGCCGCCAAAACGAAGAGCCCAGCCGCAGCCCAACTGACCGAGCGGCGGGCACTATCAAGCCGGCGCGCCAGAGAGGGCGCACCAGCCGGCGAGGGAGACGGCGATGAGCGAATACCAGGAGTTCACAGGGAAAACGGTCGAAGAGGCGCTGCGCCTTGCGCGCGAGTCCTTCGAAGTGGGGCTGGACGATCTCGACTTCGAGATCCTCACCCCGGGCAGCCGCGGCGTGCTGGGCATGGGCTCGGAGCCGGCGCGGATCATCGCGGCGCCACGTTCGGCGCTAGGTGGAGCTGCACCGCGGCGCGAGGCGGCGGCCGCAACCCCATTGCCACCACCACCTCCGCGCGAGAGCTTCGGCGACCGCGGCGACCGTGATCGCGGCGGACGTGACAGAGATCGCGGATTTGATCGCGGCGGACGTGACAGAGATCGGGGTGGGTTCGGTCGAGGGGATCGCGGCGGGCGCGGTGGCGACGAGGCAGCAGCTGCTACCACGGCCGGCGAAGGCTCATTTGACGCAGGCGAAGGCTCATTTGACTCCGGTGCTGACGTGGCAGACGCGGGCGGAGGCGAGGCGCCTATGGCCCCTCGTGGTGACCGCGATCGCGGCCGTGGCCGCGGAGATCGCCCCAGGCGGGACTTCGGCCGCGAGCGCAGCGACCGAGGCGACCGCGATGAGGGCCGCGACCGCTCGGGTGCACAGCTATCGGCCGGTGAGCAGGAGGAGGTTCGCGCAAGTCGGGCACGACTGTCTGTCGAGCGCGAGGAGATCCAGGCCGCCGAGGCGAGCCCCGAGGCTCTCGAGGCCGGCCGCGAGATCCTCCAGGAGCTGCTCGGCCACATGGGTCTCGAAGCAGTGGTGAACGTCGAAACCGGCGATACATCGAAGCTGGACGTCAAGGGCCAGGAGCATGAGAAGGAATCACTCGGCGCGCTGATCGGCCGCAAGGGCGAGCGCCTGTCTGCTCTTCAGCACCTGGTCAACCTGATGCTCTCTCGCCGCCTCGGCGAATGGACTCGCGTCCTCGTGGATGTCGAGGACTACCGCGGCCGTCGCGAGCGGCAATTGCGCGAGATCGCGATGCGGGCAGCGGATCGAGTCAAGGAGAGCGGCAAGATGCTCCAGCTGGAGCCTATGCCCGCGCTCGAGCGGCGCTGGATCCACCTGGCCCTGCGCGAACATCCGGATGTCTCCACGCAGTCGATCGGTGAGGAGCCGCACCGGCGCGTGGTCATCCTCCGGCGCCAAACCGGCTAACAGGCACCGCGCGCCGCCGTCCGCGGTCGTCGCGGGCGAGTCCGGCCGAACTGTGTCACGCTTTCGGTAGGTGATAGGCCGACAGTGAAGCGAGCCAAGACGCCTCCCTGCTGACAGTAAGCTGACAGTAATAAGCAGGCCCCAGACGTTTGGGCCACAAGCCAAACCCGCCCCCTCACGTAGAATTCGAGGCCGATGACTTCCCGAACTGAACCTTTTCCGGTCCCGTACACGGCTGTCCCGCGTTTCCCATGGCATCGCCTTGGCTTCACCTTCGCTCTGACACTCAGCGCGATCATCGTGTTCAGCGCCGCATTCGCGGTCGGATACGGGCGCATGAACGACGGCGTCGTCCTGCCTGGGGTTGACGTTGCCGGAGTCGATCTTGCGGGCCTGAGCCGCCCCGCCGCAGCCGCGAAACTGCGCGCCACGCTGCCCGATCTCTCGGCTGGCAGCCTGACGGTCGACGTCGCCAACCAGAGCGAGACCATCCCCTACTCCAATTTCGAGCGCGACTACGACCTCAACTTCATGCTCAACCAGGCTTTCGGGCTTGGCCGGGGCACGAACTTCGTCGAACAGCTGCGCGAGCAGCTCACGATCCTGGTCAACGGCGTCTCAGTTCAGCCGCAGCTCTCCTGGAACAACGACGAGCTCTCGATGCGCGTCGCTGCATTGGCCTCGTCTGCGCAGGTTTCTCCTGTCGACGCGCAGATCATCCGTGAGGCGGGCCATTACGTCGTGATACCGGCCGTGAACGGCACCTCCGTCGACTTCCAGCAGGTCGTCACGCAGGCCATGGCCGCGGTCAACAATCTCTCCCCGCAGAGCACGCATGTCACGGTGAAGGGCACGCCCGTGATGCCGGCCGTCACCACAGAGATGGCCCAGGCCGCGGCAGACCGCGCTGAAGGCGTAGTTGCCAGTGGGCTCACCCTCTCGGGCGCGGACCTGTCCACCACGATCGATCCGGAAATCCTTCGTGGCTGGGTTTACCTGAACGAGGTCGCTCTGGGCGAGTGGCAGCTGTCCATCGCCGGCGAGCCCATTGCCCAATACCTGGCCACGTACGCCACGACGACCGATATCCCGCCCACCAATGCGAATTTCGAGTTCCAGGGCGGCGACCTGATCGTCATCCCGAGCGAGCAGGGGCGCGCCCTGGACGTCGACGCGACAACGGCCAGCGTCCTCGCAGCCCTTCAGGAGCGAGCTGACGGCGATCCGTCCGCCCGTGCGCAAATGTCACTCGTTGCGGTCGAGCCGGAGTTCACGACCGCCCAGGCGCAGGCGCTCGTGTCACGCGTGGCCCTGCTTGGGACCTGGACCACGAACTTCATTCCGGGCGCCGCCAACGGGTTCGGCGTGAACATTGCGCTCCCGACCTCTGCAATTGATGGCCAGGTCGTCCAGCCCGGCGAGCAGTTCGACTACATAACCGCCATCGGGCCAGTCACCAGTCCGCCATACGTGGAGGGCGGCGTGCTCATCCATGGGCAGATCCAGGAGCTCGGCGCGATCGGCGGAGGCATGTGCTCATCGTCGACCACGCTCTTCAACGCCGCCATGCGTGCCGGGTTCCAGATCGACGCGCGCGGAAACCACAGCATCTACATCAGCCGGTACCCGGTTGGTCTCGATGCGACCGTCTATGAGTCGGGTGGCCGGCGCCGAACGATGGCCTTCACGAATGACACCGGTTACCCGGTTCTGATCAAGGGCATCAACAGACGCGGCAAGGTCACCTTCGAGATCTGGGGGATCGACGACGGCCGGACTGTCCATCTTTCCGAGCCGCGGGTTGAGAACGTTGTTGAGGGCGGCGCCTGGCTCGTCTATTCGAACGACCTCCCGCCCGGTGAACGCCGGACGAAGCAAGATGCTTACGACTCGTTCGACTCGTGGGTGACGCGCACAGTCCGCGACGCCCAGGGCAACGTCATTCACACAGACACCTTCGTGTCGCACTACAAGAAGCTCGATGCGCTTACCCTGGTCGGCAGATACCCGGGCGACCCCGTCGAAGGCACGAGGATCCGCCCGGACGCGTACCCCGGCCCGCCCAAGCCGCCCCCGCCGACACCCGATCCTGACCCGACGCCAGATCCCGACCCGGATCCGACGCCCACCCCGGCACTGACGGCCAGCTTCACGTATAGCCAAGCCTCGGGCAACTTGACGGTGAACTTCACCGGCCGGCCAAGGGGTGGCGAGAGCTATGCCTGGAACTTTGGCGATGGCTCAGGTGCCAGCAACGATAGGACTCCCAGCCATACCTACGATGTCGCCGGCCAATACGAGGTCACCTTGACCGTAACTAAGGACGGCCAATCGGACGACGCCCAGGCGATGATCGATGTCACGGCGCCGCCGCCGACGGAGGAACCTCCGCCCGAGTAGCAACCTGACGGCCTAAACAGCCATAACGGAAACCCGCGGCATGTGCCGCGGGTTTTCTTGTCCGGCCTGTTGGCGTATCCCGTGGTCGGTCTACTTGGCCCTCATCCTGTTGTTCTTCGCGTCGTGGGTGATCTCGGCCAGGCCAAGGGCCTCCATCAGCGGTGGCATGTAGACGCCGAATCGGCCGCGCAGGCCTTTCTTCAGCCCGTACCAGCCACCACGTGGGTTGTCCGCAGATCGTCCCCAGGCCTCGACCGTGCCCTCGGCCGCCTCCTTCTGCTCGTCCGTGCCGCCCAGGGGCATCCAGTCACCGTGAGCCCTCAGCATGGCGTGCAACTCATCGATCGCTCGCTTGTCGTACTTCAACTGCGTGCCGCCGACCTGGCAGACGATTGCCGGCGGGTCCGCCGCCTCGTCGAGCCACATCGTGTACTCGGACGTGCCCGGCGGCGTCTTGAGCCGCCAGGGGTCTTCCTTCGTCCCCGATCCCGAAGAGCTGCCCATCGCTGACCTCCCTATCTAGCTGTATCGAATGCATGAGCCGAGTCTGCATCGGTTGCACGATCGACGGGCGCACCGAAGCGCGGCTTGGGCGAAATCTAGCGGGATTTGGTGGAGATGGGGGAGAGTCGAACTCCCCGTCCAGAACGTTCAACCGGAGACCACTACGAGCGTGTCCGATGCTTTGTCGTCAATCTACCGGGCTGCCATCGGCAGCATCCCAGTTGATCCATCCACGTTCCCTTACGGGCTTTGCGAACGGCTACGTGACCTCACCGTCCGCGCATCCCCGCTGAATGACGCTTCCACAGCCCACGGGGATGAGGCTGCTTCCACGCTCACCTTACCGCCTTAGGCGGCGAGGGCGAGAGCAGGCTGGCGGTTGCCAGTTACTTCTTTTGCCGCCTTTTTACGAGGCCTGACGGCACCTCGGCTCGCGTTCTCCGGGGATCCGGCCCTGTCGAAACCACTCATCCCCAGACCGCGAATTCTACCATTGGAACGCCTGTTCGGGAAGCCATAGCCAAACTCCCACGCGCCGAGCTAAGCGACGGCTGTTGGCTCGTCCTGGGGAAGCGGGAGGTGCGGACTCTGTGCAACCTCGATCCAGTGCAGCGCGTAGAGATGCCGGATTGCCGTCGCTACCTCGACGCGATCGAGGGGCGGATTCCGTCGGCGCTTCCATGCCATGACGTAATCGAGCACCTCCATCTCGGAGGGCGGGTGGCCACGGTTCGCCTTGAGTTTCACCGTCGCGAAGTGGACAGTTGCCGCGACCTCAGCCTTGTGGGTGTCGAAACGTAGGAGCAAATCGACGACGCGTCCGATTGCCTCCTCCCACAACTTCAAGTAATTCCCGTAAGACTCGCGGGCATCTGAAAAAGTCGGGCCCGGCGATGCCACGAACATTCGGCCGAAGCGTTCCTCCGCAAGCAGCCCATTGTTCTCGAGTTTGCTCTGCACGCGCTTGAAGTCGGGACTGAACGGCCCATAGGAACCCTCGACATAGGTGAGGGACGTTGGAATTCCAGCCTGGGTGGCGAAGTAAGCGATCTTCTGGAAGGAGACGCGGCCGGTGGGCCAGTGGTAACGCTCTGCTTGTATACGGGCGAGTATCTCCACCAAGGCGACGCTGGCGGGAGCTACTCGCAGGGGAGCCGACGACGCGGCTCCATCGGAAGATCGGCCAAGGAAATTCGGATCCAGCTGCTCAGGCGGAGTTCCGAACGGCGCATAGAGCTCTACGGGTATCTCGAGCGCCGACAGGTGCCGGTACAGGGTGGGGCCCACGACGCGCCATTCGAGGCCGCCCTCGCCGCAGCCGAGTGGAGGAACTGCCATAGACGTGATGCCCCATTCTCGGTAATGGGCGGTCACGTACTCGAGGCCGGCTGTGATGTCTTTGAGTTTTGCACTTGAGCGCCAATGATCTTTGGTTGGGAAGTTCAAGATCCAAGGCTGAAAGAGGGCAACAAACAGGTAGGGCTTGCCCAACACAACTTGCCCGCGCTCGCAGCGCTGGACGTAGTCCTTGTACATGTCCGGGAATCTATTCTTGAACTGAAGCGCGATGCCCTTGCCCATGACACCGACGGTGTTGACGGTGTTGACGAGGGTTTGAGCTTCGGACAGGAACAAGTCGCCGACCAGGGGACGCACACCGGTAGCCACCGAACTACCCACCGAAGAACACATAGGGCGCGACAACGACCGGGAGGTCCGTTGCAACCGACCGCGCTGCCGACGCAGCGACCTCGGATGGGGCAACAACCCGGGTTATCGCGTCGGCCGGAACCAAATCGGGAACGAGCACTTCCGCGCACTTCACGCGTTTGTGCTCCCACTTGGCTCGTTCGTCGGCGTAACCACTCCAGTTACCGTGGACGCGGTCCCGGTCAATATATGCCAGTCCACCGGGTGACGGTCGAAAGATTGTGTAACCGCTCGAGGCGTTGCCGTCGGCGATGACGACGTCCCTGCCCTCCAGAACAGCGGAGTCGACGGCTAACACGATGATCTCGGCCGGGCCGCTGGTCATCACCAGCTTGAACATCATCGGGTTCCGTGCACACACGTAGAGGTTGGCGTACTCATGAAGAAGGCGGGCACCCGGGACGCGGATTCCGTCGCGTCGTTGCTGGATGAGTGCCATCGCGACAGATGAGTGCGGCACCCTCGAGGCGCGCGCGTTCGAGAGTATTCCGAGCCGGAGGATCGACTCCACGTTGATCCGGGGCGCGATGAAGTACAACTCGTCGACGTCGGATCGCTCCAAGCGGAGGCCTCATTGGTCGGGACGGGTGGGACGAACCGCATTCTACGTTCCTCCGAACTGTTCGCCGACGGCTTATTAGAACAAACGTTCTGTCGTGCAGTCAATCGGCGGACCGATGTCGTCGTCGGGATCCACGGGCGTTGGCTGTGCTTCTGACGTCATCTTGGCGCGCCAATTCTTGAACCAACCGATCAATGGCGGGCATGACTAGCTCCTGTGGGCTGGTTTCCTCAAGAAAGGCGGCAGCGTCCAACAGGTCGTACGTCTCCTCGGTCACACGGATGTTCAGCTGCTTGGTTCGGGGAGCCTGGACCGCGCTCACCGGACCAATGATAGCAGATAGCATCTAGATGCTAACTGCTACGCATGCCCCGTCACCTGTCCGACTTTAACTAGTACGGCTTCACTTGGACTTAACGCGGCGTTACGCGTCAGCTACCCGCTTTGCGGTTAGCGGCGGCCGCGAGCGGTGTCCGCAATCTCCCGCTCCATGTCGCGCCGCGCATCCCGGTCGGCGATGTCGCGCCGGCGGTCGTATAGCTGCTTGCCCTTGGCCAGGCCGAGCTCGATCTTGGCGCGGCCACGGCTGATATAGAGCCGCAGCGGGACCACGGTCAGGCCCTTCGCCGCGGCCTTGCCCATCAGCTCGTCGATCTCCCTCCGGTGCAGCAACAGCTTCCGGTCACGTTTGGGTTCGTGGTTGTAGCGGTTGCCCTGTTCGAACGGCGCGATGTGGGCACCGACCAACCAGGCCTCGCCCTTCTCGACGCGCGCGTAGGCGTCGGACAGGTTCGCCTTGCCCGCGCGGATGCTCTTGATCTCCGTGCCGGTCAGGACGAGGCCGGCCTCGAAGGTGTCGCTAATCGTGTAGTTGTGGCGTGCCTTGCGGTTGACCGCCACGGTTTCGGACAAGGGGTTCTCCAGGAAGGGCTCGCTCGAAAGGATGATGCTCCAGACACACGAACGCCGGCCCACAAACGGGCCGGCGTCACGTGGGTGCTTGCACCACTTCCCGGTGTCAGCTCAGGTGAGCGACTCCCGAGAGGTGGTGCAGCAAGACTTATCTAACACTGCACATCACCTCCTTTCGTTCTCCAACAAGATACCGGACGAGGTCTCAGGCCGCAAGAAGTACGCTCAGCCAGCCAGCCGGCGTGGGCGTGGGCGAGGGCGCGGGCGGAGGCGCGGGCGCGGGCGGAGGCGCGCTGTCGATCTTCTCGAGCAGCACCTCGATGCCCTTGTCGAGCACCACGTCGACGGCGGGATCCGGCTCCGCGGGCAGATCGACCTGGACATCGGGCGTCAGTCCGACGCCGTGGATCCAGGTCTTGTCGGGTGTCAGCCACTTGCGCACCGAGAGCCGGTAGCCACCCGCCCCGGGCAGCTCCTTGAACTCCTGGATGGTGCCCTTGCCAAACGTCTTCTGGCCGACGAGCTGCGCGCGGCCACTGCCCTGGAGCGATCCGGCGACGATCTCGCTGGCGCTGGCAGTGCCACTGTTCACGAGCACGACCATCGGAATTGTGGGGTCAGTCGCGACGCCCCCGGGATCAGGATTCTTGGCCTCCGGTTCCTTGCCTGCGCCCTGCTCCCAGTAGAGCGGGCTTGTCCCGACGAACTCGCTGGCGATCTTGTGGGCAGCATCGACATAACCACCCGGATCGTCGCGGAGGTCCAGGATCAGCGCCTTAACGCCGCGCTCCTCGATGAGCACGCGCAACTGCTCCTTGAGATCGGCGGCGGAGGCAGAGCTGAACCCGAGCACCTTCAGGTAACCGATCTTCCCGCCGGCGACGACCTCGCTCTGGACATCCTCGCGCTGGATCACGTCGCGCACCACGGGCACTTCCAGCTGTGCGCCGTCGCGCTCGATCGTCAACGTGACCGTCGAGCCCTTCGGACCACGCACGGTGGGGACCACGAGCTGGAGCGTCGATCCGAGCGTGCTCGTGCCGTCGACCGCGAGCAGGACGTCGCCCTCGCGCAGGTCTGCCTCGAGTGCCGGCGACCCCCGAACGACGTGAGTCACCGTCAGCCGGCACCCTTCTGAGATCGTGGTGCACGAGTTCCCGCCCTCCATGGTGGCCATCTCGATGCCCACGCCCTCGAATTCGCCCGAGAGTCCGCCCAGGCTGGAGCGGTACTCCTCCTCGGTCAGGTACGACGAGAACGGGTCGCCCAGCGCCTGGAAGATGCCGTCGATCGCTCCCTCGACGAGGAGGTGCGGATCGACCTCCCCGACATAGTTCGTGGTGACATCCTTGTAGGCGTCCCAGAACGGTCGGAAGAGCTCCTGGTTGGCGTCCGATGTGCCCGGCGTCTGGCCATTGAGGCGTCCGAGCATGAACCCGGAGAAAAACAGGCCGGCGCCGCCGACAGCCGCGACCAAGAACAGCGCGAGGTATGTGGACGCGCGGCTGGAGTTGCGCCGTTTTTCGGGCGCCCAACGCTCGTCGGCTGGCGTTTGTGAGTCGGACTCCGCCGCGGGATCGGTCGGCGGAAGGTCGTGGGACATGCGGATCAAGCCTCGGAAGGTGCCGGGAGGTCAGTCTAGGTTGGTCGACGGATTCGGGCGCCTGCGCGTTCCGTTGCTCCGATTTAGGGCAGAGCGAACGTCGCCGGCAGGTAACGGCTGTGATCGATCCCGGGCTGCGTGGCGCAGAAGATGACGGGTGGCCCGTCGAAGCGCATCCCGGCCTGGAGCAAAGCGCTGAACGGCTCGGCTGCCGGGCCGGGAACGTGGACCATCCAGTCCTCGCGTGGCTCTATCTGGTCCATCAGGGCACCAACCAACGGCAACAGGTCTTCGGCACGGCGAACGACCGCCGGGCCAATCCTCCCCGCCGGCTGCGAGTAGCCATAGCCGATCAGCTGCTCCCCTTCCCGAAGTGCCCATGCGCGCCGCTCCCAGCGCTGCCAGGCCTCGTGATCCACGCGGCGGGTGAAGCCGACGATCTCGCGGTCCAGCTCGTCGATCTCCGCGGGCGTGATGGACGTCAGCTCGAGACCGTCACGCAGTCGCGGCAGAGGGATGCGCGGACGTCCCGTCATCGTGTACATCGGCACCCGCGGCACGAGGCCGTAGCGCGCGTAGAGGGCGGCCGAGATCGGCTGGACGGACCAGATGCAGGTCGCCCGGTAGCCGCTGGCGGGCATGCAGCGGTCGTACAGCTGCGCGCCCAGTCCTGCCGACTGGGCGTCCGGTCGGACGAACAGGAACGCAAGGAAGGTGAGCTCGTCCCGTTCGATGGCCATGCCGAACCCGACGACCTCGCCGCCCTGCTCAGCGACCCACGCGCGCCCTGGATCGTTTTCCGAGACATGGCGAAATATGCCATCGATCGCCTGCGGATTGCGCGGCATGACCAGCAGGTTCATGCTGGCGCTGAGCGCCTCGTCCGCCGAATAGAAGACCTCGACGCACGCCTCTATGTCTGCGGGGGTGATCGGCCGAATCTCCATCTTTCTAGGCGGCCGAGGCAGGTGTTTCGGTCGTGGCCAGTCGCTCCAGCTCGGCCAGCATGAAGGCGTCCAGGTCGCCGTCGAGCACGTCGTTCGTGGCGCTCGTCTCGTGCTCCGTGCGGTGGTCCTTGACCATCTGGTACGGGTGCAGGACGTAGGAGCGGATCTGGTTGCCCCAGCCCGCCTCCACATGCACGCCCCGGATCGCAGCGAGCTCCTTCTCGCGTTCCTGGACGCGCTGCTCCAGGAGGCGCGCCTTCAGGATCTTCATCGCCGACTCGCGGTTCTGGTGTTGCGATCGCTCGTTCTGGCTCTGGGCCGTGATGCCTGTCGGGATGTGGGTCAACCGTACGGCCGAGTCGGTCTTGTTTACGTGCTGGCCGCCCGCCCCCTGCGAGCGGAAGGTCTCGACTCGCAGCTCGTCCTCGGGGATCTCGCCCACCTCGGTGTCATCCGCCACCTCGGGGAGGACCTCGACCAACGCGAACGTCGTGTGGCGGCGCTTCTGCGAGTCATACGGGCTGATGCGCACCAGGCGATGCACACCACGTTCGGCACGCAGATGGCCGTACGCGTAGCGGCCGTCGATGGCGACCGTAGCGCTCTTCAGGCCGGCTTCCTCACCTTCGAGCTGGTCGAGGATCTCGGTCGCGAACTTGTGCCGCTGCGCCCAGCGCAGGTACATGCGCAGGAGCATCTCTGCCCAGTCAGTCGCCTCGGTTCCGCCGGCGCCCGCGTTGATGCTGATGATCGCGTTGCGCTCGTCGTACGGGCCGGAGAACAGAAGGCTCGTCCGCATACGATCGTACTCGGCGGAGAGCGCCGCGTACTCGGTGTCCAGGCCGGAGTTCATCTCTGAGTCTGCCTCTGCGTCCGAGGCAGCCAGCTCGCCCAGCTCGCGCAGGTCGTCGGCGCGTTGGATCAGGGATCGCCAACTGTCGATCTCGTCGCGCAGCCCATCCGCGGTTCGCAAGACCTGCTGCGCGGCGCGCTGGTCTGACCAGAAATCGGGTGCGCTGGACTCTTCGTCCAGCTCGCGCAGTCGCGCGGCCTTGGTTTCTAGGTCAAAGCCTCCCCGAGGTCGCGTGGATCCGCTCGGAAAGGTCGCGTATCTGCGCGGTCTCCATCAGGACGTTGTCTCGGCGCTCAGTTGCGCGCGAGCATGTCCCTGAGCAGGATCGGCCGGAGCTCGATGATCTTCAAAGCTGTCTTGCTCCGGGCGACGACGGGGTTGACACATGGACAGTATCCGTTGTGCGGGCAGACTCCGCAGTTGCCGTCGCAGTCGAGGCTCATGGCGTAGCTACAGCTACGGCACTCGCGCTCGCATGCGATCAGGTCAACGAACGGTTCGGCCACTGCCTCAACGGCCGGCTTGGCATTCACGGCGAGCCAGACTCCTCATCATGGCCCGGGCCCACCCTCGACCCCGGGAACGTGTTTACACATTCACCGGAGGAGGCACGGCCTCCGGAAGCGGGTGTTTCCGAGTATGGCAGCCCGAGCACGCCCACTCAAGGGGTCAAATGCTGATTACGCGAAATTCACGTGTGAATCAGGCTGTAGCGAGCTCCTCGGCGATGCCCGACGGCGTCAGTTGCTCCGTCAGGAGGCGGAAAAAGCGCATCCGCCGGGCCGAAAGGTCACCCGCGGCAGCACACCACTGCGTCAGGAGCTGCTCGCCGCCGCCGTAGCAGAAGACGTACGTCCGCCACAGCGGATGGGTGATGAACTCCAGCGACTTGTCGGCCTGCTCGGGCGTGCGCAGCGCATCGTCGATCAGGAACTTGCGCACCTGTTTCCGGGATTTGCCGTCAGCGTGCAGCTGGAGTGCCGCGTCGCCGCTGCTCCCGCGCAACGTGCGCAGAGCCTCGGTGATCTCCCACTCCCGGTGCGCGTCATCGGCCGAGATGGGGATGCCCGCCCGCTCGCAGATACCAACGAGCAGCTCCTGCCAGCGCTCCTTGTCGACCATCAGCCTGGGCCCGACCTCAGCCAGGCCCTCGCTGATGTAGGCCTCTGGCGTATTGATGAGCTGGACGGTTGCCTCGACGCGGCCGCCATCCCGATACAGGCGCTGCTCTTTCCACGTGTGCTCGAGGTGATGGCCCGGGAAGGTCTCGTGGCCGAGCGTCCCGACGAGCTGGTTCGCCCGCGTCGGCAGGTCCGTGTTGAACTCGATGCGCGAGCGCAGGCCGCCGTCATACCAGTTGTAGGCCGCCCACGGCTGGTTCGTGACGAGACTGATAGTGAGTGACTCTGCCTCCGGGATGGGCAGGTGCTCGGAACAGATTGCGCGGACCTGGCCCGTGACCCAGTCGAGGATTCCGGCGACGCGGTCCACCGGGATCGTCAGCCGCGCATCGCGGGCTGCCAGTCGCTCGTGGAGGCTGTTCCCGGATGGGAGGAGATCATGCAGCGACCGCCGCAGATTTGCGTACGCGTCGGGCGGGGTCTGTTCGGGCCGAGCGTCGAAACAGCGCTCAACCTCATCGAGGTACGAGATCTTCTCCCCGGCAATCCGTCGAGCGAGGGTCTCCAGGCCGATCAGCTGGCGGTCGAGCCAGCGCTGGCGCTGGCTGTCCATGCCGTCGGCATTGACACGCGCACGCAGGTGCCGGGCGTCGCTCACGAGGTCCTTGGCCGAGGCTTTGCGAGCCACTGCCTCCTCGCGCAACTCTGGGGGGCCGTAGTAGGCGTCGACGATGCCTTCCTGGAGCTCGCCCACCGAGAGCGCCAACACGACGTACTCGCGTCCGAGATCTGTCACCGCTCAGGGACCTCCAGCAAGCGGGTGCGCAATTCCCGGAGCTGAGCGTCGGTGACGCCGGCCTCGCGGAGGTACTCCTCGGCGGACCCGAAGCGCTTCGCAAGATGGGCCAGGGTCTCGAGCATCGCCTCGCGTGCCGGCATGGCCAGAGCACGCAGGCGATCCCGCTCGGCGGGCTCATCGGTGATGCCGTCGAGCCATTCGACGATGAGCGGCTCCAGGTTGATTGCCGTCAGGGCGTAGTCGTCGGCGATCTCATCGTCGGAAACGCCCAGGGCGGAAAGGATCAGGGCGACCACGATGCCCGTGCGGTCCTTGCCGCCGTGGCAGTGAACGAGCACCCCTCCTGGCGGAGCGTCGGCGATGGCCGAGACGGCCGCCGCGATGCCGGTTGCATTCCGGTCGAGATCCAGCCGATTCAGCTCGGTACGGCTCGTGGCGGCTCGATAGGCGGCCCTGATCTCCTCGTTGAGGGCCGGATCGCGCCCGGTGTTGAAAGGCACGTTCGAGTAGCGAACCTGTTTGGGGGTCCCGTCCGGCACGTCCCGGAACGGGTACAGGTGCCAGTCATGGGCGACCTCGTCGGGAAAGCGAAGGTCGACGATCGTGCGCACAGCGTGGTCAACCAGCGCTGTCTGACCCGTCTCCGTCAGTCGGCACAACAGGTCGGAACGAACGAGTGCCCCCCAGCGAGTGCGACGTCCATCCAGCGTTGCCAGGCCGCCCAGGTCACGGACGTTGTGGCAGCCCTCCCACTCGAGGACGCGCGAGGTCTGCGTGTCGGGGAGGGTCAAGCTCCGTGGCAGCGCTTGAACTTCTTGCCGCTCCCGCACCAGCAGATGTCGTTGCGGCCCAGCTTGGCCGCGCTCGCGGGAGCTCCCGACGCACCGGTTGATCCTCCAGCCGCAGGCTGGTCGCCGTGCTGGAGCTGGATCCCGCGACGTTGTTGCGCGGCGAGACCGGGGAGGATGGCCGGGGCAGCCACCGCGGCCGGCGATCGACCACCAGGGTGGTAAGTACCGTCGGGATGGACGTGCCCACCGTCAGCTGTCGGTGTCACCGCCTCCGGCCGCACGCCGTTGCCGTCACCCGCTGTCGCGGCGAACGGAGCGGCAGCCGTTTCCGTGACCTGCTGCGGGACTGCCGTCACCTGGACGCGGAAGATCGTGTTGGCGACCTGCTTGCTGATGAAGCCGCGCAGCTCCTCGTAGAGCTTGAAGGCCTCCTTCTTGAACTCATTGAGCGGGTCGATGCCGCCGTAACCCCGGAGCCCGATGCCGCGGCGCATGTCGTCGAGCTCGGTCAGATGATCGACCCACAGCTGGTCGATCGTGCGCAGCAGGATCAGGCGTTCGACCTGCGCCCAGGTCTCGGCTCCGTATTTCTTGTCACGTGACTCGAGCGTCTGGTCGAGCGCGTCGCGCAGGTGCTCCAGCACTTCCTCGCGCACGCCGATCTCGGCCAGGGAGTCGGCGTCGAGGTCTGTGCCTTCGAGGCCCATCTGGTTTATCTCACGAGCGAGGCCGTCGTAGTCCCACTCGTCGGGCGTCGGGCTGCCCAGCTTCTCTTCGACCAGCGCTTCGAGCTCGGCGTCGAAGAAGGTCCGGACGGTATCGGCCAGGTCCTCGTTGCGCAGGACCTTGTCACGCTCGGCGTAGATGGTCTCGCGCTGCTTGTTGATGACGTCGTCGTACTCGACCACGCGCTTGCGGATGTCGAAGTTGTAGCCCTCGACTCGCGTTTGGGCACTCTCGATGGTGCGCGACACGAGACGAGACTCGAGCGCCACGTCGCCCTCGAGGCCCATGCGCTCCATCAGCCCTGCGACACGCTCGGAAGCGAAGCGCTTCATCAGGTTGTCTTCCAGGGACAGGTAGAAACGGGACGACCCCGGGTCGCCCTGCCGGCCGGCGCGGCCGCGAAGCTGGTTGTCGATCCGGCGGGCGTCGTGTCGCTCGGTGCCGATGATGTGCAGGCCGCCGGCCTGGACGACGCGCTCGTGGTCGACCGCTACCTCCGACTTCGCCTTCTCCAGCACCTCCTGATAGATGTCGTCGGGCGCCTCGGCCGGGTTGATCCCGCGCTTGTGCAGCTCACTCGACGCAATACCCGCTGGATTGCCGCCGAGCAGGATGTCCGTGCCGCGGCCGGCCATGTTGGTCGCGATCGTGACGGCGGCGGCGTGGCCGGCCTGGGCGATGATCGGCGCTTCCTTCTCGTGGAACTTGGCGTTCAGCACCTCGTGCTTGATGCCGCGCCGCTTGAGCATCTCGGACAGGATCTCGCTCTTCTCGACGCTGGTCGTTCCAACGAGGACGGGCCGCGCGGCCTCGGTCATCTCGACGATCTCGTCGATCAGGGCGTTGAACTTGTCCGTCTCGGTGCGGAACACGAGATCGGCTGAGTCCTGGCGGATCATCGGCCGGTGGGTCGGGACCGAGACCACTTCCAGTCCGTAGATCTTGTAGAACTCCTCCTGCTCGGTCAGGGCCGTACCGGTCATTCCCGACAGCTTCTCGTACAGCCGGAAGTAGTTCTGGAACGTGATCGTGGCGAGCGTGACGGACTCGCGCTGGACGTGCAGGCCCTCCTTCGCCTCGATCGCCTGGTGGAGGCCTTCCGACCAGCGCCGCCCGGGCATCTGGCGGCCGGTGAACTCGTCGACGATGACGATCTCTCGATCCTTGACGATGTAGTCGCGGTCGCGCTTGTAGAGCGCGTGGGCCTTCAGCGCCTGCTCGAAGTGGCGCACGAGGCGTGGGTCGGCGTCGAAGAGGTTGTCGACCTTGAGGAGGCGCTCGATCTTGGTGATGCCCTCCTCGGTGGGCGAGACGGCATGCTCTTTCAGGTCGATGAAGTAGTCGCCGCCCTGCTCGTCACCCTCGGGGCGCGGCGAAAGCCGCGGGACGAGCCGCGCGAACTGGTAGTACAGGTCCTCCGACTCCTCGGCCTGGCCGCTGATGATGAGCGGCGTGCGCGCCTCGTCGATGAGGATGTTGTCGACCTCGTCGACGATCGCGAAGTAACGGTCGCGTTGAACGCGCTCGTTGAGCTCCGTGACCATGTTGTCGCGCAGGTAGTCGAAGCCGAACTCGTTGTTCGTGCCGTATGTGATGTCCGCGCCGTACGCTTCGCGCCGATCCACCGGCCGCAAGTGGAGCAGCCGCTCGTCCGTGCCGCGGTGGTCAGGGTCGTAAACGTAGGCAACGTCGTGCTGGATGATCCCGACCGTCAGGCCGAGGCCATGGAAGATGGGGCCCATCCACTGCGGGTCGCGCTTGGCCAGGTAGTCGTTGACGGTCACGACGTGAACACCGCGGCGCGACATGGCGTTGAGGGCTGCGGCGAGGGGCGCGACGAGGGTCTTGCCCTCGCCGGTCTTCATCTCCGCGATCTTGCCCTGGTGAAGAACGATGCCGCCCAGCAGCTGGACGTCGAAGTGGCGCATGCCGAGCTTGCGCCGGCTGACCTCCCGGGCTGCAGCGAACACCTCCGGCAGCGCATCGTCGAGGACGTCCTGGAGATGCCCGATGTCGTCCTTCTCACGCGCCCGGCGCAGCTCACGGCGGCGCTCGGAGCTCTCGTGCTCGACCTCCTCGGTGGTCGGCTCGGACGGCGCCGCGTCTTCGAGGATCTCGGCCCGCAGCGCGACCATGCGCTCGCGAATGTGGTCGTCGCTGAGCGCCTCGAACTCGGGTTCGAGTGAATTGATCTCGTCGACGATGGGCTGGAGGCGCTTGACGGCACGGTCGTTTGAATCGACGAGACGGGAAATGAGATTCTTCAAAGCACGAAAAGTATAGGCGGGGAGGCTTCACGAACCCCTGCTACGTCCCGACCATCCTCCAGATGCCGAGGCCGTAGCCACCGACGATCACTACGAACGTCAAAGCGGCGAGGCCCAGCCAGAACAGGACGCCGACGCGCGCGCTGGTGGGCTTGAGCTCCGGGTTGGAGAGGGGCGCCGGGTTCCAGCGGCGCGAGCGCAGGCGACTGCGCCACGTGCGCAGCTCGACGGGGCTGGGCTCCAGGCCACCCTCCGGGGTGGGGCGGTAAAGCTTCAGGCTCATGCGCGGGTGATCATGCTCCAGATCGTATGAAGCCGCCGATCACGCGGCACTGTTCTCCGCCTCCTCGTCCCACAGCAGCATCTCCTGGACGAGATCGAGGTCGCCTGAAAAGAGGGCTCCAACCGATTCGCCGCGGTGAATGCGCTTGATGGCCTCGCCGATCAGCGGCGCCACCGACAGCACCTTGATCTGCGGCAGGCGCTTGGCTGCGGGCAGGGGAACCGTGTCCGTGATGACGATCTCGGTGATCTCCGAGCTGCGCAGTCGATCGATGGCCGGGTCGGACAGGACGCCGTGAGTCGCACAGGCGTAGATCTCGGTCACGCCTTCACGGATGAGCGCGCGCTCGATCTCAACGAGCGTGCTCGCGGTGTCGATCTCGTCGTCGACGATGATCGCCCTGCGACCCTTCACCTCGCCGATCACGTTGAGCAGTTCGGCCTTGCCCAGGTCGGCCGCACTCGCGCCAGTTCCCGGCCGGCGCTTCTCGATGACCGCCAGTGGCGCCTCCAGGATCTCCGCGAACGTCCGCGCGCGCTTGGCAAAGCCGAGGTCTGTGACCACTACCAGGTCCTCGAGATCCAGCCGCTTGAAGTAGTTCGACAGCATGTGCACCGCGGTCAGCTCGTCGACCGGGATGGAGAAGAACCCCTGGATCTGGCCCTGGTGCAGGTCCATCGTCAGTAATCGGTCCGCCCCCGCGACGCTGATCATGTCCGCGACCAGGCGCGCCGTGATCGGCACCCGGGGCTGGTCTTTCTTGTCTGACCGCCCGTAGGCGTAGTACGGGATCACGGCCGTGATCCGACCGGCGCTCGCGCGCTTGAAGGCGTCGATCATGATCAGCAGCTCCATGATCGACTTCTGCACCGGGCGGCAGGTCGGCTGGATGATGAAAACGTCGCGATCGCGCGCGTTGTCCTCGATGCGCACGAAGATGTTCTCGTTGGCAAACTCGAAAACCTCGGCGCGACCAAGGTCACGTCCGAGATAGCGGGCAATCTTGCTTGCCAACTCGGGGTTGGCATTGCCCGTATACAGGTCGAATTGCTCGCTATAAGCCGTCGCGGCACGGCTGCCGAAAGCGGTCACCAAGGCCCTCCCGCCGGGCGGCAATTGTCGGGCATGGACATCGGCCTGTCAGCCCCTAACCGACAGGCGGCGGCTCGCTTGGTTCTTCGGACTGATCGTCGAACGATTCAGGGGCGTCGGCCCTGAAGACCGCGATGCCGGCCACCTCGTCGCCCTCGTTCATCCGCATGACGATCACCCCGCGCGAGTAGCGCCCGTAGAGGTTGATGCTGTTCACGTCCGTCCGAACAACCTGACCGCCGGAGCTGATCAGGAGTAGTTCCTCCGCGTCGTCGGGGACGATCTTGACCGCCGCGACGCGGCCGGTCTTGTTGCCCTCGAGCGTGATCAGCGCGACGCCCTGGCTGCCGCGATGCGTCTTGCGCACCTCGTCGACACGCGTCCGCTTGCCGTACCCGGTCTCGGTGAGCACCAGGATCTGGCTGTTCGGCCGCACGATGCTCATCACTACGACCCGGTCTCCGGGCCGCACGAGCCTGATGCCAGCAACGCCGGCGGAGCCTCTCCCTGTTGGCCGGACCTCGCTCTCGTTGAACCGCGCGATGCGGCCCTCCGCGGTGGCCAGGATCACCTCGTCCGAGCCTGACGAGACGTCGACCCACGCGAGATCGTCGCCCTCCTTCACGGTGATCGCCCGGATCCCCGTCGAGCGGACCCGCTCGAACTGCTCGATGGGGGTCTTCTTGATGACGCCCTTGACGGTTGCCATCACGAGATTGGCGCCCTTCTCGAAGTTAGGAATGGTGATCACGGCCAGGATGCGCTCGCCATGTTCCACCTGGACGCCTTCGAGGTTGATGATCGGTATGCCCTTGGCCTGCCGACTGGCATCAGGAATCTGGTGGGCCTTGGAACTGAACACTCGCCCCTGGTTCGTGAAGAAGAGCGCCCAGTCATGAGTCTTGGCCACGAGCAGGTGGGCCACCGCGTCTTCCTCGACGGTCTTTGCGCCGATGATCCCCTTGCCGCCACGCGCCTGACGGCGGTATGTCGCAAGGGGCTGGCGCTTGATGTAACCCCTCGTTGAGATCGTGATGACGACATCTTCGTTGGCTACCAGGTCTTCGTCGGTCAGCTCGCGACTCGAGTCCTCCTGGACGCGCGTCTTCCGCTCGCCGGCGTACTTGGCGGACAGCTCGCGCAACTCGTCCTTGATGATCGCGGAGATCCGCGCCGGATTGGCCAGGATGTCCTCGAGCTCGGCGATGAGCTTGATCGTGGCGAGGTACTCGTCCTCGATCTTCTTGCGCTCCAGCGCTGCCAGGCGGCGGAGCTGCATCTCCAGGATGGCGTTGGCCTGGATCTCGCTCAGCTTGAAGCGATCGATCAGGTTGGATCGGGCGGTGTCCACATCGGCCGACCCGCGGATCGTCTTGATCACCGCGTCGAGGTTGTCGAGGGCGATCTTGAGCCCTTCGAGGATGTGAGCCCGATCGCGCGCCTTGCCGAGGTCGAACTCCGTGCGCCGCCGGACGACCTCACGGCGCCAGTCGATGTGGTGCTGGAGGACCTGCTTGAGCGGCAGCGTCTGGGGCTGCCCGTCGACGAGCGCGAGCATGTTCATATTGAAGGCGAGCTTCAACGCGGTGTGCTTGAACAGGTTGTTCAGCACCTTGCGCGGCGCCGCGTCCTTCTTGCACTCGATCACGAGACGCATGCCGTCGCGGTCCGACTCGTCACGCAGATCGGCGATGCCCTCGATCTTCTTCTGCTGCACAAGGTCGGCGATCTTTTCGGCAAGGCTCGCCTTGTTGACCTGGAATGGCAGCTCCGTAACGACGATCGCCGTGCGCTCCTGGCGCGTCTCCTCGAAGGTGACCGTGGCCTGCATCACGACGCGTCCACGTCCGTGGGCGTACATCTCGCGGATCGCGTCGAACTCCTCGAGCTGACCATTGAGTGGGTTGCGCCGCTGATCGCGCCTGAAGATCGTGGCGCCGGTTGGGAAATCAGGGCCGTTCACGAACATGCACAGCCCGTCGTTGGTCATCTCGGGGTCGTCGATGAGGGCGACCGTCGCCTCGGCGATCTCGCCCAGATGGTGTGGCGGAATGTTGGTCGCCATTCCAACTGCGATGCCGGACGAGCCATTGACCAGCAGGTTGGGCAGCTTCGCCGGCAATACCGACGGCTGCATCCGTGTGCCGTCGTAGTTCTCGACGAAGTTGACCGTCTCCTTGTCGATGTCGGCAAGCACCTCGGCGGCTATCGCCGTCATGCGCGCCTCGGTGTTGTGGCTGACGAAGCCATTCGTGATGAACGAGTGGTCGTCGGTGTCGACGCGGAGCGAGTAGACCGGTTGGACTCCAGCATCCGTTACCGACTCGACCGCGGCGTACAGGTAGTCACCGGTCACGAGCGGTGCGATTACCGATTTCACCTCGGTGGAAGCGATGCGCTCGAGGATGGCGGTCCCGCCTCCCTCCCAGCGCTCTACCCGATCGATGTTGTGGCGAGCCAGCCAATCGCGGTCAGTCCACGCTGAGCCGGACTCGGCGCGTACGTACTCCGCGATGTACGGAACGTAGTCGCGGCTGAGGGCGCGACTCTGCATCGGGATTCTGGCTAGGATCGCCTCCAGCTTCTGCTGTTTCGTCCCTACGAAGCCGATTCGCGTCGCGAAGAGCCGCGCGTCACGTCGGTTGCTTATGACGACCTTGAACTCACCCTTCGCGTAGCGACAGATCCGAGAGCCAACCCCGCTCTCAAGCAACAAGAGCTGGACGCCACGCGCGAGGTGCTCGCTATAGGTCGAGTACGAGATCTGGATCGTCGATCGCGGCAGGGCTGAACACGACCCGTCTCCAGTGAAGAGTGACCGAAGGAACGCCCGCTTGAAAACGGGCGACCCCTGCCAGACTGACTCGGGAACCACCTTGGCCCCACTGCGCCCGACGACCTCCTTAAGTACGCTCGCGCGCAGGTACGTGAGGTTCTGGACGTCGAGCTCGAACAGCAGGCTGCCTGATGCGATCCGACGGCTGTACACGTAGCGCGGCCCACCGACGATGGCGTCGTATGCACCCACGACGGCATCGAAGTAATCGTGGTCGATGTTGTTGAAGCCAGCTCGGCCGCCGCTAACCCAGCCCTCCGAGACGAACGCACCGAGCAGCAGCGCAACGTCGCCCTGAAGATCGGACTGCACTCGGCTGCCTTCCTGAGGCATGCGTGAGATGACTACGCGGTCTCCGACCTTGATCTCTTCGAGGAGCTTCCAGGTCGGAAGCGGTACGCCGGCTGCCTCTACGAGACACAGAACGGGATGGTTGTGGGTTGCGGTGAGCTCGTGACCTAGAGATGTCCGCAGCCGAAGGGTCCGATGCGAGCCGGAATGGAAGAGCGTGGAAGCGTGGACCGGGCGGCCACGCCGATCAAGCACCTCGATGTCGACGTCGTTGTCGGACTCTGGCTCGGCTCCCGGAACGATCGAATCAATCCGAACGGTGCCTGAAGTCGTCGCGACCCGCGTGTCGCCGGTCACGCAGTACCTCATCGCGGCTGGTGGATCACCGTCGACCGAGCCGAAGTTGCCCTGGCCA
>JBBDRY010000020.1:24260-54607 GCA_040905225.1 Chloroflexota bacterium | reverse complement strand
TGGAGGCAGCCGTCCCCGAGCCGAGCAGCCCGGCCAGGACCTCCACTCCACTACGGCGTCGCGCGCCACGTCGCGGACAGGTGGTGCTCGCACTTGCCGCGGTGCTCGCGCTCGTCGTCGGCACCGCGCTCATCGCGTCGGGTACCGCGCCGCCGCGCTCGCCCGCGGAGATTGCCCGCGACGCAGCAGACGAAGAGCGCGTCCTGGAGGACCTCGCGGCGCATGAAGGAGAAGCCTGTCTGACGGCCGATCAGGCAGTTGCGCATTACCGCGCTCGGCTCGATGCGCTCGGACTTGCCGATTGGACGATCCGCGTCGGCGACATCACTCGCGAGTCACCATGCGTTTCGGCCGGGGTCAGTGGTCAAACCCATGAGGTCGTGCTGATCCCGGCCATGGGACCAAGGATCAACGCCGCCCTGGAAGCGCTGAAAGTGGACTTGCTGAGCCGCTGCCTCGGTCCAGGGGATGCGCTGGAGCTACTACGGACGACACTCGAGACCGCGGGCATCGCAAATCCGGGCGTCATCGTCAGGGGGGTTCACGACGTTCTCGGCCCTCCGGTCGGTGTCCCCGGACCGCCGGACGGGGCCCAAGCGAAGGCCTATCTCCAGCACATTGCCGACGGATGTGTTGTCTTCGGCGATGCGCAGTGGGATCAGGACGGCCGCTACACGTGGTCCCTTACCAGCCGCTGAAAAGCGTTGCTCTCCGGCGGGCAACAAAAGACCCGAAGGAACCGCGGAGTGGAAGATCAGGCTGCGTGAGGACGAGCCTCTCGCTTCGCCTGGGAACGAGTCCCCTGGCGAACCTGTTCCTCCGGCCGCCTCACCTGCTGGAGCAAGCCCTAGCCTGTGAGTCGGTTTCCGTGGCCCCTTCGGGCTGAGACGTACGTTAGGGGCGGGCAGAAGGGCATACAAGATGTGCCATCCACGAGTTTCGAAAGGTTTGGGCGCGTTATCCCCGAAGCGTCGATGGACTGTGGATAGCCGTTGTGGATGACCCCCAGACGAGGCCTTCGTGCACGGCCTCGATTTGCAGGTTCGTTTTGTCGCGCGGTCGTCGATCGCTCACCATGAGCGGCCATGGCTGAGGCTGAAGTTCCCGAGGTGCTTGTCAGCGTCGATGTCGAAACGTCCGGGCAGAGCCCGAGCGTCGGCAGCCTGCTGTCGATCGGCGCCTGTCTCGTCGATGAGCCAGCGGTCGAGCTCTATCTGGAGCTGAAGCCACTTGCGGATCGACCTTGGAGTGACGAAGCGGAAGCGATCCACAAGCTCGACCGGTCGCGGCTCGAGGAAGAAGGGTTGACGCCCGAGACCGCGATGGAGAGGTTCGCGGCCTGGCTGATCGACGCGTGTGGGCGAGACAGCCGGCCAGTGTTCGTCGGCTTCAACTCCCCTTTCGACTGGATGTTCGTCGCCGACTATTTCTGGCGCTACCTCGGCCGCAACCCGTTCGGCGTGTCGGCGCTCGACCTGAAGTCGTATTACATGGGTCGCGAGCACGTCACCCGTTGGTCGGAGACCCGCCGCGTGAATGTCGACCGGCAGCTTCGGTGCGATCCGGATCACAGCCACCACGCCCTCGACGATGCACGCGGCCAGGCCGCCATTGCAAGAGTCCTGCTGGGCCGCGAATAAGCCGATTCAGCGCGTTGGCCTCAGGTCGCGAAAGGGCTCCGCGCCGAGTCAGACCTGCGCGCCCGGCCGATCCCGCTAACGGCTCAGCGGTCGCGACGCCTCTCGCCTGAAGGAGATCAGTCGCCAACGCGACAATGCCTTCCCTGCGTCTGAGTACATTCGCGTGATCAGCGCCGATCGCCGCACCGGCCCGTGATCACGCGAAGGGACTCCGCACCAGCGGGCGAACGACCGCCCGGGCGAACGACTGCACGGCCGCGCGGCAGCGCTGGGCTCAGTAGACGCCGGGCACGAACCTCTTGGTGCGGGTCGCGTAGTCGGCGTAGCCTGGGTACCGCTCGCGCAGCCAGACCTCTTCACGGCGCGCCTTGAGATCCAACAGCAGCGCGAGGGCCAAGGCCAGGGCGATGGCGAGCAGCGACGCGGTCAGCAGCCCCCAACCCAGGGCGAGGACGATGAGCGCCGCGTAGATCGGGTGGCGCAGGCGCCGATACACGCCGTCCTGGATCAAGACCGCGGTGTCTCGCGGCCGGGGTAACGGGCTGAGGGACCGATCAAGGTCCTTGATCCCGAGGTACCCAAGCGCGACCCCAGCCACGATCAGCGCCCCACCCGCAACTGCCGCCGCAAAGCGCGGCGCGCCGGTCCAGTGCGCTCCAACAAATATCCCCGAAACAACGACGGCGGCCATGAAGGCGATCTGGAGGAGGAACCAACCCTCGCCGTTCGGGCCAAGTGCGGGCAGGTGCTTCTGATCGTGTGACTGCGAGTCGGGACCAGCCGCGGCGGGCTCGGTAACGCTTGGGGGTTCGCTCACGATTCGGGTGTTGGCACTCCAAGCACGTTGAATCCGCCGTCGACATAGATCGTCTCGCCGGTCACGCCCGACGACAGGTCGCTGGCCAGGTAGACCGCGGTGCCGCCAACGTCCTCGAGCGTCATGTTCCGTCGCAACGGCGTGATGTCGGGGAACATCCCATACATCTTCTTGAAGTTGGCAACGCCCTGCGCGGCGAGGGTCCGGATGGGCCCGGCGCTGATCGCGTTGACGCGCACGTTCTGCGGCCCGAGATCGTTGGCGAGATACCGAACGCTCGCCTCCAACGCAGCCTTCGCAACACCCATCACGTTGTAGTTCGCGACCACCTTCTCGGCGCCGTAATAGGACAGGGTCATGATCGATCCACCGTCGGGCATGAGCTTGGCGGCCGGCTGGGCAAGGGCGACGAGCGAGTAGGCGCTGATGTCGAGCGCCAGCGCGAAGCCCTCGCGCGAGGTGTCGACGAATCGGCCTTCCAGGTCCTCGCGCTTGGCGAAGGCGAGCGCGTGCACGAGGATGTCGAGCTGGCCGTACTGATCCTCCCAACGCTTGAAGACTTGGGCGATCTGCTCGTCACTCTGGACGTCGCACGGCTCCACGAATTTCGAGCCGATGCTCTCGGCCAGCGGCCGAACACGCTTCTCGAGCATCATCTCGATCGAGCTGAAGCCGATCTCGGCTCCGTGCTCATGTAGCGCCTGGGCAATGCCCCAGGCGATCGAGTGGTCATTCGCGACGCCGAAGATCAGCGCCTTCTTGCCGGCGAGTAGGGACATGCGATGGGTGACGATATCAGCCCGGGATCAACCAGCGGCAATCCCGATAGCGCGCCGATAGGCCGCGACGTATTCGCGCGCCGGGCCACGCCACGAGTGGTCCGCCGCCATCGCCCGAGCCTGGATGGCGCGCCAGCGCGGCCCGTCGGTCATGGCGGCCATCGCGCGGCGGCTGGCATCCACCAGCGGAGCAGAGTCGGCGTCGTAGAAGCTGAAGCCGTTGCCGGCGTCTGGTTGGGCGTCGGCGTCGATCACCGTGTCGGCCAATCCGCCCGTGGCGCGGACTATCGGGATCGTGCCGTAGCGCATCGAAATCATCTGGCCCTGCCCGCACGGCTCGAAGCGTGAGGGCATCAGGAAGCAGTCGGCCCCGGCGTACATCCGCCGCGCGAGGGTTCGGTCGAACCTCTCCTCGACGGCAAGCCGCGAGGGATAATGCGCGGCCAGCGAGCGGAGCCCTTCAACGAGCGCGTGATCGCCCGTGCCGAGCACACAGATCCGCGCCCCGTCGGCGAGCATCTGCCACGCCGCCGCCGCGAGCAGGTCGAAGCCCTTTTGCGGATCGAGCCTGCTGACCATCGCGAAGATCGGCCCCAGCGGGTCCAGACCCAGCTCCTCACATAGAGCCGCGCGACACACGGCCTTGCCCGCGAGGTTCGCGGCTGAGTAGCGCGCCGGGATGTCGACGTCGGTCTCCGGATTCCAGAGATCCGTGTCGATGCCGTTGATGATCCCGACATATCTGTCCCCTCGATAGCGCAACGCCTCGTCGAGCCCGGCGCCGTACTCCGGAGTAAGGGACTCGCGCGCGTAGGTCGGGCTGACGGTATTGACCATGTCTGCTGCCAGAACCCCCTCGTACAGCAGGTCCACGCCGGCGGGCATTCCGACCTCATCAGGCAAATCGAGCTGGGGTGCAACCTGATCACGCGGCACCCAGCCGTGGTAGGCGAGGTTGTGGCAGGTCAGGATCGTGCCCGGCGCGCCGAGTGCCGCCGTGGCCCCGTAGCGGTGGCGCAGCAGCAGGATGGCCGGCACGCCTTCCCAGTCGTGGGCGTGCACGATGTCTGCGGCACGGCCCTCGACGCGCATCTGTTCGAGCGCTGTTCGTCCGAGCAGCGAGAACCGGAAGCCGTTGTCGGGATAGTCGGCGCCGTCCTCGCCGTAGTAGTTCGGCCGATCGAAGCTCTGTGGGTGATCCACCAGCCGGAGCCGATAGCCGCGCGCCTGCGCGCTGAGCACGCTGACGGCCACCTGGCCGCCTAAACCAGTCGGTATCCGGAGGTCAGTTCGCTCTGTCGGGCCGGGTGGCTCGAGCCCTCGGTAGCGCGGCAGGTAGACGTCGACCTCGTGCCCGAGCTGGCCCAACGCTCGCGCCAGCGCGTCGACCACATCGGCCAGCCCGCCGGTCTTGGCAAACGGCTCGCATTCAGAGGTAACCATCGCGATGCGCATGCCCGCCGATGCTAACGGCCGCCCAGCGGGCGACGGCCGGCATTCTTCGGCTCTTGGACTCGGCCGAATTAACGTGGCTCATATGCAGGCGCCAAGCGACGCCTAAGCGCGGCCCAGGAGATCGAAAACCCGTACAACACCCACGAAACAAGCGTGGAACCCATTGTTCGCCGGGTCGTTCGGTTGAAACACCGGCGGCTAAGGGCTGGCTAGCTGCCGTATATGAACCTCGTTATTGTCTGAGCCCTCAGGCCACCGCCGCCCCTCGATGGCCGCGTTGCTGAACCGGTTTACACCCGGAATCAGGACAATGTAGGATGCCCGCCGTGCCAAGTCGGATCGACATCCCCACACTGCCTGTGACAGGCCTGGTGCTCCCCCCACAACTCGAAGGCCTTGAGCGACTCGCCTTCAACCATTACTGGATGTGGCACCCACGGGTACGCGTCCTTTTCCGGCGCATCGACGCCCAGTCTTGGTTGCGCTATCGCCAGCCCGTCCCTCTTCTCCAGACGCACCAGAACTGGTCCACGATCCTCGAGGACGTCGACCTGATGGTCGAGTACAAGACGCTCCTCGACGACTTCGACAAGTACATGGAGAACGGCTCCGGCCACTGGTTCGCACGCCGGCACGCAGACGCGCTCGACGGCCCCATCGCCTACTTCTGCGCCGAGTACGGCCTGAACGAATCAATGGGTATCTACTCGGGCGGCCTGGGCGTCCTTGCCGGCGACCACCTGAAGGCCACGTCAGACATGGCCATCCCGTTCATCGGTGTGGGCCTGTTCTATCGCCACGGCTACTTCAGACAGACGATCGACGCCGACGGCCACCAGGAGCACGCCTACCCCGACTACGACCCACAGCGACTGCCGCTGCGGCGAGTGGCCGGTGTCGACGGCGGCCCGCTGCGCATCGCCGTCGACCTCCCGGATCGGCAGATCTGGTGTGCCGTCTGGTTGGCACAGGTGGGCCGGGTGCCGCTGCTTCTGCTCGACACCGACATCAGCGACAACCCCGAGGCCGACCGGCCCATCACCCACATCCTCTACGTCCGCGGCCGCGAGATGCGGCTGCACCAGGAACTCGTGCTCGGCGTGGGCGGTGCGCGAGCCCTGGGCGCGCTGGGCATTCAGCCCCGCGCGTGGCATCTCAACGAGGGCCACTCGGCGCTCATGCTCGTCGAGCGAACTCGCGAACTGACGATGAGTGGCAAGTCCATGGACGAGGCCCTGCAAACCGTCCGCCGCAACGCGGTTTTCACGATCCATACCCCGGTCTCTGCCGGCAACGAACGCTTCGAGAGGAACCTGATGCGGCGCCTGGCCGCGCCGCTGGCCAACGGCAGCGGCCTGGACCTGGAGCGCATCATCGAGCTCGGCCGGGGCACGGACAACGACCCGGCCGAGTTCGACATGACGGCCTTCTCGCTGCGCGAGACCAATGGCGCAAACGCGGTCAGCAAGCTGCACGCTCAGACAGCCAACAGCACGTGGCGCGAGGTTGTGTCGCAGCCGATCCTCGGCATCACGAACGGCGTCCATCCACCGAGCTGGGTGGGCGAGCCTTTCCGGCGCCTGTACGAGCAGATCGGCGCGGACCTCGATGACGTGGACGCCGATGAGAATCCCTTCTGGGAGCGCATCAACGAGATCCCCAACGCCCAGGTCTGGGAAGCGCACAAGCGCCAGAAGCTGGAGCTTGCGTTCTTCTGTCGCCGCCGGCTCCAGAACCAGTTCGCACGACACGGCGAGGCGCCCAGCCTGCTCGAGGGACTGGCAGACGCGCTGGACCAGGACATCCTGACGATCGGCTTCGCGCGCAGGTTCGCCACCTACAAGCGCGCCGCTCTGCTTTTCTCGGACGAGGAGCGGCTGGCGCGAATCCTGCTCAACGAGCAGCGCCCGGTCCAGATCGTGTTCGCCGGCAAGGCCCACCCTGCCGACCGACCGGGCCAACGCATGATCCAGGACATCTTCACCCGCAGCCGATCCCCCAAGTTCGCCAAGCGAGTCTTCGTCATGGAGGACTACGACATCCGGGTCGGGCGCTACCTCGTCCAGGGCGTCGACGTGTGGCTGAACAACCCGCGCCGACCGCTCGAGGCATCGGGGACGAGCGGCATGAAAGCGGCGATGAACGGCGTCATCAACTGCTCTGTCCTCGACGGCTGGTGGGACGAGGGCTACAACGGCCGCAACGGCTGGGCGATCGGCGGGCGCGAGACGAACCCCGACGAGGGCGCCCAGGACTGGGCCGACGCCCAGGACCTGTACCGACTGCTGGAGACGGAGATCGTTCCTTCCTATTACGAACGCGACAAGGCGGGCCTGCCACTGCGCTGGCTCGAGCTCATGAAGGAATCCATGGCCAGCACGATCTGGCAGTTCTCGACGAGCCGGATGCTCCACGAGTACGTCGAACAGCTCTACCTGCCCGCGGCGCAGCCTGCCGGCGAGGGTGGCGGCGACGGCAAGGAACTTCAGACAGTCGGCGCGGGCCGAGGGTCAGCCCGCTCGCGCTCCTGAGCCCGGCGCCGTCCAGCGTGGCGCCGTCCAGCTTGGCGGCTCGGTCGTGACCGCCCGCATCTCGCTCGCCCTCGTCCTGCATAACCACCAGCCGGTGGGCAACTTCGGCTGGGTCTTCGAGGACGTCTTCAAGAAGGCGTACGAGCCGATGATCGGCGCCCTCGAGCGCCATCCGCACGTCCGCGTCGGGCTGCACTACACCGGGCCACTGCTCGAATGGATGTCGGCCAACCAGCCGGAGGCGATCGCGAGGCTCCGCGCACTTGCCGACAGCGGTCAGATCGAGATCCTGGGCGGTGGCCTGTACGAGCCGATCCTCGTCTCGCTCCCTCAGCGCGACCGCCACGGCCAGTTGACCCGGATGCGCGACGAGGTTGAGCGGCTGTTCGGCACCGCTCCCATGGGCGCCTGGCTGGCCGAGCGCGTGTGGGAGCCGTCGCTGCCGTTCGATCTCGCGGAAGCCGGCTATGCCTACACGGTCCTTGACGACAACCACCTGCGCGGCGCCGCAGTCAAGGACGCCGACATGTGGGGTACCTACACCACGGACGACCAGGGCCGGCGGCTGACGATCTTCGGGACCGAGAAGGGCCTGCGCTACGTGATCCCCTTCCGCGCGGTCGACGAGCTGATCGAGTACCTCCGCGCCGCGGCTACCGAGGACGGCGACCGCGTCGGGATGATGGGCGACGACGGCGAGAAGTTCGGGTCGTGGCCGGGCACCTACGAGCATTGCTGGGGCGAAGGCAGGTGGGTCGACGATTGCTTCGAGGCAATCGCCGAGAACGCCGACTGGCTGACCACGGTCACACCGTCGGAGTGGATGTCGCGCGAGGCGCCCATCGGGCGGATCTACGTGCCAACCGCTTCGTACGTCGAGATGACCGAATGGGCGCTGCCGCCCGACGACGCGAACACATTCCACGCGGTGATGGCCAAGGCGACCGAGGAGGAGTCTGTTGCGCTGCCGTTCCTGCGCGGCGGGCTGTGGCGCAACTTCCAGGCGCGCTACCGCGAGATCAACGACCTGCATAAGCAGATGCTGCGTGTATCGGCCGCGGTCGACGCGATGGAGCCGGGCTCGCTGCGAGAGCGGGCGCTTGATCACCTGTATCGCGGGCAGTCAAACGACTGCTACTGGCACGGCCTCTTCGGCGGCGTGTACATCGTCCACATGCGCATGGCCACTCTCGCCGAATTGATCGCGGCCGAAGACCTGGTTTCAGGTGAGGCCGCGATTTCCGGCAAGGCCGACTACGACCTGGACGGGTACGAGGAAGTGCTGCTCGGCACGCCGGGCCAGACGGTCCTTGTGGACGTGGCCGAGGGCGCGGGCATCGGATCGTGGGACTTGCGCGCGTCGCGGGTCGCGCTCGCGTCAGTGATGCGCCGCCGGCCCGAGGCCTATCACAAGGCGCTGCGTGAGATGGAGGCCGCCAAGGAGCGCGGCGAGAAGGCGGCCGGGAAGACAGCCTCGAGCATCCACGACGTGCTGTTGGCCAAGGAGAGCGGCCTGTCGGCGGCCCTGGTCTACGACGATCACGAACGCCGGAGCGGTCTCGTCCGACTAATGGGCGCCGATGGTCGACAGGTTGGTGACTTCGTCAACGGGCCGTGGGAGATCGACACGACGGTCGACCGACAGCTGGTGGTTACTCGGACCGCAGGCGGCCTCGCGCTCCGCAAACAGATAGCGATCGAAGGCAGCCGGATGTACCCGACGCTGAGCGTTCGCCTCTCGGTCGAGGCCGAGGCAGGATTGGACGGGACCCTCGAGCTCGAGATGAACGTCAACCTCTCCGGGGGCGGCGGCAATCCCGACGCCTATTACCGGTCGGGCGACCATGAGTCCCGCCACGATGCACCCGGGAATGCGCCCGCTGGCACGGAACTGCGGTTCGGCAACCAGTACGAGGGCGTCGACATCGCCGCCATCTCTGATCCGCCCGCCGAGATGGCCTGGTCGCCGGTCGAAACCGTGTCCAACTCGGAAGCAGGCTTCGAGCGGATGTACCAGGGGAGCTGCCTGCTGTTTCGTTGGCCGCTCCGCCTCGCGCCGGGCGAGGCGCAATCGTTCGAGATGCGCTTCGACGTGAGCCAAACCCGCGACCGCGCCGCCGAGAAAATTCAGGCCTAGCGTATCCGTCGGCATGCAGTCAAGGCGCTGTTTCGGTACACCAAACGTCGGGTTCCTGTACCGAGGCTGGCGTACGGGTCGTGACGTCTATGCAAGACAGAGCAGCGCCACCTCAGTCGTCGGATCTAGTTCACCGAACCGCAGACGAGGGCTGTTCTGGGCAGAGATTCTGGTGTGCGCCGCCCGTCAAGCTCTGGGATCTCCGGTAGGTCGTAGACAGGCCCCGGTCCCTGTCGGTACTTCAGTTCGAATTGGGTGACGTTGCCGCCGTCGGCAAGAACGAACAGCGGATGGCTATTGGACGTCACCAATGTCGTGATGAACTCTCCTGCCGGCGTATACAGCTGCAAGCGCGGGATGGTCTCCCCTAACTCGCTGTATGCGTTACCAAGGGTCCCCGGCAGGACGTTGAAGCAATGCCCCGCCTGATCCGGCCCGAGGCGCAGTACGTAGGCATCCGCTGATCGATTCCACACATCAACCCTGACGGCGTTGTCTGCCGCTGGCAGGAATTGACAACCGACAAGAGCAATGGTGAGACCGAACATCGCGATCGGGCTCACCGAGCCTACAACGGCCCTGACAGCAGGAGTAAGGGTCAACGAATCTCGACTCAGGGATATGGCTCGCTGTATCTGCCGTAGTTTTTCATCCACCCTTACCGCCTGATGCAGACTCCGTATTTTCTCGGGCTGGTCTGATGTTCGGATGCCAGTCAGCCGAATGTCGAGGAGGAGGCGGCGACGGAGTCGGCGGGGGCGGCCCAGCGCGACCAGGCGAACGAGGGCTCGTAGCCGAGGCTTCGGTAGAGCTCGACAGCGGCAGTGTTCGCCGCGTCGACCGATAACCAGACCAACCCGTGCCCGGTCGCGAGGCCGGCGCGCGTCGCGACCGCTGTGATAAGCCGACCGTAGCCGCGCCGGCGTTGGCTCGCGGCGACGCCGATGCCACCCAAACCGGCCACGCGGTCGCCGGGCACGAGACGGGCGCTGGCCACTGGTTCACGGAGCAGCCGAACGATGAAGGCACGCATTCCGCCCGCGGCGACTGCCGTGGCCAGGCGCTCGGCACGCTCGCCGACATCCGTCGGCGGCATCCCGAAATTGGCGACTTCCAGTCGGGCGCACTCAAGGACAGTGGCCGGCGTGACCGCTTCTATCCGCAATCCCGGATCCAGGTGCGGAACGACAGGTGCGTGACGCGTGAACATGATCCGCTCAGTGGTCAGCCGCCTCCAATCTGCGGACCCCAGCAGTTCCGCCAGGTTCGCGGGCTCGGTCAGGCCTTCGCTGACAACGACGGACGGCCAGCGATCGGCCGATCTCATCCGCGTCTCGATTTCGGCCAGCCGTTGTGCCACCTCCCCGCTGGGCCAACGGACGCGAACGGCCCGGTTGAACTGTGGCCCCGAATCCGCGTGGCTCATCAGCGACACGCCCAGTTCGGGGTCCTCTGCCACCTCCGCGCCGGCAGCCATGGCGAAAGCCATCTGGTTGCTCTCGATTGCCTCGAGCTCCTGGCGCGAGGGCGGCTCGGACCCCGTGACGTCGGGATCGCGCGGTCTGGCCGTGGCGGGCCTGCGTGGCGCTGATCCTGGGGCGCCGTCGCTCATCGGAACGCCGACGCAACCTCGCGGTCAAAGCGCTCCACCAGGTCTCGCCCACGCTCCGCGTCCGTCTCGGCGAAGTCGACCGCAACGTGGCTTACGCCGAGCGCCTCGAACGAGCGTATCTCCGCAATCATCGCGTCGGGGTCGCCGGTGAGCATGTAGAAAGGCGTCTGATGCTCGCCGAAGGCAACGCGGAAGCGGGCCGAGAAGGTGGGCGGAGGCCGGCCCGCCTCGTCCGCGGCGGCGCGGACGATCGGTATCCGCGGTTCATAGGAGTCCGGCCCTGACGCGGACGAGTGATAGCCCTGCCCGAGCCGCCCAGCTCTGCGCAGAGCAGCCGGGTTCCGCCCACCGACCCAGACGGTCAGGTTCTCGCCCTGCGCCGGCAGCGGCCCGAAGCGGATCTCCTCGAACTCGTGGAAGCGACCATGGAACGGGCCCTCTTCGCCGCGCCACAGCTGGCGCCACAGGGCAATGGCTTCGTCGAGGTAAGCGCCTCGAACGTGGAACCGATCCCCTGCCCCAACGGAGGCGAACTCTGTCTCGTTCCAGCCCACACCGACGCCCGCAATGAGCCGCCCATTCGACAGCGCATCCAGCGTGGCCAGCTCCTTGGCCAGGACAACCGCGTTGCGCATGGGCACGACGATTACGCTGATCCCGACGAGCAGCGTTGGCTGGCGCGCAGCGACGTGCGCCACCGTGGCCACGGCGTCGAAGACGTTGAAGTAGTCGGAAGATCGCTCGGACCGGTCGACCAGGATGTGGTCGGTCGTGAAGACGGAATGCCAGCCCAGGCGCGCCGCAGTCTCGCCGGCGGCGTCGATCGAGTCGGTCGAAGCTCCGTCGCGGTAGCTCGGCAGGACCAGCCCGAAATCCATCAGCGCCTCAGGCCGCGGGTGCAGCTACGCCAAGACGGATCGCCTGCCGTACCAGCCGTGCGTCTCGCGTCCAAAGGAGCGTCTCGGGCGTCAGCAGGCTGGCGGCCAGGAGTTGGGCGTCAACGTACCCGATGCCGGTTCGGGCCAAAGCGTGGCGGTCGACAAATTGGAGAACCTCGTCAGGGTCAGCGACCACGGCCTGAGGAAGCGCAGTGAGGAGATGCAGGATTTCGTCGCGTTGCACGAGTGCTCCGAGCGCGAGTTCCCCGATCACCCACGGATGGCATGAGACCTGACGCTTGCCGAGCCGCTCGGAAAGCAACGCGTCGCCGCGTCGAAAGTGGTCGATCCAGATCGAGGTGTCGACAAGGATCACGTGCGGCGCCGCCGCCGAATCGGTCTCAGGCCTGGCTCAGAACCGCCAAGGCGAGCGAGTCGACGAGCGCTCTCACGCTCGATCAGGGCATCGAGTGCAATGCGAACAAGGGCTGTCTTCTCGCTCACACCGGTCAGCCGCTGGGCCTCAGCCAGACGTTTGTCATCCATCGCAAGAGTAGTTCGCATCGCGGTAAGGGCCTCTGGCACGGAATGTGGCATCAAATGATGTCACATTTCGATCATCGTCGACAGCTAACCGAACAGGATCCGGCTGACCCACTTGATCGGCGGCATGCCGTGCGAGATCACCGATTCGAGGTGAGCTCGGTAGTCGAAACCTGGCGTCTCGCCCAGGCCACCGGCGATCCGCTGCGGCGGCACGGAGTCCGCGCTTCCACTAGCGCCGATCGCAGCCCGGCGCCGTGCCTCTACCTCCATGTCCCACATTTCCATCGAGCCGAGGTAGTAGGTCGACAACTGCGTCGCCGTCAGTCGGGCGCGCAGCCACTTACGGCGGGCTTCGTCCTCCTCCTGGAAGCCGCCCGCGACCATCAGGTCCATCGCCTCCGCCTCGGTCATGCCCTGTGTGTGGATCGCGACGTCCATCAGCGCGTTGGTGATCGCGCGCAGGTAGAACTTCCAGTGGTTGAGTAGAAGCGCGGGCTCGAAGTCCCCGTAGCCGATGTCCATCATCACCTGGGTCACGTACACGGCCCAGCCCTCGGCGAACATGCCACTGCCGAACACACCGCGCGCGAGGCTCGGAGTCCGATTCGCCCAGGCCAGTTGGAGGTAGTGACCCGGAACCCCCTCGTGGATCGCGAGCAGGCGCAGCATCCGGTCGTTCTCCTCGCGCAGGTACGACTCGACCGCCTGCGGACCCTTGCTCTCGTCAGGTGGCGTGATCCAGAAATAGCTGGACTGGCCCTTGTCGAGCGGCCCGGGTGAATCGAGGAAGGCACCGCCGTAGGCCCGCATGAACACGGGCGTCCATGTGACCTCGAGCGGCTCGTCGGGCAGGCCGATCACGCCGCGATCCCGGCAGAACTCCTCAATCCGACGCACCTCGGCTTCCGACGCATCGAGCAGCTCGTTCGGTTGGCGGTGCTCCAGGGCGACCGCGTCGAGCACGCGGCGAATCGTCTCGTCGGCCTCGGGCGGAACGGCCTGCGCGGGTTGCCAGTCGTTCCAGGCGTCCTTTGCCAGCCTGAGCATCTCGTCGCGGACGAGGCCGTAATCGCTTTGCGCTCGCTCGGCCAGCTCCGCGTAGGGCAGGTCGCTGGCCAGCGTGTGACGGAGCTTCTGCTGGAACAGATCAGGCCCGAGCCGCCCTTCGCCTTCCGCACGCGGCGCGATGTCCTCGCGCAGGCGCCTGCCGAATTGCTCGACTGCCGACTTCGCCGCGTTTGCCTCGCGAGCGAGAGCGGATGCGATCGATCGATCGTCAGCGCTGGCCTCCGGCTCAGCCGCGCGGCGCTCTGCCGCGACGAGGCCCTGGTCGATCAGGTCATTGACGCCGCCCAGTTGCGCGAGCGCGGTCTGGGTGTGCAGCAATGAGACTGGCCGCCCCGGGAAACCGGTGAGTGCGGCGGCGCCTGCTTCGAGAAGCTGCGGTAGGCCTCGCACCCGACCGAGAAACGCGGTCCCGCGGTGCTGCCACGGGCCGTATTCGCGGGCCAGGATGTTGAAGAGGCCGCTGCCCGCGCTATAGACGTAGCTCAACGGATCCCACGAGGACTCGCGCAGCTCCGCTTCTTCGAACTCGGAGGCGTCGATCGCTTCGAGGGTGATGCCGCGATCGATCCGCTCCGATGGCGTGAGCTCCGCCTCCGGCAACGCCTCCAGGCGCGCCCGATGGTGACGCAGCATCGCCAGTCGGCCCGATCGGCCGGCCTCGCTTGGGTCTGGCCAGCGGTCGTCGAAGGCGTGGAAGCCGATTCGAGTTGCCCAGATCGGCGAGGCCTCGAACGCATCGTCCAGGAATCGGTTCAGGGCGTGGTCGAAGGCCGTGCGCGGCTCGGGCCGGTTGTCCGGTGTCAGCGAGGTGAACTGGGGGCCAGAATCGCCCAAGGGTCAGAGGCTCCTCGAGGGGTGCGCGGGCGGCTTGCCGCGGCGCCATCCTAGCCTCGGAGCACGGATGTAGCATGGCCGCCGGTTCTGTTGGCGGAACCAAGAACGGTGGACGGAGGGGCTGGTGCTCGACATCGTCATCCGCGTGGTCATCAACGCCGTTGCGTTGATCGCCGCCGTTTACGTTGTACCCGGAGCGACGTTCACTGGCGACCTCTGGAAGCTCATCGTTGTGGCTGCCATCTTCGGCATCGTCAACGCCTACCTCCGGCCGATCGTCAAGCTGCTCAGCCTGCCGTTGACGCTTCTCGTGTTCGGCTTGGTCGGGCTGATCATCAACACCGGAATGGTCCTTCTCACCGCATTCATTAGTGACACGTTCAAGCTCGGCTTCACGCTCGCGGGCTGGCCGCCGGGCAAGATCGACCTCGACGTCATCGTCGCGGCACTGCTGACATCGATCGTAATCGCCGTCGTTTCGGCGCTGCTCGCCCTCGTCCGAATGGTGACGCCGCGGATCTGAACCCGGCACTCGCCGACGCCCTGCGGGGAGCGGCGCGACGCTTCGGGACGCCGCTGTATCTGTACGACCTGTCACGGCTACGGGCGGACGCGCGCGCAGTTCGCGAGGCCTTTCCGGACCCTTGGATCCGCCTCTATTCGCTGAAAGCCAACGGCCTGCCGGGGCTCGTTCGCGAGATCGCTGCCGAAGGGTTCGCGTTGAGCGCGGTGTCCGGTGGCGAGCTCGCCCTGGGGGCGCGGGCGGGTGTTGATCCCGGACGGATCGTGCTCGAGGGCGTGGGCAAGACCGATCGGGACCTTAGTGCTGCCGCACGCATGGCCGCCGCTGGGACGCCACCTCTGTGGGTGAGTCTCGAGAGTGCCGAAGATGCTGCCGCACTGGCTGCCGAGGTGGTGCGGGCCGGATCGCGAGTCGATGCCCTCGTCCGCGTCAATCCGCAAGTCGCCCCGGAAACGCTCGGCGCGCTGGCGGTGGGCGCGCCGTCATCGAAGTTCGGCGTGCTCCCCGAAGAGCTGCCCGCGGTCATCGAGGCGGGTGGCGGTCCGGATGGCGCCATCCGCTGGCGTGGGATCCACCTGCATGTCGGGTCGCAGCTCGGGGCGGTCGATGCCTGGCGATCTGCCTTTCGCGTCGGGCTCCGACTGCTTGAGCTCCAAAAGGCCGAACTGACCGACTTCGACACGCTCGACGCCGGCGGCGGATTCCCTGTCGCTTACGACGGGGACGTTGAGTCCGTGCCCGCGCCCGCAGTCTTCGCCGCGGCTGCGCAAGCCGAGCTTGAGCAATTGCCCGCAGCGGCACGGCCACGCAGGTTGGCGGTTGAGCCGGGCCGTGCCGTCGTGGCTGGTTGTGGCTGGTTGATCGGACGAGTCCTCCATGTACGGCGACGCGAGCCGCCGATCGTGGTGCTCGACACTGGGATGACGGAGCTGATCCGTCCGGCGTTGTATGGCGCGGTCCACCCGATGGTCGCCCTCACATCACTTGGCCAGCCGGCGAACAACGCGGCGCCAGGGGCGCTCGTCAGGGTTGATGGACCGATTTGCGAATCGACGGACACGCTTGGCTCGGCCGCCCTCCCGCCCCTGGAGCGTGGCGATCTCGTGGCAATCGGCATGGCCGGTGCCTACGGCTCCTCGATGTTCAGCACGTACAACGGCCGGCCGCGCCCAGCCGAGGTGGCATGGGATTCTGACGGGCTGCGCCTCCTCGGCCGCCGCGGGAGCGTCACGAGCCTGCCTTGAAATGCCAGGTCCGCCGTGGGGCGGGACCAGAGCACTACTCCAGGTCGTCTCCAAGTTGGACGATTCTCTCCACGACCAGTCGATCGAGGCAAAGTTGCCTGGACTGCGGCCTGCAATCGGCCGCCCTCGGATCGTCAAAGTGGCCGACGACGGTGATCGGTACCGGCGCGAAGCCCGGCATTCTGACGTGCGCGATTCGAAAGAGGTCATCCGCACCCGACACCGCGGCGGGCACAAACGGCGTCAGATGGGGCCCGTTCGCCGGCGTCACTCCGCCTGAGTTGTCGACCACGACGATCGCCTCCTGGAGTTCGGTTATTCCCCACTCGCCGTCGTGGCAGTACAGCTCGAGTTCGCCCGTTGGCTCCGACGGTGGGGCACAACTGTGACCCACCGACCCATCTGACCAGTAGCCGTACACGGCGACCCGCGCGCCGCGTAGTCCGCCCGCCGCGCGCGCGGCGATGACGTCGCCGACCCTAAGCAGCGGCAGGCCGTCGACTGTCGCGGGAGTCGGAACGGGAGTCGGAACGATTACGTCTCCGCATCCCGCCACAAGTGTCACTAAGGCCAGCATCGCCTCAGCTACGCGCCTGTTCATCCGACGCGATCGTACGCCGGTGGGCAGTCTCATTCAGTTTTCGCGCGCGGCCGTCGCGTCTGTTCCACCGGGTGGAAGTAGCGGCCAACCAAGCCTCGAGTCGGCCCGTAATTTGGCTGCCTATTCCGCGGGGTGACACAGGCAGTGACGTTCGGGCCTTGAATCGGGGCTCGTCGCGTTCTTTTGGCTTTTACTTCCATGGGGTGGAACAAAGGCGCCCGGCGTCGTCCGAAGCGGCATCTGCCGTAACCTGCAACCTGAATATGGCCGAGAAGCAGATGTCACACTCACGCCGCGCGTTTGCGGAGCGCCTCGAGAAGGCCCCGCTGCTGCTCGACGGCGCCATGGGCACGCTGCTCTTCAGCCGTGGAGTGCCGCAGCGGGCGTCGCTCGATGAGTTGGTCGAGTCGCGCCCTGACCTGATCGGCGCGATCCACCGCGAGTACATCGATGCCGGCGCGGACGTCATCGAGACCAACTCGTTTGGCGCTAACCGCTTTCGCCTCGCACCCTTCGGCCTGGCCGACCGCGCCGGCCGCCTGAACCGCAAGGCCGCGCAGATCGCACGTGAGGCGCGCGACGTTGCCGGTCGCCGCGATGTCCTCGTAGCGGGCTCAATAGGTCCGCTGGAAAGGCCGCTCCACGGCCCCGACGCCGTCAAGGAAGTCGACATCCGCGCCGCCTTCCGCGAGCAGATCGAGGGCCTGCTCGAGGGCGGTGTCGACCTGCTGCTTTTCGAGACGTTCAGCGACCTGCGCGAGCTCCTCATGGGGATATCCGAGGCACACGCACTGGGCGACCTGCCCATCATTGGGCAGATGACGTTCGGCGAAGACCTGATCGCGGTCGACGGCACCAGCCCTCAGACCGCGGCCACCGCCCTGGCGCAGGCGGGAGTGGACGCGATCGGTGTGAACTGCGGTGTCGGGCCGCAGATCTGTCTCGATGCCCTGACCCAGATGGGCCGCCCCTCAGTCGGCCTCGCCCGATCCATCGTCCCGAACGCAGGGTTGCCGCAGCGCGTCGAGGGCCAGTTCGTCTACGCGGCGGGACCGCAGTACTTCGCCGACGAAGTGCCGCGACTCCTGGACGCCGGCGCGCGGATCATCGGCGGCTGCTGCGGAACGACACCCGAACACATCCGCCATATGCGCCAGGCGCTCGACATCGCCAACGCCCGACAGCGCTCGCTGGTCGGTGGGCCCCAGGCGACCGAGATCGGCGGCACCCCGCGAACACCGGTCGCCGAGCGCCACAGCGGACCAAGCGCCGAGCCACCGCCACCCACACGCCTCGCGAGCCTGCTCGCCGAAGCGAAGTTCGTGGTCAGCGTGGAGATCGACCCACCCAGATCTGTGCGCATCGAGCGCACGATCGAGGCAGGACGCCTCCTCCAGGAAGCCGGCGTTGACATCGTCAACATCAGCGACAGCGCCATGGCCCGAGTCCGCATGGGCGCGCTGGCGGTCGCGTTCGGCCTCCAGCACGACCTCGACCTCGAGTGCCTGGTCCACTTCACGACGCGGGACCGCAATTTGATGGCGCTCGAATCGGAGCTCCTCGGCGCACACGCACTCGACGTGCGCAACATCCTCGCGCTGACCGGCGATCCGCCCAGAGTCGGTGACTACCCCACCGGGACCGGCATCTGGGACGTCGACTCTGTCGGGCTGATCGGCATCCTGTCGCGGCTCAACCGCGGCGAAGACCAGGCGGGCAAACCGATCGGCTCGCCGGCGGGCTTCACGATTGCCTGCGCGCTCGATCCCACCGCCGAGGACCTGGACCAGGAGATGGAGCGGCTGGCGGCCAAGATCGGCGCCGGCGCCAACGTGATCATGACCCAGCCGATCTATGGCTTCGAGCAGTGGGACCGCTTCATGCAGGCGGCGACCGCGCGCTGGCCAAGTGGGCTGCCCCGACCAGTGCTGCTCGGCGTTCTCCCGCTGCATACCCATCGCCACGCAGAGTTCCTGCACAACGAGGTGCCCGGCATCACGATCCCGGACGAGGTCCGGGCGGCCATGGCCGCGGCCGGCGAGCGCGGCGCGGAGATCGGCCTCGAGATGGCCCATTCGCTGTTGGAAAAGATGCGGCCGCTCGTGTCGGGCACGTACATCATGCCCAGCTTCGGCCGCTACGAGCTCGCCGCCGAGCTGGTGCGGCGGATACGGGCCGACGCTCGCGTCGCCGCCCAACCAGAGGCCAGGGCTTGATTCGCTCCGCCCTCGCGGGCGCCGGGATGCTGTTCCTGGTCTGTGCCGGGGTGACGCTCGCGGCCACGCCACCGGCGGGCCCGCCGTTTCCGGCTCCGATCAACGACGTGGTGGTCTACGACTACGCCGAAATCCTCTCCCCGCAGACTGAGGCTGCCGCGACGAACATCATCGTGGCGATCGAGAACCGGGTCGGCGCCGAGATCGTCGTGTACACGCAATACAAGCCCGGCTCGGACGACGAATCGACCGATGCGGACGCCCTTGACCTGATCAACCAGTGGGGAGTCGGCCGGCGCGGCTTCGACGACGGCATGGCGATCATGTGGAACACCAACCGCGAGGAGTGCCTATCCGGCGTGAGCGGAAACGGCCGCGTCCGGTTGTACGCCGCGCCTGGCTACGCCGCTGTATACGCGTCTAACGACGAGCGCCAGCAGATCTTCGACAACGAGATGCTGCCTTCGCTCCAGCGTTGCGACGAGGACGGAGCGCTCCTGGCAGCCCTTGCCCGCCTCGACGAGCTCGCCACTCCCGAGCACGCCCGGACTCTCGAAACCGCGCGGATCCTCGACGCTCTCGTCGGGCTGGTCGGGGGCCCCCTCGCCTTCGTGTTTCTGGTGGGCGCCGCGGCCCTCTCGTGGGTGCGCTACGGCAAGGACCCGGTCTACCTCGACGACCCGTCCATCCTGATGCCCGCGCCACCGCCCGATCTGACGGCGGCCTCGGGAGCCGTCGTGTGGGAGGGACACTCTTCACGTCGCGCCCTGACCACCGCGATGCTCGATCTTGCCAGTCGGGGCGAGCTGAGCTTCCGCGAGGAGAGTGGCCTGCTCGGCATCGGCAGGAAGAAGGCCGGCATCCAGGTCGCGCTCGAGCCGAACAACGATCCGAATGTCGCGCGCAACCGCCGCCGCCCCTTGAGCGACGCCGAGGACTACGCGCTCGCACGAATACGCAGTATCGCCAGCCCGTCCGACAACTACTACATCGAGCCGGACGACATCACCAAGTTCGGTAAGTACGTCGACAAGTTCGACACGACGATCGAGAAGCACGTCACGTCGAAGGGATGGTTCCGCGAGCCGCCTGCGAAAGCGACCAGCCGCTGGCGAGGCCGTGGCTGGATCATCGTCGTCCTCGGCATCGTGTCGGTCATCGTCGGATTCAACCTCCCCAGTGGGGGCCTGACCGTCCTCGGCGTGGCTCTCGTGGCCGCGGGCGCGGTCATCCTGTTCATTGCGCGCTCCATGCCGGCGCGGACGATGGCCGGCGCGATGATCTTCGCCATGCTTGCGGCGTATCGGCGCACGCTCCAGAAAACGATGGAGCAGGCACGCTCCATGGAGCAGGTCGTCGCTGAAGCAAAGCTCCCTTGGCTCGAAACGCCCGATCAGGCCATCGTCTGGGGCACGGCGCTGGGACTCCAGGGCGACGTCGAGCAGGTTCTCGCGCGCAGCGCAGAAGATGTCCAGGCCGGCGTGACTGCTTATCACCCGTGGTTCCCCATCTGGTACGGCTCGGGCTCCTCGGCGGGCGCATCGAGCGGCCCGGGTGGAATTGCGCCGGGGCTATTTTCGTCGTCGGGGATACCCGATTTCGGCGGGATGATGTCTGCCCTGGGCAGCATCGGCAACTCGCCCAGCTCCAGCGGCTCCGGATCGGGCGGCTTTTCCGGTGGCGGCGGCGGTGGCGGCGGAGGCGGCGCGGGCGGCGGCTATTAAACTGCGGCCCGTATGGGTGCCGTCGAGACGATGGATGAGTTCTTCGAGCTGTTGAACGCGGGTGAGCGCGAATCAGCCGTCAAGCTGATGGACGATAAGGCGGAAATGCGCGTGCACGTCCAGGGCAGCGTCCGCACCCTGCGCGGCATCGATCAGGTCAGCGGCTGGTTCCTGCGCGCCGACAAGGGATTCAAGATGATCCCGGGTGGCATCCGCGACACGGGCGTGAACTACGAATGCGACCTGCTGGTGCTCCGTCCGGGAGCCGCGTCGCAGCACCTCGACGCCACCTTTCGCGTGGAGGCCGGAAAGATAACCGCGATCAACTTCGCGCCCCGCTAGCGCTTCTCGCGTCAGGTCGTGCCCGTCAGGGCGACGGCGTCGCCCGCGGCGGGATGACGATGAACTGGCCCACCTCGATGTGGTTCCTGTCGGCAATCTGGGGATTGGCCGCCAGGATGTCCTCCACGGGTACCTTGTACCGTCGCGAGATCTTGGCTAGCGTGTCGCCTGACCTGATCTTGTGGTACCTCGGACTTGGGGCGGGCGTCGCCTCGGGCGTCGGCTCGACGCTCTCTGGCGCCGGGGTCACGACAGGCGACTGCGTGGGCAGGACGGCGATCGCCGAGGCCCCAGCTGACCTTGGAGGCACCGTGGCGAACGACGGGCGCGTCCCGCTTCCTCCAAGCAGTCCGGGAATGAGCACCACGGCCGCGACGCCAAGCGCCAGGATGATGACGATTGCAACGATGGTCAGGAGCCGCCCGAAGAGGCCGCTGGTCCTGGATTCGCCCCCCTGTTGGGCGCCGTAACGATCGGTGATCTCCCACGACGGGACGACGTCCTCCCGCGTTATGCGGTCTTCGACCTTGGGCGACCGACGCGGCCGGGACGACCGTCCGGCCAGGAAGGCTGGGACGGAGGCTCCGTCATCTGGCTGGTCGAAGTCCGGGTCCGCGCTGAGTTCGTGGTCCGCGCTGAAATCTGTCGCCGGCGTATCGGAGGGCCAGGGCTCAATGGTCGGCGACTCGAACGCTCCGGGAACGGCCATCGGCGCTGTCACCGGCGGGACTGGGATTGGCTCGACTCTCGCCGGCTCTACAACGTCGCGGTCGTGGGACGGCGCGGAATCGAACGCCGAGAGTTGCTGGCTCTCGGGCGATTCGGTTGCTAGTCCGCCGGCGGCCGCTGCGGGAAGTGCCGGATCCATCGAATCCGGCCACGCGGCATCTACCGGGACCGGGGCTACAGCCCGCGGATCTGGCGACGGACGTCGGCTCTCGTGCCCTCCGGGCAGCGGCACCGGACGCGCGGCCGCTCGAACGGCCCAGTCCTGGAATATCGGGCAGCCCGTGAAGTTCGGGGAGAGGCAGAACCGCTCCTGGTGGGCGATGGTGCGCGGCGCGGGCACCTGCTCGGCGTAGCAGCGGTGCCGGTAATCAGGGCGCTCCGAGCGGCGATCGCGATCGAGCTCGAGGGCGACGAAAGGGCATGCGTCGGGTCCCGCGTCGAACCCCGAGCCCCGCTGTGCCATGCGCGCCGATTCTACGCGGCTAGGGACTCCGCAATGTCCTCTTCGGACATCTGCTGCTGCTCAGGCCCGGCCTGGATGACCATGCCCGCGCCGACCGTGTCGAAGCTCGTCTCGTCGATCAGTATGAAGCCGCCGGTCGTGCGCGACACCTCGTACGGATCTAGGAGCAACGGACCGCTTGTCCGCAGCCGGACACGACCGATCTCGTTGAGGCTCAGCTCGGCCGAATCCTGGTCGCGATGCAGCGTGTTCACGTCCATCCGATAGCGCAGGTCGTCGACCACAGCCTTGACGGTTCGCGTGGTGTGCTTGAGCAGGTACCGGCCGCCTTCGCGGAACGGCGCGTCGGCCATCCAGCACAGCATCGCGTCGAGCTCGTTGGCCATCGTTGGCTGATTGTGCGGCCGGCAGATCATGTCGCCGCGCGAGATGTCGATCTCGTCTTCGAGCAGGATCGACACGGACATTGGCGGCGCGGCGGATTCCAGCTCGCCATCCTGCGTCTCAATGCGCGCGATGCGGGTTCGCTTGCCCGACGGCAGCACCGTCACCTCGTCGCCCTTTCGGAAGACCCCAGCCGCGACCTGGCCGGCGTAGCCGCGGTAATCATGGTGCTCGTCGGTCTGCGGGCGGATGACCCACTGGACCGGGAAGCGTGCGTCGATCAGGTTCCGATCGGAGCCGATGTATACGTGCTCGAGGTGGTACAGCAGCGACGGGCCCTGGTACCAGGTCATGGCCAACGACCGCGTGACGACGTTGTCGCCGTGCAGGGCGGAAATCGGGATGAACTGGATGTCGTGGACGTCCAGCTTCTGCGCCCAGGTGGCGAAGTCGTCCTGGATCCGGTCGAAGACCTCCTCGCTGTAGCCGACGAGGTCCATCTTGTTGACTGCCACAACGAGGTGCGGGATGCCCAGCAGCGACGCGATGAAGGCGTGTCGGCGTGACTGCTCGAGGACGCCCTTGCGCGCGTCGATGAGGACGATCGCCAGGTCAGCCGTCGAGGCGCCGGTGACCATGTTGCGCGTGTACTGAACGTGGCCCGGCGTGTCGGCGATGATGAACTTGCGCCGCGGCGTGGCGAAGTAGCGGTAGGCGACGTCGATCGTGATGCCCTGTTCGCGCTCGGCGCGCAGGCCGTCAGTCAGCAGGGCCAGGTCGACCTGGTTGTAGCCGCGCCGCCGGCTGGTCTTCTCGATTGCGGCGAGCTGGTCCTCGAAGATGCCCTTGGAGTCGAACAGCAGGCGGCCGATGAGCGTGCTCTTGCCATCGTCAACCGAGCCGGCTGTTGAGAAGCGCAGCAGGTCCATCTAGAAGTAGCCCTCGCGCTTGCGGTCTTCCATTGCGGTCTCGCTGAAAGCGTCGTCGGCGCGCGTAGCGCCGCGCTCGGTGATCCGGGCGGCGGCGACCTCCAGGATGATGTCGGCGATGTTGCCCGCCGGCGAATCGACCGCGCCCGTGCAGGTCATATCGCCCACGGTTCGGTAGCGCACGGTCATCCGCTGGATCTGCTCTTCGGCGCCGTTGGGCAGGAACTCGCTCGTCGCCAGCCACATGCCGTCGCGGCGGAACACGTCCCGCTCATGAGCAAAGTAGATCGACGGGACCTCGAGCTCCTCCCGCTCGATGTACTGCCACACGTCCATCTCGGTCCAGTTGCTGATCGGGAAGACGCGCATGTGCTGCCCTTTTCTGATCTTGCCGTTGTAGAGGCTCCACAACTCGGGCCGCTGCAACTTGGGCTCCCACTGGCCAAACTCATCGCGCAATGAGAAGACGCGCTCCTTGGCGCGTGCCTTCTCTTCGTCGCGTCGCGCCCCGCCGAACACCGAGTCAAAACCGTGCTCCAGGATGGCGTCGAGAAGCGTGGTGGTCTGGAGCCTGTTGCGCGACGGGTTGCCCGGCTCCTCCTTGACGCGGCCCTTGTCGATCGACTCCTGGACCGAGGCGACGATCAGCCGCTCGCCCAGCTCCTCAACCCGTCGGTCACGGAAGTCGAGGACCTCGGGGAAGTTGTGGCCGGTGTCGATGTGCATGATCGGGAAGGGGAAGCGTGCCGGCCTGAATGCCTTCTCGGCGAGACGCAACAGCACGATCGAGTCCTTGCCGCCCGAGAAAAGGAGCACGGGATGCTCGAACTCGGCCGCAACCTCGCGCATGATGAAGACCGACTCGGACTCGAGGGCGTCGAGGTGAGTGAGGTTGACCGGAGCGGCCCGTTCGATACGGGTTCCGGCCTCGGCTAGCGGGCCGGCCATGCCAAAAGAGCTTTCAACAACGCGGATGTACCACCAATTCGGTAGGGATCATCAACTTCGTGGGGAGAAGACCTAGTATATCGGCGTGACTGAGACCGGCCCGACCGAGGCCGTCTCGCGCCCACCAGTCGATACCGGCAACGCAAGCCCAGGCCCCAAATTGCCTACGGGGCTCGCGGGTCTCGCCGCACGGTTATCGATCAAGCGCCGGACGCTCATCATCGGCATGCTGCTTCCGCTGATAGCGCTCGCGATCGTGGCTGTGACGATGGTGATCGCGCCGGCGAACGAACGTCCGATGATCTTCTTCGGCACATTGGTAGCGGTGGCGGCCGGCCTGTCGTCGACATCCATCGGGGTGTACGGCGGCGTACTCGTGCCCGGCCTGCTGCTGCTCGGCGTGGACGCGCGTTTTGCGGCGGCAGTCTCGCTGTTCCTCCAGGTGCTGGTGATCCCGCTCGCCGCGGGGTCGCACTACCGGCTAGGGAACTTCTCGCGCAATGTGGCCGTGCCCCTCTTGATCGGCGGGGTGATCGGCGCGTTCGTCGGTCCCTTCTTCGCTTCCCTGCTGCCGAAGGACGTGATCGCGCGGCTCGTGGCGGCGATGATCGTGCTCGTCGGTGTGATCGTGCTGGCGACGCTACGCCTGAGCGGATTGGGCAAGGTCCGAGCTGATAACGACATCCCCAGCCGACGAGTGGCCGGCATCGGCCTGACCGCCGGTTTTTCATCGGGCATCTCTGGCGCGGGCTGGGGCCCGATCGGCGTCAAGCTCCTGATCCTGGCGCGGATCGACCCGCGTCAGGCCATCGGCTCGTCACTGTTCGCGCGCATCTTCATGGCGGCAGCGGCAGTGGTCGGTTTCATCCTGGCCCAGACTGCGTTCCACAACGTGACCCCCAACTGGTGGATCGTCGTGCCGCTCCTCGTGGGCTCGCTTGCGCCGATGATCGCTGGCGCGATGATGGTTTCGCGACTGGGGCGCGAACGCGCCACGGTAGCCATCACGCTGCTGTCGATATCGCTTGCGCTGCCGACGCTGATCTGGGGCCACTGATCGCGAGCGCCCATCTGAACGCCTGCGTTCATCTTTCGATGGGCGCAGAATGAACGCTCCCATCAGCCGTCCGAACCCAGACAACGGACGCGCGACCTAACAGGAGATGCCCATGTTCTCCCGACTGACGCGGGTCCTCGCCCCGCGCACGACAGCTCACGCCCACTGCGACATCCCCTGCGGCGTCTACGACCCGCAGCAGGCGCGCATCGAGGCTGAGTCCTGCTACAAGATCATCCAGAAATACAACGAGTCCAACGACGAGCTCTTTCGCGCACGGTGCATCAACGTCAAGGAGGAGCGCGCCGAGCTGACCAAGCACCACATCGACGTCATGTGGCATGACTACTTCAAGCCCGAGCACGTCGAGAAGTTCCCCGATCTGCATGAGGTCTGCTGGAAGGCTTCGAAGCAGGCTTCCCAGGTGAAGCGAACGGTCGACATCGCGGAGGCCCAAAAGCTCCTCGACCTGATCGACAAGATCGACCACATGTGGCGCGAGACAGGCGGGCCAGGCTCCACGAGGATGCAGGCCTCGGCCTAGCGGGGCATCGCCAGCGCAGCACCCATGCGACGCCTCTTTGGCGTGTTCGCGGCGGCGCTCGTGTTCTCGCTCGGGGCAGTCGCGGTAATCGGCCGCATCGGTCGCGACTGGGAGGCGCGGGTCTCGGTGCGCGGGCACAGCATGGAGCCGACACTCGACGACGGCGATTGGCTGCTCGTTAACCCCGCCGCATTCAGGCGCCGCGCGCCGCGCACGGGCGAGCTCGTGGTCGCCCGCGACCCTCACGATGCGCGGCGCGTCCTGGTCAAACGCGTCGCGGCGATCGGCACGGACGGCAGCCTGACCCTGGCCGGCGACCACCCTGCTCACGCCGATGACGGATCGGCGATCGGGGCTGTCGCTGCGGACTTGGTCATCGGCCAGCCGTGGTTCCGCTATTGGCCCACGGAGCGTATCGGCAAGATCGCGTAGGTTCATACCCGCTAGGACCAGACCGGGAGACACCCCAGCCAGATGGAATCCATGCCCTCGGCAGGCGCTGACAGCGCCCAGGCCGTGACCGCTTCGAGCGGTCCCAACATCTCGATCGATCCGCGAGCACGGATGCAGATCCTCTTCGCGATCCTGCTTGGTCTGTTCCTGTCTGCGCTCGACCAGACGATCGTCGGCACTGCGCTGCCACGCGTCGTCACCGATCTGAAGGGCAACGAGCTCTACACATGGGTAGTAACGATCTACCTGCTGACGTCGACGATTACCGGGCCCATCTACGGCAAGCTGTCCGACCAGTTCGGCCGGCGGAACCTGCTGATGATCGGAATCGGGCTGTTCCTGTTTGGCTCATTCCTGTCCGGCCTCTCGTCGGACATGGTCCAGCTGATCGCTTTCCGTGGAATCCAGGGCTTGGGCGCCGGCGCCATCTTCCCTATCGCCCTGGCGGTGATCGGCGACCTCTTCACGCCCCAGGAGCGCGGGAAATACCAGGGTCTCTTCGGCGCCGTGTTCGGTATTTCGGCCATCATCGGCCCGGCCCTGGGTGGCTTCCTGACCGACTCGATCAGCTGGCATTGGGTTTTCTTCGTCAACCTGCCCGTCGGCGCTGTCGCACTGGCGATCATCTGGCGCCTGCTGCCGGCCCACCAGAGAACGGGCGTCACGCGCAAGGTCGACTGGCTCGGCGTGTTCGTCTTCACGCTCGCACTGGTGCCCATCCTCATCGGCCTGACCAACAAGCAGACCCTTGAGTGGAACGATCCATGGGTCGGCGGCCTGATCGCACTCGGACTGGTCCTGATCGGCGTCTTCATCTGGGTCGAGTCGCGCGCGGCAGAGCCGATCATCCCGCTCGACCTGTTCCGCAACAGGACCTATTCGATCTCGATGGTCGCCGCGTTCCTGGCCAGCTTCGGCTTCTTCGGCGCGATCATCTTCCTGCCGCGCTGGTACCAGGTGGTGAACGGCTCCACGGCAACCGAGTCGGGCTACGAGCTCCTGCCGCTCCTGGCCGGCCTGATCCTGGGCTCGATCGTCAGCGGCCAGATCGTGAGCCGAACAGGTCGCTACAAGTGGATGACCGTCGGCGCCATGGCGACGCTCGCTGTCGCACTCTTCCTGATGACCAACCTGCGCGCCGACACGCCACCGCCCGTGCTTTACGCATGGCAATTCTTCGCCGGCATCGGCATCGGGCCGACGATGGCCGTCTTCACGATCATCGTCCAGAACGCGGTGCCGTGGCAGAAGCTCGGCGCCGCGACGAGCAACCTGACGTTCTTCCGCCAGATCGGCGGCACGGTTGGCCTGGCCATCGCCGGGACAGTCTTCGGCTCGACCCTCCAGACAGAGGCGCCGCGCCAGATCACGGCCGAACTAACCCGGGCCGGCGCGCCGCCAACGGTGATAGACGCTTTCACCGGTCAGTTCGCGAACGGAGGCTTCCGCCTGGACGACATCTCGGCCGTCGGCGACATGGGCGCGCGCATTCTTGCCCAGGTTCCGGAGCAGGTCCGGGCGCTGGTGGAGCCCTATATCGGGTCCATTGTCCTGGGCATCCACGAGGCGTTCTCGCTGGCGATCGCCAACACGATGTGGCTCAGCGTGATCGCCACGGTCGTGGCCGTCGGCGCGGTGCTGGCGCTGCGCGAGGCGCCGCTGCGCAACACCCTTCATGCTGAGAGCCCCGTCGCGCGGCGCACGACGGCCGAGGTTCCGGCCACCGACTAAATCGGGCCAGCGATTCTCCTTCGCCGGCCTCCGTCCGGCTACGCGCGACGTCGATAGCGCCATTCATGCGCGCCGTTGTCGTGGTGCTCATAGTCGCGGCCCTATTGCCCGGCGCCGCAGCCGGACGGGGGCGCCTGCCTGCCCGTCCAACCTCGATCACGCCATTTCCCGCGCGGGTCTCGGCCGTTCGGGCAGAGACGCCGAACCGCTACGCGACGGGTACGTTGTCCAGGACGGTCGCGAGAATCTTGGCCCAGGTGACGCTCGGAGAGCCGGTGGCGGCGACCGTCGAGCTCCTCACCGGAAGGCGGACCGGCTATCTGTTCAACGCCTCCGGAAAACAGACCGCCTCGAAGACCGTGAGCGTCAAGGTCGTCCAAGCCGCCTCTGCGACGCGACGCCTGCGCAGGGGCGCCAGCACGTACTACCTGCTCAATTGGGGCCCGCTGGCCGGTTACTGGGTGCAGCTGAGCTCGGCCGTCCGGCTCGTGGCTCCCACCACCTGGAAAACGCTGGTGCTCGTCTATCGGCAGACGAATCTCGACTTCATCAACGGCCTTGGCGAAGTGCGCCACCTCCAGGCAACGATGACCCCGGACACGGAGGCCTGCTCCTCCAGACGGTCGGGACACAGCAGCTGGTCGATGGCTGGTCGTCAGGAGTTGCCGCGCAGACCCAGACCGTCGTCTATCCAGATCTGCCGCTGACGGTGCTCACAGCACTTGGTGACGGTGCCTACTGGGTGGGACCATGGGACGTGGCCGCGGATCTGGCCCTCTATGCGCCACCCCTTACGTACGACAGCGTCGTCGTCCTGTGGCAACCGTGGGACGAGGACGATTACGTCCAGAGCTGGGGCTGGGGTCTCGGGCTGGCGGCCGGGCCGTATTCGAACGGGCTGGCGTACGCGACCATCACCGCGCCGCCACCGGACGCGACATGGTGGGTCACCAGCATGCCGTTCCCGGGCGAGGTGTATCTGCACGAGTGGCTTCACGGCGTGATCGACTACCACACTGCGCACGGCGCCCAGCTACCCGACCTGCACGGCAACGCGACATACGGCTACGTCGACGAAGGCGGCAGCTGGCGGCGCTGGTACTCGGACCTGATGCAGCAACACCTACGGGATCCGCTGAGCGGCGCCTGGGTCGGCATCAACTATCGCGTCTGGAAAGCTGGGACGCCGAGCACGCTCCCCTAGCGGTCCGCCGCTAGTCCAGGAAGATGCGCGCCAGCAGTCGAACCATGTCCAGGTCGCGCGGCAGGAACGTCTGGAACATGATGCGCTGGACTCCTGCCGCCGCGAACTCAGCGAGCCTCGCCCGGGCCTGATCGGGCGTGCCGATGACCCATCTATCGCGGCGATCCGCCAGCCAGGCATCTGGGTCACTGCCGCCCTGGCCAATGGTCGCCAACAGGTTGCCTACGCGCTCGCGCACCTCTGATTCGCTCTCGCCGACGAGCACCCCGGTCATCGCAGATCTGGTCACTTCCGCGGGGTCGCGGCCGGCAGCGCCACAGGCCGCGTCCACCCGCGCATACGCCTCCGCCACGACCGACGGCGTAGCCGAGCTGATGTTGATCTCATCCGCGTAGCGCGCCACTAGCCCGGCCATGCGCGAGCGCCCCGCGCCGCCGACGATGATGTTCGGGTGGCGCCGACCGGCGGGCGCCACGGGCTTCGGATGGAAAAGCGCGCCGCGAACCGTCCAGTGCCTGCCTTCATAGCTCCACCCGTCGGGCTCGGTCCACAGGCCGTGCACGATCGCGAGCTGCTCCTCGAGCATGTCGAAGCGTTCCTTCGTCGGCGCATAGCTCAGCCCCTGTTGAGCGTGCTCGAGCTCGTTCCAGCCAGCGCCCAGGCCCAGCTCGATCCTGCCGCCGCTCATCTCGGCGACGGTCGCAACCATCTTGGCGAGGTTGCCCGGCGCCCGGAAGCCGACTGGCGAGACGAGGGTTCCGAGCGTTATCCGTGTCGTGTCGCGGGCGAGACCGGCGAGCGTGGCCCAGGCATCCGTAGTGGGCTGTCCGGATTCGCCAGGGAAGCTCGCGTAATGATCGGACCGGAAGATGCTCTCGAAGCCAGCTTCCTCCGCGGTCTGCGCGAGGGCAAGAATCTCTTCATAGCTGAGCCCCTGCTGAGGCTCGGTCATCAGCGC
>JBBDRY010000020.1:22910-24160 GCA_040905225.1 Chloroflexota bacterium | reverse complement strand
CACCTCGAGCGTGCCCAGCGCAGCCTGATCGGCCAGGTGATCGCGTTGCGCGGTCATGCTCTCGATGTCACCGCGGACCCCGGTCAGCTCGCCTTGCACCTTGAGCACGTCCGTGATCGTCGTCGCGCGAGACATGATCTCCTGGAGGGCGAGCTCGCTCGCTCGCAGGTTTGCGATCCGCGCGTCCAGGTCAACCACCTGGGCGGTGACATCCTGGGCGTCGGTATCCTCGGACAGCACCTTCACGCCGATCGCACGGAGGCCGGCCACTGCCTCGGCCCACCGCGCGGCCGGGATCCGGTACGTCACCGTGGCAGCCTGATACTCACCTGCGTTCTGTTCGTGAGATTCGGCGACGAAGCCGCCCAGGCTGGCGATCAGCACCGTTGCCTGGTCAATAGCTGGGCGCATATCGGCTACTTCGAGCTCGATCGACCCGGTGTGGATGATCAACGCGCCCTCGCCCGAGGGGCTCGGACCCTGAGAACTGTTGCCGTCGTCGTCAATAGGCTCGCCAGCCGTATCGCCCGCCACGGGTCGGCCGACCGAGTTGCCCACGTCGTCCAACGGTCGCGCCGCCGGCGAGCTGGCGCCGGCACAGCCGAGCAGGAAGACAGCGATCAGCGTGGCGACGGAAAGCCCCAGCAGCAGGGAAGAAAACCGACGCATGTCTTTCTCCTTAGGCCCCCGGCAAACGCACAGGTAGCATCCCACTTCCCGGTGTTGACGCCGCGTTGGGCCGGTTAAGTTCCCGTCACGCTGGCTACCATGCCGGAGATGGAGATCCGGGCAATGCCGATCCCGGAAGGGTTGACGGCCTACGGGACACGCGACAGGACGTTCACTCCGATCTTGTCGATCAGTGATCTGCCGCCGGGCGAGATGCGCCGATTCACCCACGGCGATCTGGACCTGCTCCTGGCACACACGGAAAAGGGCATCTGCGTCAGCGACGATCGCTGTCCGCACATGTCCGCGCCTCTGTCCATCGGGGCGCTCGATGGCTGCATCGTTGCCTGTCCACTGCATCGCGGCAGGTTCGACCTCGAGACGGGAGGGGTCGTGCAGTTCCCAACGACGGGCGGTCTCGACGCGGACGGCGGATACCACCCGCCCTGGACACCGAACGACTCGGTGACTAAATCCGAGCCAACAGACCTGAAGGCACAGGCGCGCGCGCTGACCAGGATTCGGCGGCCGCGTTACTACCCAGTGCGGTTGATCGGCGGGGTGATCGAGGTCCAGTTGCC
>JBBDRY010000020.1:12527-22810 GCA_040905225.1 Chloroflexota bacterium | reverse complement strand
TTGTCCGTCGGGGCTGGCGCGCCGACGCACCACCCGGTAAGATCCCCGGACGAGGCTTTCACTTCCAGAGGGTGCCGTGAACACGGTGGGAGCCGAGGGGGAATCTGCGTGTGGACCTGCGCACGACGCGAACGATTCGCAGCGCAATTGAGATTCGGGCGCCACTCGAAGCCGTGTGGCAAATATTGACTGACTTCTCCGCTTACCCGGAGTGGAATCCGCATATCCGACAGGTGCGCGGGAAGCCACGGGTAGGCGGACGAATCACGATTCAGAGCCGCCCGCCGGGCGGTCGACCCGTCGTGCTGCGACCCCTGGTCGTGGCCTGGTCGCCGCCTACCGAGCTTCGTTGGCGGGGCACGTTTCTATCGCGCTTCCTGTTCAGCGGCGAACACGGCTTCAAGCTCGAGCAACTGGCCGGCACGCGCGTCCGCTTCCACCAGGACGAGACGTTCAAGGGCCTCCTCGTGCCGCTCTACGCGCGGCTGCGGCTGGCCCATACTCGCGAAGGGTTCAGCCAGGCCAACGAGGCGCTGCGCGACCGCGCCGAGAGCGCGACGCTAATCCAGTGACTAACAGAGGACAACTCCGCAGCTGCCCTGCGGGCCCTGCTGCGCGCCTGCGGCGAGCCACTGCGAGCAGTCGTTCGCCTGCGGCTTGCCTAGCCAGCTCGTCGGCGCGGCTCGGGCGCCCATTTGTCGTGGCGTGGCGGAAAGCGCGTGACCGCTCCGTCGTCGGCGTATCGGTCGGCCACCATCAGGTCGAACGTGTGGACCATGTCCTCCATCAGCGAGTAGCGCCCGGGCGTGTAGGCGCGGGAGCGCGTGCCTTCCTGCTGCCGCTCGCAGACCGCCCAGTCCTGGCGGTTGGTGAGGTCCCAGAAATCGACCGCGTCGGTGGGGTCGAAACCGGGGCCAGCCATCGCGGCCGGATCGAACAGCCATTCGCACACGACGTGCGAGCGTTCCGGGCTGACCGGCCAGACCTGGTGGGTCATGACGTAGTCGGGGTGCAGGCTGAGCAGCATGTTGGGCCAGACGACGATGTAGTAGACGCGCCGTCTGTTCTCGTCGCCAATGCCGTCGAGGGCCGGACGGCCGTGGCTCCCGCCATCGGTCGACATCGTGTCGGCGGCGTCGATGAGCTCCATCCAGCCACCGGCCCACGGACCGTTCGATTCGAGGTTCCAGCCGCGGTCGTAAGGGCTCAGCCGGTTGAGCTGCGGATGGACGCCGGGACAGTGCAGGCACTCGGAGTAGTTCTCGCCGATGACCTTCCAGTTCGCCCCGACGTCGTACTCGATCCGTCGCGCACGCCGAAGGCCCTCGAGGGGGTATTGGGCGACCGCCGCCGGCAGATCCGCCAGGTAGTCGAGCAGGGGCTCGGCAGCAGGATCGAGGTTGATGAACAGGAAGCCCGCCCACGTTTCGAGGCGAACGCCGACGAGACCCTGATCCTCGGCCACGAAGTCATGGATCTCTTCCGTGTGCGGGGCTCGGCGGAGGGATCCATCCAGGTCGTACACCCAGGCGTGGTACGGACACTGGATGCGCACGATCTTGCCACTGGCGCTTCCGTTGAGGGGCTCGTCGAGCAGAGTCGACCCACGATGACGGCACACGTTGTGAAAGGCGTTGACCGCGCCGCTGCGATCGCGCAACACGACCACGCTCTCCCCGGCAGCCCGGACGAGCAGGTACGTGCCCGGCTCGCCGACGTCCTCCACGCGGCCGACGCACAACCAGGTGCGAGCGAACCAGCGCTCCCGCTCGAAATCGAGGATCTCGGGATCGTGGAAGACGCGCGGTGGAAGCATGTGCGCCTCGGCCACCGGCCGGCGTACCGACTCGACCTCGGCCGCACTGACCGGGCTGGCTGTCACGCGTCGAAGAGGGGCCTGAGTGTTCATTCGAGCCGCCAGCGTACGACATGGCACATGGGCGCGCACTCCACAGCACCGACCGCATCCGCTCAACGGATGACCGATGGTCCCGCGCGGGTACCCCCCATAGGCACAGAGACATGATGACTGGAGGTCAGTAGGGTGCGACGCATGCCCCAGCCACGCCGCACCGCGTGGGTGCTTATCACCACGCTCTTTGCAATCACCACCCTGGTCTCATCGCCGCGCGTCGTGCTCGGCAAGAGTCCCGTCGGGATCTGCCCTGCCGACGGAATGCCCACGCGCTGGACGGACCAGTTCCACCCGCCCAATACGATTCGCGTGCTCCGCAAGACCGGACCAAATGCGGGGAAGGTCGAAACGGTCGACTTCTGGAAGTACGTCGGAACGGTGCTACGCGCCGAGTATTCCAGCGGCAGCGCCAAGCCGCCACCCTGGATGCGAGTCGGGGCCATCACCGTTAAGCAGTACGCGTGGTACTACACGACGTTCTGGCGCGGCGGGAAGGTCACCATAACCAACCCCGACGGATCCACGAGATACGACTGCTATGACGTCAAGGACACGACGGCTGACCAGATCTACCGGCCCGAGAAGAAGAACGCCGCGGGTGAGTGGATCGCGGCCAACGTGCCAACGGCTGCCAATCTCAACGCGATGCGCGAGACGTGGCACGTCACGCTCCGCAAGTGGCAGGCCGACAAGTACCGCAGCCGCCTCTTCCTGACCGGCTACCGCTCCGGCCGGCAGAACCCGTGCGGCACGGACAGCACCGGTTACAAGATCTACCAGAAGAGCCTGCGCGACTGCGGGACCAAGAAGATGACGCTGGAGGAAACCCTGCGGCTGTACTTCGGTCCCAACTACCTGGTCGTGGACACACGCGGTCACGACGTTCTCAGCGACACCAACGACTGGCGCGGCGACCTCGGCGTGCTGACGCCCGGGACTGGGGCGTGGCGCCTGTACAAGGGTGGGGGAGACAGCTTCACGGCCGGCCCATCTAACTCGTTCGGCAACATCGGCACGGTCCTCGGCCAGGGCATGGGCAACGTCGACGTGGTCGACTCCAACGGCGCAAACGACAGCAAGCTGATGGCCGACCTGATCATGCTCGTTGACAACAGCGGCAAGAAGCTGCTGACCGCTCGCTCGATCGGCAATGGACTGGCTCAGCCCATCTCGCAGAACGTCCCGCAGGGGACGGCCGCCGAGCAGCTACTGGTGGCCGACTTCAACGGCGACCTGCTGACCGACGCCGGCCTTCTATCCAACGGCAAGCTCGCCGTCATGCGCGCCCTCGGGAACGGCACGTTCGCGGAGCCGGTCGATTGGTGGACCGGCCCGCTCAACCTGTCGACCGACCTCGCGATGGCCGGAGACACCAACGGCGACGGCAAGGCTGACCTCATCGTGCGCAACGCCGCGGGCGTCTACTCGGTCGCGGTGTCACCGGCCAGCTGCTCCGATCGGACCGTCTGGGGCGTCTGCCCCACGGCTGCGATTGGCGCCAACGGTTGGGGCGAGGCGACCGCCTGGGCGACGTGGAATCCCGACGACGTGAAGACCGTTGTCGGTGACTACGACCGCGACGGCCGCGATGACATCCTGGCTGTCGTCAAGAACGGCACCGGCATCAAGGTCCTCGGACTGCGAAGCACAGGCGGTGCGTTTGTCGATGCGTCGCTCATGTACCAGGCCGACGGCGTCAACTGGGCCGAGCTGAGTGTCCAGGCCATGAACATCAATTCCGATGGAATGGCGGACCTGGCGCTGCTCCAGAACGCGGACGGCAGCACCAGGGTCTCATGGCTCCGGACGAACGAGCGGAACAGAAATCCGGCGACCATGACCGCGATGCCTGCACTGACCGACTCGCTGCCGTGGAGCGCGAACAACCGCCCGTTCTAGGGTCTAGCTCGCCTCAGCCAGCAAGGAACGCCAGGCTCCCTCGTCAACACCAACCGATAGCTGCGCGCCTGCCCTGACCAACGGCAGGCGCAGCAGGCTCTGGTCGCACAGGAGTCGATCGAACGCCCCCTCCTCGTCCATGGACAGGTAGGCCAGGCCAGCGTCGCGATAACGCGGCGAATCGGTATACATCAACGCCGCTGCGCCGAAGCGTGCTGTGAAACGACGCAGCTCGCCCGCAGCAATCGGCTTGCGGGCAACGTCGACGAAGGAAACTTCTACTCGGCGTTCACGGAAGAAGCGCAACGCCTTCTGTGTCGGGCGCGACTCCCGCCGGCCGAAAACCTGTATCGGGAGTGTGGCCGGCAGCGAACTCAGGCCGTGGCTGACGCCTTGCGGCGCCCGCGGCGCGACTTGCGGTCAGGCGTAGACATCCCGACCAACCAGCCCTTTTCCGACTTTCGCACGACGACTTCCTTGCCCGTCGCCTCAGCTGCCTTCATCAGCCGCTGCCGCACCGTGAGCGCCTTCTCATTGCCCTCGAGCCGAATCTCGAAGACCGTGTCGCGATCACCGATGCGAGTTAGCATCCGCTCGAACTGCTTCTGCTGGGCAAGGCGCTCGCGAGCCCGCGGGGTCAGCTGGCGCGACGCGGCTCGCGAAGCCTTCGGCTTGTCGAGCATTGCCACGTCTACCTGACGAATCTTGACCACTTCAATTCACCTCATGACTGGACTTTTTTCACAGCGTTACGCAATCACTGAAGCACATCTTATCGGTGCGCGCAAAGGAGGTTCGTCGTGAAGGTCGGCGTGATTGTCCCACAGGGTTGGACACGTGAATATGAAGGCTGGCAATCAACAGATGCGTGGGCACGAACGCGCGATCTAGCGTCACAGGTAGAGGCCCTTGGTTTCGAATCGATCTGGGTATTCGATCACTTCCACACTGTTCCACGTCCAACCATGGAAATCACATTCGAGTCCTTCTCGACGCTGGCTGCGCTGGCGCCGGAAACAAGGCGTGTGCGCCTCGGTCACATCGTCATGTGCGCCGCTTATCGAAACCCCGCGCTGACGGCCAAGATGATCTCGACGCTCGACGTCATCACCGGCGGGCGAATGGAGCTCGGGATCGGCGCCGGCTGGAAACGCGACGAGTGGCTGGCCTATGGCTACGGCTTTCCGAGCGCCCCGGAACGACTGGCCATCCTGAAGGATCAGCTCGAGGTCATCACCGCGATGATGGGCGAAGACAAGGCGACGTACCACGGTGAGCATCACCACGTCGAGGGGGCCATCAACCGTCCGCTGCCTGTGCAGCGGCCGCGCGTCCCGATTATGGTCGGCGGCAACGGCCAGAACGTCACGTGGCGGCTCGCAGCGCGCTATGCGGATGAGCTGAACCTCGACGGTATGACTGTGGACGAGGTCGCCCAGGCAATGCCCGTGATTCGATCTCGTTGCGAAGAGATCGGACGCGACCCGGCCTCTCTGCGAGTCTCTGTGCACGTGTGGTGGGAATCGTTGTCCGAAATCGGGCAGCGGCGAGTCGATATGCTCGGTGGCTATGCGGAACATGGCATCTCGCGCGTCATCGGAATGATTCGCGAATCTGTAGATAGCGACGACGCCTTGGCGCAGTGGGCAGATGACGGGCGCTCAGCTGGTGCCGACCTCGAGCCGAGCACTGCGCTGGGAGCGTGACAATCCGCAGGATGTTGCGTCCCCTCCGCGTCGGCAGCGCACTGCTTGCAACGCTCGCGGCGGCGCTGGCATTGCCGTCGTCGGCGCTGGCCCACCAGCTGACCGACAGGTACCAGGCTCCGTTGCCGCTGATCGTGTACGTGGCCGGCGCCGGTCTGGCCGTCGCGATGTCCTTCGTCTTCGTCATCTTGCGCAACGCACCAGCGTCAACAGGAGCCAAATCCGCGACAGCGCCGACCCGCACCGTGCCTCGCTGGCTACGGGGATTGCTGGCAGCGGTGGGGCTGATCGCATGGATCTGGATCGTCGCCCAGACGCTCATCGGCGGCAGCGGCGACGGCGACGTCGCATCGCTTTTCCTGTGGGTCTACGGCTGGGTCGGCGTCGCGCTGGTGAGCGCCCTGGTCGGACCGGCCTGGGCGTGGATCGACCCGTTCACCACGCTCCACAAAAGCCTCGCGTGGATCGGCTCGAAGCTCGGACTCTCGGGTGGCGAGCCTGCCGACTATCCGGATCGGCTGGGACGCTGGCCGGCGGTGGCGGGCTTCGCGGCCGTGGTCTGGATCGAGCTGGTCGCCCGGATCGGGGGCGGCAGGCCCCTCGGCATGCTCCTGATTGCCTACACCTTGCTGACTCTCGCGGGGATGTCCTATTTCGGCCGGGGGCCATGGCGCCGCAACATCGAGATCTTCAGCGTCTGGTTCGGACTGCTCGGCCGGCTGGCACCGTTCGAGCTCGCCGGTGAGCCAGAGGACGGCCAGGTTCGGCGGCGCTCGTTTGGAGCGGGCCTGCTCTATGGGGGCTGGTCCACGGACCGGCTCGTGATCATCGCCCTGGCCACGGGCGCGATCATCTTCGACGGCCTGTCGCAGACACAGATCTATTTCGACCTGTTCGGCGGGATCGACCTACTCGGACTGCCTGTCCTGCGGGACACCGTGATCGCCGCGGCCTTCCTGGGCGGCCTGGTGGCAGTGGTGCTCCTCGTGGCGCGCCGGCTCAACGTCGCGGCCATCTGCGCCGGCCTCTTGCCCGTCGCGGTCGGTTATCTCGTCGCGCACTACCTGTCATACCTGATCGTCGACGGCCAACGCATCATTTCTGCGATCAATGACCCCCTGCTAAGGGGCGACAACCTGCTGCCGTTCGATCTCGCCTTCTACGAGCCCAAGGTGTTTCTCCCGGCGGCCGTGCTGTGGAGCATCCAGCTGGCGGCCGTGGTCGGTGGTCACATCGTTGGAGCTTGGGCCGGCCATGCGGCGCTGGCGGAGGAAACCGGCCGCAACGAGCCTGTTCGACAGCTGCCACTGGCGGCTTTGATGGTCGTGCTGACTTCCCTGACGCTCTGGTCACTCGGCCAGGCGGTGTTGAGCCCGACGGCGGCCTCGCAAGCCGCAGGCGAGCGACTGCAGTAGCAGTGGCTCGCCGGAGGCGCGCAGCAGGGCCCGCACGGCGCTGCGGAGGCAGATGAAGTCAGATCGAGACGACCGCTCCCGGACCCGACCAGCGGGCGGTGTCGAGGGCTGCCTCAACTGACCTGAACAATGTCTCAGGTCGCTCACCGTCACGGATCACGGCGCAGCCAGCCGAGATCGAAATGACCACCGGTTCTCCCTGCGCGTTGGAAACGTTGAGCTCGCGCACCTGGCGCCTTATCTGCGCCGCCGCCTCGGCGGCCACCTCGCCTGAGGCTCCGTTGAGCACGACGAAGAAGGAATCGGGTCCTACGCGAGCCAGGATGTCGCTCGCCCGGAACCTTTGACGAAGCAGAGTGGCCACTGCGCGGAGAACAGCGTCGCCCACCTGCCGGCCGTGCCGATCGTTGAGGAGCCTGAAGCTGTCTATGTCGAGCATGATCATCGACAGCGGCGGCCGGTCTGGCGGCGCCATCCGCTTGCGCAGTGCGAGCATCTGCTCGAGCGCTGCGTCGAGATATGGACGGTTGTACAGGCCCGTCTGGGCGTCACGCGGCGAGCCCTGCTCGAGCTCCTGGCGCAGGAGCTGGCCCGATACGGCAAGCGTGACGAGCGGGCTGACGAGGTCCAGTGCGGCCATGTCGCTGTCGTTGAACGTCCGCTCGGGATCCGATCTGCCAACTGTCAGCGTCGCGATGACCCTGCCCTGCTGAAGGGCGGGCAGCGCGGCCACCACCTGCGGCGCCCCGGAGCCGTTCTGTGGGCGGGCAGGCCTGGGCCTCGCGCGGCCGTCCTGCTCGGGTTGGTGGGGGGCAGCGACGACGGTGCGTCGCTCCCGCAGCGCCTGGCCGGTAATTCCGACGCCCGGGATGACTTCAACGCCCAATGCTGATGCGCCGCCGCCATGAACGGCTCGGACGAAGTGGCGCCCAGAGTGCGGATCGAGGATCGTGAGTATGGCCATGTCCGTGTCGAGAAGGTCGGCAGCACCGCGCACAAGCGCCTCGGGCAGCGACTCCTCCGATTCGTTGGTCAGGCTGAGCGTGAACGCCTGAACCCGGGCGCCGAGATCGCGTCCCTTGGCGGCGGAGTCGCGCGCCTGCTCGCGTCGCTCGCGCAAGAGACCGATGAGCCAGACCGCAACTGCCGAGCTGACCACGGCCGTCACGACGCGCATGCCGTTGCCGGCCACGCCGGCCCACTCGGGCTGGGCGTAATAGAAGACCGCATATGTCGTTGCCGCGGCGGCCGCCAGTGCCCCGCCGACGAAGCCGCCGGCGATAGTCGCTGCCACCACGATCACGGGCACGAGAGCGACTGGTTCGACGCCGGCCGGACGGCGCATGATCTCGAGCAGAGCGATGAATACCAACGCGATGGCCGGTCCGATGAACTGGCGCAAGGGCAGCCGGATCTCCGGCACGGCCCTGGAGCCCATCACGGATCGCCCGTGACGCGCTGCGGTCTCGGGCATTGCGGCGAGGCTGGGTGCAGTCACGTGGGGAAGATCGCGGAATGAGCGCGTGCGAGCAACGGAACGGAGGTCCTAGTCACAACGCGACACACGGTCGACTTAGACTTCCGGTTGTGGAAGCGAAAGACCCTCCAAAACCGTCCGTAGAGGCCGCTTCCGCGCCCGTCGAGCGGGCATTCGTCGTCGCCAACGGCGCAGATCCACTGCTCACGATGTCCGTGCTGTGGCAGGGCCCGTCCGATCCGCAGATGCGTCTCGAACCAGGGTCCGCGTCGCGCGCCATGCGCACGAGCCGGGGACCGGCCACGCTCAACGTGCGCGCAACCGGCGGTGGAGTTCTCGCACGCGCATGGGGTCCGGGCGCCGCACAGGCCCTCGAGTTGGTACCCGGCCTGATCGGTGCGCTGGACGACGCCGGCGCGCTGGTCGCGCGGCACGCCCTCGTTGCGGAGCTTGCCCGCACGCGACCGGGACTGCGGCTGACGCGATCCGGGTCCGTCTTCGACGCGCTCGTGGTGTCGATTCTCGGCCAGAAGGTGACATCCGTCGAAGCGCGCGGGTCATTTCGTGAGCTCGTGATGCGCCACGGAGAACCGGCTCCCGGCCCGCTCGGTCTGCGATTGCCGCCGTCGCCAGAGAAGCTCGCGCGACTGCCCTACTTTGCTTTCCACCCGCTTGGAGTCGAGCGGCGCCGGGCGGACACCATCCGGGCTGCGGCGGCCGTCGTGGCACAGCTGGAACGTATCGTGGACTTGCCGCCCGACGAGGGCCGACGTCGGCTGCTGTCTCTACCTGGAGTCGGTGAATGGACGGCAGCCGAAACCATGCGCTTCGCGCTCGGCGACCCAGACGCGATCAGCGTCGGCGACTACCACCTGCCGCACCTGGTCTGTTGGGCACTGGCCGGAGAGGCACGCGGCACTGACGAGCGAATGCTCGAGCTGCTCGAGCCGTATCGAGGGCAGCGAGCCAGGGTGGCTCTATTGCTCGAGCACGGCGGGCTGCGTCAGATCCGCCGCGCACCACGCCTGAGATCGATCGCGAGTTATTAGTTAGAGGTCTCGGCCGAGCAGCCAGTGGTGGCCGAACGGATCCTCGACGCGGCCCTGGCGCATGCCGTAGGGCTGATCGGCGACCGCGAAGACCTCCGTGGCCCCGGCCGCGATGGCGCGAGCGGCCCACGCATCCGGGTCGTCGACCACCAGGCTCAGACGGACTGTCGTCCCGCCGAGTGTCGCTGGACTGTTGTTGAAGGCAGCCGGGTTCTCGTCGACCACGAAGAAGTGCGAACCCTCGACCTCCAGCTCGGCCACGATCTGGCCGCCGGGCGTCTTTTGATTAGAGATCGTGGTGGCCCCAAAGGCGGCGGCGTAGAAGTCGATCGCGCTCGCCGCATCGCGCACGGTGAGCATCGGCGTCAGCGACGTCACGACTCAGGCGACCTTTGGCGGCTTTGCTGGGGATGGCTTCGCTGGGGGCGGCTCTTCGAGCTGCGCTATCGCAACCTCGATCCGGGCGACTTCCTCGGCAGCGGCACGGTAGTCGTCGCTGCCCAATGGCGCGGCGTCGCGTCTTGCGCGCGCAGCAACGTGACGCTGCATCAGGGACGAACGGTCACCACCGCGTGCCCGCCGAGCTGCTGGAGTCTTGCCCTCCCCCGGCTCCTTCACGCCATCCGAGCCAGTAGGCGTCCGTCGACCCAGCCTACCCAACCATTTGAGCCCACTACCCGCGCCCACGCGCCCTGCTGCTCAACGAGCATCAGCTGGACGCCGGGAGCTAGCTGGGCGACGGCGGGCTGCGAGGGATCGGGCGCGGCCCAGGCAGCCAGACCGGCGGCCGGTACCACGTGTGTTGGCATCCAGACCGGCCCT
>JBBDRY010000020.1:0-12427 GCA_040905225.1 Chloroflexota bacterium | reverse complement strand
ACCAGGAAGATCAGGAACGGCAGCCCCTTGATCAGGCCGAAGGCGAAGATGCCGCCGATGCCGGACAGCAGCTCAGTCAGAAGCGGCGAGTTCCAGACGAAGTGGGCGACGATGGCCAGCACGAACAGCCCGACCGCGTACATCAGCCGCTTCTGCTTTGGCTGGTCGCGCTGTGTGACGTAGTAAGCGAAGCCGAGACCACTGATGCCCGTCCAGAGCACGTGCATGTAAACGCCGACGAGGATGGCTCGGAGCATGAACATCTGGAGAACCGGGCCGATCTGGTCGCCCCCGCCCTGGGAGCCTGCCGCGGCCTGGATGAAGTACTGCACGTTTTCAACGGCCGCGAACCCGAGGCCGATGATCGCTCCGTAGACGAACCCGTCGAACAGGTCGTCGATCTCCGAGCGCGCGATCAGGAAGATCGTCACCACGCCCAGGTATTTGAGGGTTTCCTCGACTGGTGGCGCCACGAGGGCGACGCCCCACGTCTGGGCGAAGTTCGCTCCGAAGAGCTTGGCCAGGGCCTCGAGCAGCGCGGTGTTGATCGTCAGGGCCAGGCCGATCGCGATCACACCACCCCACAGGAATGCGGCCAGAACCAGGGATAGCGGCTCGCGCTCGAACAGATCGAGGATGTAGATCGCGAACAGGACCGGAACCACGTAGAGGGCAAGCAGCACGATGCTGAAGATCCAGCCCTGCGGGAAGTACTGGAGGTAGAGCAGTTGCTCGCCTATCACGGTGAGCGTCGTGAGGGCCAGCAGGATGGCGAACATCCAGAAGGCCGCCTGTCGCTTTTGGAAGATCCCCATCTGAACGCCCCAGCGCGGGAGGTATGGCGCGGGCGTCACGAGTGTCGGGCCCGATGCCGTGGCCATTGCCGGGACTGCGGCGGGCGTCGGCTGGCTGGGAGGCATCTGCGGTCCGCTCACTCCTGGACCACCTGGATGTTGTCGATCATTCGCTGGGCCTCCGGGAGAAGCGCGCGCAGCGTCCCCGTGCTCGCCCACGCATCCCAGACCCAGCCGTCAGACGTGCCGGTGACGAAACCCGTCACCTCGCCCTCGATCTGGCTCTGGCCGAAAACGCCCGCGTAATTGCCTCGCGTTGCGGGTAGCCCGCCCCCGATCTGGATGTTGCTGGGCGGCGTGTTCGTGAACCCGGTCCCGTCGGCCCCGATCAGTTGCATGTAGCCGTTGTAGATGGCATCTGGAGTGGCCGTGCCACCCTGAACGGTCAGGCTGAGCAGATCGATTGCCGCGCTGCCTTTGACCAGGCGCACGATGATGCTCGAGCTGGGCCCCTCCTGCGCCTGCCAGCCGGGTTCGAGAGGGATACGCAGTGGGCCGGCGGTAAGGAACGATCCCGGCGGCAACGGTTGGCCCGGTCCCGAGCCCGGCCCGGTGGTGGGTGCGGTGATCGGCGGCAGCGTCTGTCCCGGCTGGCCAGGCCCGCTGATTGGACCTGTGCCCGGTCCTGTGCCGGGATCCGCCGAGGTGCGCTGGGGAATGATGGCGTTGACGAGCTGCGAGCCGAAGAACAGCGCGAGGATGACTCCGACAACGATCGCAGTCGGCCTGATTCCCGTCGGATCGAGCATTGAGAAAGCCCGTCGCGCGCGGTCCATTGGGTCGATAGTCGGTGCCGGCGGGGGTGGCGGTGGTGGTGGCGCCGCGGATTGACCGGCAGCCACGGGTGGCGGTGGTGGTGGCACCGTGGCCCCACTCGCAGGCGGTGGCGACGGAGGAGGCGGAGGCGTAGCCGCGGGTCTGGTCTCTTCGCTGCTCACTTGCGCGCGGACCTTACAACATGGATGAGCGCTCCTGAAAGTGACTTCGGCGGAGATCGCGCGGACCCGCCGCCTCTGACGGCCGGGAGCCCGCTCTGGTCAAGCGCGCGTGAGATGCAACAATCCGTCCGTGGCCTACAACCGCCGTCAGCAGCGTCGCCAGGGGATCCGCTACGGTCCGCCGCGCGAGCGAGAGCGCTACAGCGACAACGGCGTCCTGATCGGTCGATTCCTGGGGCTCGGCATCCTTCTCCTGACGGTCGGCGTCCTGGCTGCCGGCGCGCTCGCGTTCATGGGCGATCTACCGGGAGCCTCGCCAACGCCCCGTCGCAGCAATTCGTTCGTCGCCGCCACGCCGACTGTCGCCGCGTCACCTTCGGAGCCGAGCGCGTCCCCCACGACAGCCCCGACGCCGATCCCAACCGTTCCGCTGGTCGTCCCAACGCCTGCCGCGACCACGTTGCCGCCACTCGTCCAGATCGGCGAAGGGTTCGTAACGTTCGGGACCCGTGCCGACAATCAGCTCCATATCGTCGACCCACGTTCGAGCTTCAGGATCAACGAACGCATCGTCTGGAGCGCATACCTGACCACGCGGGCCGACTCGAGCGAGCTCCGGGTCCACATCTTCAAGCTCGACAGCACCGCGGAGGGAGGCGAGCGCCTTATCGTGGACGACGCTGTGACACCCTCCGTTCGCAACGCGCAGATCTTCGAGCGTCGGATTCGCCCACAGGCGGTTCTCGACGGTCCGGGCATCTACGTTGTGCGCTACATGCGCGGAGTTGAGGTGCTGTCCGAAGGCTTCCTGGAGATCACGGCCACATGAAGGAACCGACCTCTGGCCACGCTCCGCGGGCCCTGCTGCTCGCGCTGGTGGCGGCCCTCGCGCTGGCCGTAGCCGCCTGCGACGAGCCGCGCTCGAGCCCTCGCCCGAGCGCCTCGCTGCTCGACGTTGAGTTCACCCCGCGGCCGACATCCACCGCCGACTTGACCGGCGAGCCAACCGACGCTCCTACGTTCGTGAGCCTGCCAGTGGGCTGGGATGGTGCCTTCTGTGCTTTCTTTGCTGACGCGGTCGTGGCCCAGGAGCTGGTCATCGACATCGAGCGCGCGCTCGAGGATGGAGTCGTCCGCGACGCGCGCGGTCTGGCGCGCGAGCTACGCGAGGCGACCGCCGACGCGACGACGCTCCTGACGGACCTGCCTGACTGGGATCCGGGCCAACAGGCAAGCCTCGAGGTCGCCGCGCTGATCGATCTCGGCAGCCGGGCCGGTGACGCTTACGGCACGTATTTCGCGGACGGATCGCGCCAGGCACTGCGTCGCGCCCGAACGCTGCGGCGTGAGATCAGCAAGGCTACGCCGCAGGCAAACGAGACCCTCGCGGAGCTCGAGAGTCTGGGCATCGCCTGCGAGGGCCTGGCCCTACAGCTCGAGGAGTTCTGACCACGCCACCAGAGCAGCCGAGAGCGGGAACGTCGACCTTCCTATTCACTGACATCGAGGGTTCGACCCGCCTCATCCAATCCCTGGGCGACAGCTACCCCGCGTTGCTCGACGACCACCGCCGCCTGATAAATGAGGCTGTCGAAGCGGCGGGTGGCCGCGGATTCGGCTCGGAGGGTGATGCTCTCTTCTCGGCCTTCCCTTCGGCCACGGCCGCGATAGCAGCGGCCGCCGCGGCGCAACTGAGCCTGGCTGCTCACTCCTGGCCCACCGGATCCGAGTTTCGTGTGCGGATGGGCATCCACAGCGGCGAAGCCATCTTGACCGGCGGCGACTACGTAGGTCTGGCGCTCCACCAAGCGGCACGCATCACGTCCGCGGGCCACGGAGGGCAGGTACTCGTTTCCGAGGCGGCGCGGAGACTTGCGGCGAACCTGCCCGATGGCCTGGAGCTGCGCGATCTGGGCGAGCGGCGGCTGAAGGATCTCGCGTCTCCGGAGAGGATCTACCAGCTCGTTGGCGGTGGACTGCCGGAGAAGTTCCCCGCGTTGCGAACCCTGGATACGAAAGCCAACAACCTGCCCGTGCAACTGACCAGCTTCGTCGGCCGGGACGAACTGGAAGCGGCGCGTGCGGCGCTCGCCGGAACGCGGCTGCTGACGCTGACCGGCCCTGGGGGGACGGGCAAGACGCGCCTCGCGCTCCAGTTGGCCGCCGAGGCGAGCGACGACTTCACTGACGGCGTCTTCTTTGTCGCGCTCGACTCGGTGCGCGATGCCGCGCTCGTCGCGCCAACCATCGCCACGGCGCTCGGTTTGGCCCTGGGCGGGAACGTCGCCCCGGTGGACGCGCTGGTCGAACACCTGCGCGAGAAACGCATGCTCCTCGTGCTCGACAACTTCGAGCAGGTCGTGGATGCGGCCTTGGACGTTTCGCGACTGCTGCGCGAGGCAGCCGAGATCAAGGTGATCGTGACCACGCGGATCGTCCTGCGCGTGTACGGCGAGCAGGAGTTTCCCGTTCCACCGCTCGGCCTGCCCCCCTCATCTTCGGCGATCCTGACCGCGGATCAGGCGGCACGCTTCGAAGCGGTGCGCCTGTTCACCGAGCGGGCCATGGCGGTCCAACCATCTTTCGCCCTGACCGACGAGAACGCCCCGCCGGTCGTTGAGATCGTCCAGCGGCTTGACGGATTGCCGCTCGCAATCGAGCTCGCCGCGGCCCGCACCCGCGTCCTCGGCGTTTCCGCTATCCGAGCTCGCCTCGGCCAGCATCTGTCGCTGCTCACGGGTGGCGCCCGTGACCTGCCCGAGCGGCAACAGACGCTACGTGGCGCGATCGACTGGAGCTACGAGCTGCTCGAGGAAGCAGATCGCCGACTCTTCGAGCGTTTCTCAGTGCACGCCGGCGGCGCCTACCTGACCCAGGCGGACGACGTGTGCGGGCCGTCGACGGAGCTTGGTGAGGATGTCCTCGACGGCCTCTCGTCGCTGGCCGAGAAGAGCCTGGTCAGAGCAGGCTTGAACGGCAGCGAGGACCCGCGCTTCGCGATGCTCGCGACGATCCGGGACTACGCACACGAGCGGCTGGAGTCAGGTCTGGAATACGAAGAGCTGGCTCGACGACATGCCCATGCGTACCTGTCACTCGTCGAGAGCCTCGCGCCGGGGCTGTTAGGTCGGGACGCGCGAGAGGTCGCCGACCGTCTCGAGACCGACCATGACAACCTGCGCACCGCTCTCGGCTGGGCCGTCGAACGTGGAGAGGTCGAGTTCGCGCTGCGCTTCGTCATCGCCGGCTGGCGGTTCTGGCAAACGCGCGGCCATCTCGTGGAGGCGCGTGAAAGGGTCGACAGGATCCTGGCCCTGCCGGGCGTCGCCGATCAGCCCGTCGAATTGCTTTCGCGCGCGTTGGCGGCGGCCGGCGGCATCACGTACTGGCAGGGCGACACGAGCGCCACGCACGACTATTACGTTCGCGCACTCGAGGCCGCCAGGAAGACGACCGATCGGCGGCTGATCGCCGAGTCGCTCTATAACCTCGCTTTCGCGCCGCTCGACAAGGAACATCCAACGCAGGAAGGCTTCGCCGCAGGCCAGCCGATCGTGGAGGAAAGCCTTGCCATCTACAGAGAGATAGGCGACACCAAGGGCGTCGCCGATGCCAACTGGGCGCTATCGATCGGCATCGCGGCGGCTGGTGGCGACCTGTCGGAAGCCATCAGCCACGGCGAGGAGGCCCTCTCGCTGTATCGCCAGCTGGACAATCCCTTCGGCACCGGATGGGCCTCCTACATGATCGGCTCGTTGCGCCTGCGCGACGATCCACCCGAACTGGTGGAGCCCTACTTCCGCGAGGCGCTGACCATCTTCGCCCGGGCTGCCGATCAATCGGGCATCCTGCTTCTGCTCGGGGCCTACGCCCTCCTTGCCGACCGCGCCCGCCAGACGGATCGCGCCCATAGGCTCGGCGGCGCCCTGCGGCGCCTGCGCGACGAGAGCGGCGCGGGGCTTGCCGACGTGCCTGTCGGCTTCGTGGACTATGCGCTACCGGAACGACCGGCAGATGACCCAGACGCGCTGCGGCTGTGGGAAGAGGGCGGCCGGCTCTCGACAGAGGAGGCGATCGGGTTTGCGCTGGAGGACGCCTCGGCTACCGAGAAGTAAGGGGCCGTTAACCGGCAGATAAGCGTCCATCCCGAAGATTTCGGGATGAAGCGACGCGGCGGCCGGCAGGAACCAGAGCTGTCGGTCAGTTATGGCAACGGGATAGTCGGACCGTCGCGCGAACAGGTCCGCTCGGCAGTGGACGCGCTACCGGCAGACCTGTCGTGGGACAAGCTCGCGGATGGCCTGCGACCCGTCTTCGTCCGTCGACGACCGCTGCCGCCGGGTGTCGAGCCACCGCTGACCATCAACCGTCCGCCAGGGGTCGATGTGGCACTGGGCGTGGATATCGGACCCGCGTTCATGTACGTCGGTCGGGGAATGATGGAGTCGTGGTCGGTCACCTTCGGCGAGGCATTCGAGCGCGCCATGGACAACCTGCGCGCCTCTGTCGCCGCTGAGCGCTACGTGGAGATGGAGTACGAATCGCTCGACGGCGTTCCCTTCTGGTGGTACCAGTCGACGGGCGGGCTTGCCTCGGGCCTGCTGCTCCTCGAGCGGGAGCTGGCGACACGCTACGGGCCGGAGCCGCGACTGTTGATTGCGCCGATGCGCAACCTGCTGTTGGCAGCGCCGTTCGATGCCGATAGATCCCTGGTCGAATGGTTGCGCGACGAGATCTCGCACGACGATCCCAACGGTCTGGATCTGCCGATCTTCGCCCTGCTCGATGGACGGCTGTCATTCGATACGCGCGGCGATCGACGCCACGCCGACATGGTCCACTGACGGATCAGGGCGATTTGCGCCGCGCGTCCTCGCCCGGTATGCCTCGCGCCGTGAGTGCGCGCGTGAAGCCTTCGAGATCGTCGACCGTCACGTACAACGCAGGCACGCGCAGCGGGCCCCATCGAACACGCTCGCGGAAGTCGAGCCTGACACCGGCCTTGTGCGTACCGGCGAACGTGATCTCGCCGTTGAGGATGCCGCGCCGCACGCCGATGGCAGTGATCCAGAGCCATGGCCCTTCGGTGCGCCATCCAGCAACGTTCGAAAGGGGAGTCCGGAAACGGTAGAAGCCAAAGCGCGCGTCGAGGTCGCCATTGATGTCGACATAGGCGTTCGTGCCGCGGACGCCGAACAACAGAAGCAACGGCCGCGAGCGACTGCCGACGCGCATGGGGAAGCGCCGCGGCTGTTCGGCGATTGAGCTCACAGTTCCACCCTGTCGAGGGTCGGCTGGACTGGCGCCATTGACTCCGGGGTCTCCATCTTGGTTCCGCGCCTCTTTCACAGTTCCCGCGCAATTCGGGTTCAGCCTGTTGGTTAAGGGTCCCAGGCGTTCGCCGGGACCGTAGACGAAAGAGGTGTTGTTCTCATGTTCCGACCAGTGGCCTTCGTGTTCCTGCTCGTAGTGCTCGGCGCCATCGGCGTTGCGGTGTACGACGCCGGAGTCGCAGCAGGCATCAACCAGGCCGTGCAGCAGGCCGTCGTGAACGGTCAGCCGGTACCGGTGGTGCCATACGCGTACGGGCCGCACTGGCACGGCGGTCTTGGCTTCTTCGGCATCTTCTTCTGGATCATCGGCTTCTTCCTGATCGTCGGCCTGATCCGCGCCGCATTCGGCTTAGGTCGGTGGGGCCGCGGCGGCTGGGACAAGTCGGGTCACGGCCCCGGTGGGCGCGGCGGCTGGGGCTACGGAGGCCGTGGCTACGGAGGCCGTGGCGAGGCAGTCGCCGACTGGCACCGCGAGCTTCATCGCCGCGATGAGTCGACAGAGACCGACAAGCCCACAGGGCCGCCCACAGCGGGCAGCTGAACTGGCGCGCGACCTGTCTACGATGCCAGCGGCATGGCGCGAGTCTTGATCGTCGATGACGAGCCGGAGATAGTCCGGCTCGTTGTCGATTACCTGGCAGCCGCGGGCTTCGCTACCGACACGGCCCGCACCGGTCCTGACGCGGTGGCGCGAGCGCAGGCGGACCCTGTGGACCTCGTGATCCTCGATCTCGGCCTGCCGGGCATGGACGGCCTGGACGTGACTCGCACGCTGCGTCGGGCTTCGGACGTCCCGATCATCATGCTCACGGCGCGCGACGACGAGACCGACAAGCTAATCGGCCTCGAGCTGGGCGCCGACGATTACGTCACCAAGCCGTTCAGTCCGCGTGAGCTGGTTGCCCGAGTGCGTGCGGTCCTCCGTCGGCGGGCTGGAGCGGGTCAGTCGGAAGTCATCAACGTTGGGGATCTGACACTCGACATCCCGCGGATGCGCACAACGCGCGGAACAGAGCCGGTCGACCTGACCGCAACGGAGTTCGCGCTGCTCGAGACGCTTGCCCGCCAACCCGGCCGCGTATTCACCCGGTCGCAGCTGCTCGATGCGATCCATGGCGTCGCGTTCGAGTCCTACGAGCGCGCGATCGATGCCCACGTCAAGAACATCAGGCGGAAGCTCGAACCCAGTCCGCACTCACCCCGTTACCTGCTGACGGTCTACGGCGTCGGCTACCGATTGGCCGACTGAGCGCGATGCCACCTCCCTGGCGGAACCCCGCGCGCCGTAGCCGTCGACATGGCTGGGACCGGGAACGCAGCTGGGGACGAAAGTCGATGCGCCGGCCGCCGTGGTGGCCGGCCAACGAGGCCTGGCCACCTCAGGACGCGGAGGGCTGGCGCGAGCTGCGCCGCGGCTTCATGCGTCGGGCCGGCTGCTTCATCGGATTCATGCTGATAGTCCTTCTGCTCCTGGTCGGTGGCCTCATCTGGCTCATCGCGGATGTATTCGGATCCGGATCCACCGGGCTCTTTGGCGTCATCGTCGTCCTGCTCGTGTTCGCGTTCGTCCTGCGCGGCGTCTTCCACGCCGTCCGGGCGACGGCGGCGCCGGTGGGCGACCTCATCGAAGCGTCGGGGCGCGTCCAATCCGGTGAGCTCGACGTCGAGGTTCCCGAACGCGGGATGCGCGAGGTGCGCGCCCTGACCCGCGCGTTCAACGCGATGAGCGCCCGCCTGTCGGCCACTGAGCGTGAGCGGCGGCGCCTCCTGGCCGAGGTCAGCCACGAGCTGCGCACGCCGTTGACGATCATCCAGGGCAACGTCGAGGCGATGATCGATGGCCTCTATCCCGCCGACCGCGAGCACCTCGAGCGCGTCCAGGCCGAGACGCGCCAGATGGAACGCCTGATCGACGACCTGCGGACCCTGTCGCTCGCGGAGACCGGTCAGCTGCCGCTCCAGCGCGAGCCGACAGATGTCGCTGCGCTCGGGCGCGAAGTCGTCGAGGCATTCGGGGCCGAGGCGAGCGGCGCCGGCGTCGACTTGACGGTAGAGGCGGCCGAGGAACTGCCCGAGCAGGAGGTGGACGGGCGCCGGCTGCGCCAGGTGATCTCGAACCTTGTCGCCAACGCCTTACGCCACACGCCGCGGGGAGGACAGGTGACGGTCGCGGTCACTGCGGCCGGATCCGGATTTCAGCTCACCGTGAAAGACAACGGCAGCGGCATGACGGCCGACGCGGTGGAGCATGCATTCGAACGCTTCTGGCGTGAGGGGGAGTCGGCCGGAGCGGGCCTGGGCCTGGCCATCGTGCGGGACCTGGTAACAGCGCACGGTGGAACCGCGTCCATCACGAGCCAACCTGGCCAGGGCACAACGGTGATCTGCAGCTTCCCCGGCTGACGCGGGCTGACTCGAGCTGACCCGCGTCATCGTGCGAGAATCGGCTCGTGGCGACCCACCTGCACTTCCTCGGTGCCGCCGCCACCGTGACCGGGTCGCAGTACCTGCTCGAGACCGATCGAGCGAAGGTCATCATCGATTGCGGGCTTTTCCAGGGCACGCCTGACGTACGAGTTCGCAACCTCGTGCCGCTCGGGTACGACCCGACCACGATCGACGCAATGTTGCTGACCCACGCGCACCTCGACCATTCCGGCCTCATCCCGCACGTCGTGCGTGCCGGATATCGCGGGCCGATCTACGCGACTGCCGGCACCATTGAGCTCGCGGCGCTCGTCCTGCTCGACTCTGGCCGCCTCCAGGAGGAATTCACCAAGCGCGAGATGCGCTGGGAGCAGCGCCATCCCGACCTAGCGGTCGCCGACGATCGGGCGGAGCAGGAGGAGTACGAGACCGTGCTCGACCGGGCGGCCATGGGCGAAGCGCTCGCAGACCGCCCGGCCCTTGCGCCCCCGGGCAGCATGGAAACCGGCGAGCACGTCCCGACGACGATCGAACCCGTCGAGCAGACTTGGGCGAGCTCGGTGAGTGGCGCTGGCGGTCGCGCTGGCGGTCGCGGTGGCGGCCACGTCTCTCATTGGCAGCCACCCGATCCGAATCTCGACCCTGACGCCGTCCTGTACACGGAGAGGGACGCGCGCGCCTCCCTGGATCTGTTCCGACCCATCGGCTACGACGATGAGCAGGAGGTCGCGCCAGGTGTCCATGCACGGTTCGTCGACGCCGGCCACATCCTGGGCTCGGCGATCATCGTGGTCAGGGTCGAGGGCTCGGCGGGCGAGCCCGAACGGACCATCGTGTTCTCGGGCGACCTGGGGCGGCCGGGAGCTCCCATCCTGCGCGACTACACGGCCGTCACCAAGGCCGATTACGTCCTTGTCGAGACCACCTACGGCGGGCGCGAGCACGAGCCCGAGGCTGAGGCAGTGCGCGTCCTCGCGGAGACCGTCCGGCTCGTCGCACAGAGCGACGGCGTCCTGCTGGTGCCGGCGTTCGCAATCGGCCGAACCCAGGACCTCGTCTACGAGCTCGATCGGCTCATCGACCAGGGCGCCATCCCGCTCCTGCCGCTCTATCTCGACTCGCCCATGGGCGCGAAGGCGACCGACGTGTACCGGCGTCACCCCGAGTACTACGACGAGGACGCCGCGCTGTTGCAACGGTCAGGCGAGACTCCGCTCGACTATCCCAACCAGATCGTCACCAACGACTTCCGAGATTCACAGGAGATCGCCCGCGCGCCACGGCCGCACATGATCGTCGCCTCGAACGGCATGCTGACCGGCGGACGGGTGATCGGTCACCTCGCCCGGCTGCTGGGTGATGCCGACGCGATGCTGCTGTTCGTCGGCTACCAGGGCGTGGGGACGCTCGGGGCCAGTCTCCAGGCAGGCGCTCGCACCGCCAAGGTGAGCGGTCAGATCGTCGAGGTGCGTTGCCAGGTCCGCTCGATCACGGGTTTCTCGGCGCATGCCGACGAGCCGCAGCTCCTTGCCTGGCTTGCGAATTTTCGCGGCGGCGCAGGTTCGCGACCGATGCACGTGTTCCTGGTGCATGGTGAGCCCGAGGCGCAGGCCGCGATCGAGCCGAAGATCCAGGCACTGGGATTCCGAACCACCATTCCCCGTTGGCGCGAGCGAATCACACTCGACTAATGCCACAAGAAGAGATTGCTCGGGATCGGGTTCATCGGCGCTTACACGACGTTCTCGACATGGATGCTCGAAAGCTGGCGGCTGGTCGAGGACGGCGCCTGGCTGGCCGCGACGGCCAACCTAGCCGGATCCGTCCTGCTCGGGATCGCCGCCGTGTTTCTCGGCTTGGCTCTCGGGAGGCTGGTCTGATGCGCATCGAGGGGCAGGGCTTACTGGTGCGCATTTACATTGGCGAGAGCGACCACTGGCAGGGCCAACCGCTCTACGGCGCCATCGTTCGGTTTCTGCGCGAGCGCGGAATCGCCGGGGCCACGGTGTTGCGCGGCATCGAGGGATTCGGTGCGAAGGCGCACGTCCATACGACGCGCATCCTCCAGCTATCACAAGATCTGCCGATCCTGATTGAGGTCGTGGACCAAGAGGACCGATTGCGGGCGATCCTGCCCGAGCTGGACGATATGGTGAGCGACGGTCTGATTACGCTCGAGCGCGTCGAGGTGATCGCCTACAGACCGGGTCGAGAGCCGCCGTCTGAGTGACCCAGGTGACATGAGGGCGCCAGAAGGGTGCCTTTCTTGACCGCGCCGAGTAGGCTGGTTCTTCGATGATTCACGACGAGACGATGAACGCGATGCCTATTTGGCCCGCGTCGCTGGTGGTGGCGGCCAGCGACGGGCCGTCTGGTTGAGGCCGGGCAGACCTAACGCGCCCGCGCGCTTCGCGGGCTGATCGATGGACGTCTGGATCGCGGGGATCGTCTTTGTCGTCGCCTATGCGCTGATAGCCGTCGAGCCGTTCGACCGAACCATTATCGCGTTGCTCGGTGGCCTGACCGTGATCGTGCTCGGCGTCATCGATCAGCACGAGGCCTTTGCGGCGATCGATCTCAATGTCATCTTCCTGCTCGCGGGGATGATGGTCATCGCCGGAATCCTGGCCAAGACCGGCCTTTTCGACTGGTTGGCCGTTCGATCGCTGCGCCTGGCCGACGGCCGGCCGATGCGGATGTTGCTCATCTTGGCCACGATCACGGCCATCCTGTCGGCGTTCCTTGACAACGTGACGACGGTCGTGCTCATCGTGCCGGTGACGATCTCGATCGCCCGCCGCTTGGGTGTCACCCCGGTCCCCTATCTCATCGCGCAGGTACTCGCCTCGAACATCGGCGGCACTGCAACGTTGAT
>JBBDRY010000019.1:0-1780 GCA_040905225.1 Chloroflexota bacterium | reverse complement strand
CTGGCAGCTCGCCGGTTGCCGCCATCCGGTAGGCGTGCGCCCGGGAGATCCCCAGGCGTGTCGCCACCTCCGTCACCGACAGCGCCCACCGTTCCCCGGTGAGGAGCACCGACCGTTCCTGTGTCTCATCCATACCTTGGATACGGTCCTTTTCGACCCCCGAACGCGACGGTCAGATCAAAGAAATCTCAGAGACCTTTGACACGTACGTGTCAAAGGTCTGACCGAAAACCTCAACGCGAACCTCAACGGAAACCTCAACGCGGGGTTCGTTGGGGGTCTCGCGGCGTGGAAGGAACGGGGTCCTCGTCTCGACGGAGAAGGAGCTGGCGGCAGCGCCAGGCAGTGATCGGCACTCGGCACCGAACGGCGAGGTTCGCTGTCGAACAGGTCTGTTGCGCCCAGATCTCGTGCCGGAGCAGCTCGCTGCCGCGCCGGCTCTTGGTTCGGTCGACCCTCTGCTGATCGACGATCTCACGGTGGACGAGGACGACGCCTTCCAGGCAGATGCTGCTCAGGCCTTCAGGGAGCGCTGAGCCGTCCTCAACGGGCGGCCTCGATCAGCAGGTGACGCAGCGGCGCACCGAGCTGTTCCTGGCCAGCTCGGCTCGTGGGATCAGGCGCCGATGCGGTCGAGGAGTCGGCGGTACTGGCTGATCGAACCAGGGAGGACCCTGAGGTGGACGACGGTCCCGACGGGCTTCTCGACGAGGTCGACGACTTCGCACACAGCAGGCGTGAGCTCCGAGCCGGCGATGACGAGCTCGCCGGGACGGATGGCGGCGGGATCTGGCGCCTCGTCAAGGAAGGTCCACACGAAGCCGGTCTCGTCCTCAGCGTTGAGGTCCGCAGGGATGTCGATCGCGATCATGCTCACCCTCCTTGAGGCAGAGCGTACGGGTTCTCCACGAGCGCGCCCAGCGCTTCCAGGAGGGCCGGGGTCGCGCTCAGCTCGGGGAGCACGACGCTGTAGTGGGGCCGGGTGAACGTAGGGAGGAGGCTGAAACCGGCCGTCAGGAGCTGGCTCACCGTCGAGCGGTACACGACGTCGTAGGACCGGAGCTTGCTGCGAAGCAGCGAGTCGGCGGATCTTGCGCCGACTTCGTCGAGTGCGACCAGCACGGAGATGGCCCACACCTCGTCGCCGTCGAGGACGAAGAGCCGGTTGACGCGCCGTGCATGCGAGCGGAGGAGCGAGAGGGTGTCGGGTCCACCGCGGAGAACGACCCGAGCGTCGTCCGGGGCGACCTCGTCCGAGCGGACCCGCTCCCGCAGCTCCTCTCGTCCGTCGGTCCTGGCCACACCGGGCTCACCACTGGAGGCGCTCATCGGGCGGACCTCACGCTGGGCGTATGAGCGGCAGCGCTCGCTCCCGGACGGCCTCGGCGGCGTATCGGAGCGCTTCGGCCACGTCTTCGCGTTCCAGATAGGGGAGCGCCGTCAGGATCTCCCCGACCGACATCCCCTCGGCGACCATGGAGACGATGGTGGCGACCGGCACGCGCATGCCGCGGATGCAGGGCATCCCGCCCATGACCTCCGGGTCGATGGTGATGCGGGCATACGTCATCCGCCGATCGTACGATCACCGGAACAGGCGTGACCATCGTGCAGGAGGGCCGCCGACACCGGTTTCATCCCTGAATTCATCCCTTAATCGCGACAGCACCAGACGACATGCTGCGAGACGAGGTGGACGAAACCCTTGAAAACAAAGGGTTCTACGGACTCCAGGACACAGCCTGGACGCCTCCGGATGGACTTTTAATCCCAAGGTGCC
>JBBDRY010000018.1:0-10849 GCA_040905225.1 Chloroflexota bacterium | reverse complement strand
AAGAAGAAGTAAGGCCGATCAGTACCGTCGCGGGCCTGCCAGAGCGAGCAGCCAGCGCACGATGACGGCGCCGATGAACGCGACAACGAGCGCGCCGATCCAGCCGTAGACCTCATTCTGGCCGAGCAGTTCTCGGGCGAGGAAGCCGCCGACGAGGCCGCCCAGGACGCCGATCAGGATGTTTGCCAGGCAGCCGCCGGCGGTTCGGTCGCGCACGACGAGCCCGGACAGCGCGCCGGCCAGGAAGCCGATGATGATCCAGCCGATTATCCCGAGCACGGGCATGTCAGTGAGTCCTCCAGCGGTCTAGGCCACGGATGCTATCGCGCGGACCTTCCGAAACCGTCTCGGAGCATGGCCGAAGCGTTGATGGCCGGTGCTAGGATTTCGGCCAGAGAGCGGTCGCGCCGCATTGGACCGAAGCCGGGCCCGGCTTACGACGCTTCTCGGGAGGTTGCTCATGGCCACCGTCACGTTCGACCACGTCTGGAAGAAGTACGGCGATGTGGTCGCCGTGAAGGACCTCAACCTCGAAATCCAGGACGAAGAGTTCCTGGTTCTCGTCGGCCCGTCGGGCTGCGGCAAGACCACGGCGTTGCGCATGGTCGCCGGGCTCGAGGACATCAGCGAGGGCTCGGTCAAGATCGGCGATCGAGTCGTCAACGATCTGGCGCCAAAGGATCGCGACGTCGCGATGGTCTTCCAGAGCTACGCCCTGTACCCGCACATGAGCGTGTACGACAACCTGGCCTTCGGCCTGAAGCTGCGCAAGATCGCCAAGGCCGAGATCGACAGGCGCGTCCGCGAGGCCGCGGCCACGATCGAGCTGACCAACCTGCTCGACCGCAAGCCAAAGCAGCTGTCAGGCGGCCAGCGACAGCGCGTCGCCCTTGGGCGGGCCATCGTGCGCGAGCCGGCCGTGTTCCTGATGGACGAGCCGCTCTCCAACCTCGACGCCAAGCTGCGCGTCCAGACCCGCGCTGAGATCGCCCGCCTGCACCAGCGCCTCCGGACGACCGTCATCTACGTCACCCACGACCAGGTCGAGGCGATGACGATGGGCGATCGGATCGCGGTCATGAACTTCGGCATGCTCCAGCAGGTCGGCCCGCCACAGGAGCTGTACGAGAGGCCAGTGAACAAGTTCGTGGCCGGCTTCATCGGCAGCCCAGCGATGAACTTCATCAACGTCAAGGCAGAGAAGTCGGACGGCAAGACGGTATTGAAGAACGCCAACATCGAGCTGGCCGTACCCGAGCGGCTGTTGTCGATCGTCGATAACTCAGAGGGCGAGCTGACCGCAGGCGTCCGCCCCGAGCACTTCGAGGTCGGCACTGGCGGCGGGGCACCGGGTGCAACGGTCCGCGCCAACATCGACGTGGTCGAGTTCCTCGGCAACGAGGAGCTGCTCCATGTCCGCGTCGGCGAGCACGATCTGGTCGCGATCGTCGATGCATCGCACCGAGTCAAGCCGGGCGACGTGCTCGACTTCTTCGTGCCGATGGAGAAGATCCACCTGTTCGACCCCGCCGAGGGCCAGGCGCTCAACTAGGCGTGAGCAGGTCTCGTCAAACTGGCGAGATTTCACTTGAAGTGAACACTCGGCGCCCGAATCCGCGGGTTTGGGCCGTCTATGAGCCTGCGACTGCCGGTTCGGCCTTCGATTTATGCACGGTGGGTGCATAGGAGGCCCGTTTCATGCCCTGATAGGGGCGCCGAGGCAGGGTGAAGTGCGAGATTTCGGCGCCCCATGTTCACTTGAAGTGAAAAGTTGCAGGGAATCAGCTGGCGGCGGGGACCGCTGCCACCTCGATTGACATCGCGATGCTCGAGGATCGTTCGACCTGCCGTCCGCCCGTTCGCTTGGCGGCGTACATGGCCGCGTCTGACGACTGGAGGAGCTGCGCCGAGGTCCGGCCATCCGTCGGATAGACGGCCAATCCCGCGCTGACTCCGACGTTCACCTCGGAGCCGTCGCTCATCTGGTGGCGGCGCCCGAGGATGCCGGCGACCACTCGACGGGAGACGAGATCGGCGTGCTCGGGTGGCGTGTCGGGCATCAGGACCACGAACTCATCACCGCCGTAACGGGCGACCACGTCGCTCGTCCGGACGTGCGCCTTGATCGTGGCGCCGATCGTGTGCAGCACTCGGTCGCCGTCCGCGTGACCGTGTCGGTCGTTGACCGGCTTGAACTTGTCGAGGTCGAGCATCAGGACGCCGAACGGGCTGTGGCTGCGCGCCGAGCGAGCAACCTCCTGGCGGAGGCGGTCCTGGAGGTAACGGTGGTTGTGCACGCCGGTGACCAGGTCCATGTCAGCGGCATTGCGCAGCTGCTCCAACAGCCGGACCTTCTCGAGACCGGTTGCGGCAAGACTGGCCATCGCTTCGGCGGCCTGCATCTCGGCTTCGTTGAGATCTCGCGGAGCCGCGAACGAAATGAGCTCGACGATGCCCATCGTCCGGCCGCCGACGTTGAGCGGCAGGCAGATCAGGCTGCGGCCGCCCAGGATCCGCAACTGGAGCACCTCGGGGCTGGTGTCCGCGCTGTCTGAATGGATTACGACCGGGCGGCCCTCGCGGAGCACGCCACGGCGCAAGGGAGAATCGGTCACGTCCGTACGCATCTCCGGCCCGCTGATGCCATCGCGCCACAGTTCGCGCAGCACGGTTGAGCCATCGTCCCAGCGCGAGATGATGGCCGCATCTGTTCGCGTGGCGCGGCGCATTCGATCGGCGATCAGGCGGGCCAGCTCGACCTCGTCGGACGCGGCGCTGGCCGCCTCGCTCACCTCGAGCAGGGCCGCGAGCTCATGGACGAGCTGATCGCGGCCGCTCAGGAGCCGGGCGTTCTCGATGGCCACCGCTGCCTGGTCGGACAGGATCTGGAGCAGGCGCAGGTCATCGTCATCGAAGTTGTTGGCACCCTTGGCGATGAGGCAGATCACGCCACTGACGCGGCCCTCGAAGTGGAGCGGCACGGCGAGCATGGAACGTGGGCCATCACGGCCCGGCCCGAGGTCAGGCAGATCTGACGCCAGGACAGGTACGCCGCCGAGCGCGGCCCGCGCGATCGCGTCGCCTGCCGGGCCTGTGTTGGGCAATGGCAGGACCTTGCCGTCGGCCTCGGAGGCGCCCGCGGCTGCAACGAGCCGGAGCGAGCCATCGGTCCCGCTGCTCACGAGAACCTGCGCCTCGTCGTAGTCAATCACCTGGCGTGTCTCATTGCAGATAGTGGCGCCAACTTCCTCGACCGAGGCGAGTCTGGTCAGCCGCGCGGCGATGCGCTGGATGGCCTCCAGTTGTCGCGTCCAGCCAGTCCCCCGAACATGGCCCGCGGCCTCGGCGCCGGCCTCGCCCAGGCGGCGCAGGTACAGGCGACCGAGCGTTTCGTCCTGTTGCGTGAAGTCGTTCGCGCTGCGACGCGCAAGTACCACGAAGCTGCCAACGGATCCGGCCAGGCTCAGGACCAGGGTTTTGCCGTCGGCGCCGTGCTGGGCGCCGCGCAGGCGCTGCATGAGCCCGGGCGCCTTGTCCTTGCCGTGCCCGGAGGATGCGGCCAGGTGCAGGACGCCGTCGCCATCGCCGAGATAAAGGGCTCCGCCGCCGTCCGCGCCGACCGCCGCGCACAGCTCTTCGAGGGCAGTCGCCAGGACCGTCTTGTCGATCTCAGGCATTGCCCGGACTCGGCATCGTGGCAGTGGCTCTTGGTGCGCGGATTGATGCGGCGAGAACGCCACGGCCATGCATGACCGCGACGATGAACCACGCTCCACCCACGCCTATGAGCACATCGCCGATCGAGAACACGTTGGCGAACGGCAGCGGCCGCGGTAGGACAAACAGGTCGGCCAGGAAGTAGAAGGGCGTGTTCGGGCCGGCAATGACCGAGTTGGAGAAGTCAGTTGTCGGGACCACAGGAACACCATTGAGGGCCGCGAACGCGTCGGGCGAGGCGGGCATCTGGCCACCGTTGGCGACGATGACCGTGAAGTTGGCCAGCGCACCCAGGATGATCAGCCAGAAACCTGGCTGGCGGAGGTTGACCACCAGCGCCATCAGCACGAGCGTCGTGGAAATGACATAGAGCGACGGGCCAAGGTTGCCGACCACGGCGGCCAGCGGCGAGCTGAAGAGAAGCATCTGGAAGGCAAGCCCGATCAGTGCGATGGGCCAGAGCCTGACCTTGACCGACCCGAGCGCGGTAACGCTACCGCGCGTCAAGACGCCGGCGAGGAGCCCAAAGGCAACGGCGTACAGCAGGAGCATCGGTCGTGAAAGGCTCCAGATACAGGGAACGGCGCGTTACTCAGAGAACGCGCCGTAACCCGGGTCTAGTTGTCCGGTGCGACGAAAGCGTCGTCGTGGCCGGGCGACTATCGATCTACCACCAGCGGAATGGAGCGGCCAGGACCAGCATGAAAGCCGCGAGGACCGCCAGGCTGAGAACCGTCTGTCGAACCGTCGTCATCGCAATCTCCAAGTTTTGGGCACACGACCGGCACAGGTCGTTGAACGCCCGCGATCCTATGGCGGCCATCTGGCGGTCGATATGAGAAAGAGGTACCAGTACGCGGGCTGGCATACTCCGCGCGATGCCCACCGAGCGTGACCGCGACCTCGTCGAGAAGCTCGTCGACAGACAGGTGTTGCCAGGGGGCACCTATCTGACCTTCGCGCTTGACACGGTCGTCACCAGTGATGGCATTCAGCGCACACGCGACGTGGTACTTCACCCCGGCGCCGTGACCGTTTTGTGCCTCCTGGCCGATCGGCGGGTGCTCCTGGTACGGCAGTACCGCCACCCGTCAGGTGAGGTGTTGCTGGAGCTGCCGGCGGGAACCCTCGACATGCTCGACGACGGGTCCACCGAAGAGCCGCTGTCGGCGGCCAGGCGCGAACTGTTTGAGGAGACCGGCTACCGTGCCGGCACCTGGCGCAAGCTGGCCGAGTTCTTCACCGCGCCCGGCTTCGCCAGCGAGCTGATGCACCTCTACCTGGCCACGGACGCCTCGGCCGATCCGGCATACGAGGGACCGGACGAGGATGAGCGGCTCGTGCTCGAAGTGATGTACTTTGCCGACGCGCTCAGGCGGGCGGAGGATGGAACGATCCGCGACGCCAAGACATTGGTCGGGCTCTACCTGGTGGATCGCCTCGCTCGCGAGGGGAAAGTCGCCGAGCTCGCCTAGCGGGCTACGGCCAGGAGAAGGTCGAGCGCAGGAACACCGGCCCGGGTTCGGCTGACGTATTGGGATTCGAGACCGAAATCAGGTAGGTCGTGACGGCGGTGACATCCTGGGTGACCGTAAAGGTGTTGGCGGGGCCGCCGGTTTCATCCTTGACCGTCCCGACTCCTGCCTCCTGGATCACCACGCGATACATGTGTTGCTGATTGATGTCGAACTGGCCATCGATCCTGACCTGGCCCGGAGCGACATCGACAGCCGCGGTCAGGCCGTTGTAAGCGGGCTCCGGCTGACCTCGAAACGGAAAGTCCCTGAAGTCCACCGACGGCGTGGTCGCATTGAAGTCGAGCGTCAGATCCACCGTCGGGCTCGAGGACGCATTCGCGCCGATGATTGTCACGTTCCAGTTCACCGAGCCTGTCGCGAAATTCGCGCGCTCGATAATCCCATTGCGCATTCTCGGCTCACACTCGGGCCTTCGGTTCCCAGGCCAGATGCAGACCCTGCTGCGGCCGGTGGAATTGGATATCTCGATCCTGATTATTCCCGGCCCGTTGGTCGTAAAGAGGATCTTGCGCTCAAGACCAGTCACCACGAGGGCATCGAGGCCCATGCCGGTCACCCGAATCTGGCGGTCCGGGGCGGTGGGTACCGGCGGGAGAGTCGGAGTAGGTGCAACCGTCGGCGTCGGCGTCGGTGTTGGTGTTGGTGTTGGTGTCGCAGGCACCGGCGTTATCTCGGGGGTGATCTCCGGCGTGATCTCTGGCGTGATCTCGGGCGTTACTTCGGGCGTTACGAGCACGGTGGCGCTGGGGAAGGGTTCGGGGCTCAGCGTCGGCGGGATGCTCGCGCTGCCGCTCGGAAACGGGCTGAAGGTCGGAGACGCGCCGGGGCTCACGAGGGCGGCCGAAGTGGGCGTGGCGCGGGGGCCCTGCGCCGGCCGGCTGAGGACGATGAAGATCACGGCGCCGATCAGCACGATCAGCAGGAAGCCCAGCGAGGCCGCGAGCAGCTGTGCCGAGCGCGCGTTCATTTGGCCGACTCCGAGCGAGCCGGCCCGAGCCGGTTCAGCGCGCTGCGGTAGAGCGAGCTATCCGGGGCCAGCGCAACCGCGAGCCGAAGATGGAGCCTGGCTTCCTCGCGCTGGCCGAGCTGCTTTAGTGCCTGGCCGAGGCCAAAGTGGCCATACGCGGTGGACGGATCGATCTCCAGCAACCGGCCGAAGGTCTCCGTCGCGCGGTCGTGCTGACCACTGTTGTAGTACGCGCGAGCGAGTGCCTCGACGATCGATCCCTTGCCCGGCTCGATCCGATCGGCGCGCTCGAGCAGCACAGCGGCCTGGGCGTAGTGCCTGCGCTTGAGCATCGCCTGCGCCCGCTGGAGGAGCCCGTAGGCGGTCTCGCGCTCGACAAGTTCGGCCAGTCGCGCGTCAATCTCGCCGTGGTCAGCCTGTTCCGTCACCCGTGTAATGCTGCCACGACTTCGACCTTGTCGCTCACCCGTGCGGCTGACATGGTGCCTGTGGCGACTCACCGAAGAAGAAAGCAATCTCGGGATCGTCATCGAGGCTCGCGACACCCATGCCACCGCCCCAATCCGAAGCGTTCGGACCTTGCATCGCGTAGGCGAACCTCAGACTCGCGAAAAGGGACCGCCGCTCGAAGGCAACCAGCGTGCCGCCATCGGCTCGACAACGGATCTCAAGGAAGTCGAAAATCGCTGTGGGGTCGTCGTCCTCTGACAGCAGGCTGGCGCGCGCCGACTCGACAACTTCCGCCATCCCGGCGGGAACTGGTCGTGCGGCGACGCAAGCGGTGACGAGGATCAGGGCGAAAACTGGGGTCCATCTGCGCACAATGCTGTGACGACGGGGGAGTTCGTCTTGCTCCGCCTAGCCGACGGCGGCGGCCTCTGCCTCGGTCGCCACTTCCGCGAGCGTTTCCGACGCGTCGGGCACGGTGCTCCACGACGCGAGATCGACCGTCGTCAGGCGCGAGCTGGCGGTCAGCCCGGGGATGCGGCCGCGCTTGGCGATGGGACGGCCGTCGATCTCCTTGAGGTCGCCGGTGAAGTCGATGGGACGGGCACCACTGATGTACGAGCCGACCGCATATGAGTCGACCGGCGCCGCGGCTGCCTTGAAGAACAGGATCCGCTCCGGGGTGAAGCCGCCGCTGACGATGATCCGGACGTGCGTGTGGCCGGCCATGTCGAGCCGCGCCCGCACTTCGCGGACGAGCTCCGACGTCACGCGGCCACGCTCGACGGGAGTGTCGAGCCGGATGCCGTAGAGCCGATCCCCAAGCGCCTCCGCCACGCGCAGCGCCTCCTCGGCCTCGTCGCGGAACGTGTCGACGAGGATGATGCGCGGCACGTCCGGGGGCATGTGGCGGTCGAACGCCTCGGCCGCCCGCACCGTGTCGCCAAAGATGAGCACCAGGGAATGCGGCATCGTGCCTGTAGGCGAAAGGCCCGCCAGGCGCGCGCCCGCGGGCGTCGACGCGCCGACGCAACCGCCGACGATCGCCGCGTAATCCAGGTTGTCCGTGACGTCGGGATGGATGTGGCGGGCACCGAAGCTCACCACTGGTTCCGGTGCAGCCGCGTCGACGCATTCGCGCGCAGCGGTGGCCCAACCCGTCGACTGGGCGAGGATGCCCAGGATGGCGGTCTCGTACAGGCCGAACGCCCGATACCGCGCGCGAATGCGCAGCACGACTTCCTTGGGCTCGGTGCGATCGCCGTCGGAGAGCGCCTCGACGCTCGTCTCAGCCGGGTCCGCGCCGCGCAGCACATGCGCGAGCAGCACCTTGACCTCGTCTATTCCGCATAGCACCGCGTCGCGGCGGGCGAAGACCTCCATGGCCACGACCGGGTCGAGCCCTTCCTTGGCCAGGATCTCCTCGGCGCGCGAGAAATAGACGTCGGCAGACTCGCCAGACAAGATGTCGCGCGAGGGCGCGCGCCGGATGCCGTTCGTGCTCAGCTTGGGCAGGGTCATTGCGCGGTCAGTATGACGGCCGATAGGGCACGGTCGACCGGCTCCTGATTCTGGCGACGCCCGCTATGTGTCAGATAGTCGTATTGCGACCACCCTGTCCCTGAATCCGGCCTGCTTTGCATCACAGAGATGCAGCGGGTCCAGCTGGCACAAGGTGAGCACCAACGCGCAGAACAGTGGTCGCATTGCGTCCATCTAGCGCAAACCGCCCCCGTAAGCGCCATCGTGCAACCTCGCAAGGTCCGCGTGCGCTCAGCTGGTGGGCTGCTCCTCCAATTCGACCAGGTCGGCCGCGTATCGCTCGAGCAGCGCTACTCCCGCCGGGTCCGGCTCCGAGGCAGCCGCCAGAGTCGCGTGGCGCCGGCGCAGCTCGCCCATCAGCGTCAGCGCCTGGTCGTGGATCAGGTCGCAGATGGCGAGCACCCGCGCCAGCAGGCCGCCCATTGCACCGAGGTCCAGTCCGGCCGCTACGATCTCGGCGGTCACCATCGGCCGTTCGTCTTCCGACACCGCGAACTTCGCGAACGGAAACTCGTCATTCCAGCGCAGCAGCTGGCGGTACGTCTTGCGGAAGCTGTCGGCGAGCGGCGGCGCGAGGTGGACCCACGCGATCAGCGCGACCTCCGGGTCGAGGATCAGCGTCACCCGCAGGCCGCGCCGCTTGCGTCCATCCAGGATCAGGTCCCAGCTGGTGGCGCCCTCCCTTTCGTCGCGCTCGATCGGAGTCAGTCCCAGCTCGGCCAACCAGCCATCGAGCTGCGACGCGATTGTTTCGCTCCGCGGGGCAATAACCCCGCTGCGCGCGAAGCGGTCGGCTCCCGGCGTGACGCCGGGGTCCGACCGTCGCTTGCGGGTCTCGGTCAGCGGCCGCTCCCGCGGGCTGAGGCAGACAGCCGCTCGGCGATGGGCTCGCCGTCCCGACTCTTTGGACCGGGCCCAACGGCCTGCTTGCCGCGTGAGGCAGTCTTCTTGTGCTCGACCGTGCCGCCTGAAGCGACGGTCCGTCGCCCGCCGAAGTCGGCTGGTCGGACCTCTTCAAGGATCTTGACGTTCCGGCCGAGGCGGACACCGGCGGGGATCACGGCGCGCTTCCCGACCACGGTGATGCCCGTGTTGAGCCGTGTCGGCTCCTGGCGATTGGCCGTGTCGTAGTCGTTACCCAACCCGACGACAGCATTGGGGCCGATCGAGACCTCCTTGTCGACGATCGCCCGGTCCACCACCGCGCCGGCTCGCACCACGGTGTCGAACATGATGATCGAGTCGCGCACGATGGCGCCTGGGTCCACTCTCACTCCGGGCGAGAGAACTGATCGCTCGACCGTGCCCCAGATCTGGCAGCCGTGGCTGATCAGGCTCCTGTGGACATTGGCGGTCGGCCCTATGCGTGCTGGTGCCCGCTCTTCCGATCGGGTGTGGATCAGCCAATCCTTGTCGTACAGGTCCAGCGCGGGGTGCTCCTCGAGCAGGTCCATGTGCGCCTGCCAGTAGCCCTCTACGGTCCCGACATCCTGCCAGTAGCCGTCGAACTGGTAGCCGAACACGCGCGCCTTGGAGGCGAGCATCTGTGGAATGACGTCGCGCCCAAAGTCGGTCAGAGACTCATCGAGCCAGGCGAGCAGCGACTTCTTGGAGAACACGTAGATGCCCAGTGAAGCGAGGTCGCTCTTGGGCTGCTTGGGCTTCTCCTGCCAATCGGTCACCTGCCCGTCGTCGTCCAGGGCTAGGATGCCGAACCGGCTCGCCTCGCCGATCGGAACGCGTTGCACTGCCACCGTCGCGTCCGCGCGGGAGCGGCGATGAAACTGGATGAACGGCTGGTAATCCATCTTGTAGATGTGGTCGCCGGCCAGGATCAGGATGATGTCGCCAGCCGTCTGGCGGATCGTCTCGATGTTGACGAGCACCGCGTCGGCCGTGCCGCGGTACCACTCAGACGGTCGCCCGCGCGCGATGTATGGCTGAAGCAGGCGGATGCCGCCCTCGTTGCGGTCCAGGTCCCACGGCCGTCCAGCGCCGATGTGATCGTTGAGGGAGCGCGGGTTGTACTGCGTCAGGACGAGGACGTTGTCGATCTCGGAGTTGACGCAGTTGGAGAGCGTGAAGTCGATGATGCGGTACTTGCCGGCGAACGGGACGGCGGGCTTGGCGCGTACGGCCGACAGGATCGACAGCCGCTCCCCTTCCCCACCGGCGAGGACGACAGCAGTGACCCTCTTCACGCTCCGATGCTACACCGCACTCCGGTGTCGCTACCGCGCCCCGTGGTGATCAGGCCGCGCAGCTGACGTCCTGACCCCCGCTGCCATCTTCCCCCTGTAGGACCACGGCTGTGGCCGCGCCGGGCGCAGGCGCGCTGGCGATCCAGACGTCCTCGCACGACGCCGCGCTCGTCGGGGAGCCGCGCTTGCGCGGCCTGAATGGCAGGCCGGCAACGTAGTTGCGCGGGTTTACATAGATGTCGTTCTTCAGCACCGACCAGTGCAGGTGGACGCCCGTGGCAAGGCCCGTGTCTGACATGTAGCCGATGACCTCGCCCTGCCGGACTCGCGCGCCTTTGCGGATTCCATCGAGCTGCTTGTTGCGCATGTGCCCGTACCAGGTCGTCAAGCCGCCGCCATGGTTGACGATCACCATCCAGTTGCGCGTGCCCCACTCG
>JBBDRY010000017.1:0-10864 GCA_040905225.1 Chloroflexota bacterium | reverse complement strand
CCATCCGGATCCCCGCAAGGGCCCGGTGGACAGAACCCCGCCTACAGGCCGGCTCACCGTCGACACACCGCTGGTCAGGGGCTAAAGTGGCCTCTGACCAGCACTTTTATCGGCAGACCCCTTCCCCTCTGCAGACCGCTGGTTACCGCTAGGATCCCCCATTCTGAGGTCCGTCTGACGACCTCCGGGCCCGCCGCCTGGTCGAGGTGCTCGGGGCAACCACGATCTCCGCTGGCACGGGCTCCCTCACTAACATCAACAGGCGGTCGGCCGTCTTCAGCCTGTCGCTCCGTTCGGCCACCCCCGAAGACGGCACAGCCCGTCGATCAAGGCTCACGAGCCGTCGAACTCGTGCCCTGGTGATGCGTCCTCCCACGAGCCCCTCGGAGACGCAGATGTCACCGGGAGGGACGCGGTGAACGGGAACTTGTCAGCTACGAGCAACCCGGACGCCACCGCCTTGACATCTCCGCAGACGGAATGGCGAAGGTGACCGCAAGCAAGATCGGCACCAGAGCCGCTAGCGCCATCGCGAGCGAGAAGCCGACGACATCAGCTGCGGTCCCAACGATCCACGGGACGGCAATGCCGCCGATGCCGCCAGCGGCCACGGCCGTCGCGGCGGCCCCCTCCATCGCCGAAGCCCGAGCCGTTCCGCTGGCCAGGATGGCGGGGAAGAGTCCTGCGGTGGCCAGCCCGGTGCAGAGCGCGATGGTCATGCTGCCCGCCCCGCCAACATCGATCTGAGTGAGAACGATGAAGCCGACTGCGCCTAGCGAGGCGCCACATGCGATGTGGCGGTCGCTGGCAGCAGCTCGTCCCAACAACACGAAGAGCAGCCTTCCTGCGATGATCCCCGACCAGAACAGTGAGAGCGCCGTTGCTGATGTCATGTCAGACAGTCCACGCTCGCGGAGGATCGTGACCAACCAGCCCGTCAAGGTCGCTTCCGACCCGACGTAGAGAGCCAGTCCGACAGACGCTCTGCGCACGGACGGATCGCGAAAGGCCTCGCGGCCGGGTCCTCGGACTCGTTCAACCGCGGCTGCCTCCCGCTCGCGCCACAACGAAGGCAGCGCGATGGCGATCGCAGAGATGAGGACGATCAGGTAGCCGAGCCGCCATGAGCCGCCGGTACGTAGCAGGAGACTCGATATCAATGGAGCTGCAAACGCACCGCCTGCGAAGGCAAGCGAGACGAGCATGATCGCATTCGGGCGTCCCCGTCGAACTGCGTCCGCAGCGATAGAAGCACCGAGCACATGACCCGCGGTGGCCAACGCGCTAAAGAGCGTCAGACCCACGAGCAGCAACAGAAGCGACTCTTGTGCAGCGACCACTGCGATGGCTCCGGCAGCAGCAAGCATCGCGATCCCGATCGTCCGGTGCACACCAATCGCTTGGGCAGCGACCGGCGCCAGTAGCGCTCCGACGACGAAGGTTCCCCACGGGAGGCTCACGACGAGGGCACCCGCGGAGAGGTCGACGCCGAGGTCGGCCCGGATCTCTGGCAAGAGTGCACCCCCCAGGTACATCCCGAGCCCGAGCGTCGCGGCCACACCGATGCTCTTCCCGAGCGATGTCTCCGCCCGGAGTTCCTCAGCGTCAAAACCCGGTTCTTCTCCTGGAGTCATGTCGTCTGCTCGAGTGGCCGGTCGAGCTCACCGTTGACGTCTCGAACGTCTCCCGCTCGGAGGATCATGAAGATCGGGCGGTGTCACGACTCCGGTTCCGGCCGTACGTGATCGCCGGAACGAACGCGCCTGAACTGCCGCGACCCCGGTACCCGTCCACACGCAGCGGGAGCCGGATCGCGAAGCGATTGTGAGGGTCAGGCACGTCGTTGCTGAGCGCCAGCGACGAGTTCAACAAGTCCGGCAACTGGTCCTCGACGAACGCCGCAGATCATCAGTCCGGGGTGAGTGCACGCTGGACCTGCGTCAGGTCTTCGGCGCCCTCGAGCTCCATGGTCGCCGTGAGCAGCGACATGACTGCATCGTCGCTCATCGAGTGGCGTGCTCGCCTACCGCAGGCGCGCAGCTTGTCGAGGAGGTTGTGGCCCGGCTGCGCCCCTCCGTGTTGACCGGGTGAGATGGGAAGGTGCATTTGCCCGCCGTCGCCAAAGGTGATCTCGATCTCATCGAGCTCCCCGTCGTGCCACTCGACGGCCGTCTCGTCAAGGAGGCCGAGGACGCCGACAGACTGGAAAGCCTCCGGGCGAAGGCTGTCAAGGTCAAACGCGCCGTTCACGAGCTGGCAAGCCACGGCGTACGGGACGCTGTTGCCTGCGGTACCGACGCTCGACGGTCGCCACGCGGTTCGATCAGGGTCAAAGAACGCCTCGCGCTCGTGACCAATACGGAACGCAACTGCCGTAGGGGTGCGACGTCCGGCATCGGCGTCGACGAGCGCGTGCAAGAACGGGTGGGCGACTGCTGTGTTCGGCCACCGTTTGAACTCGACTGCGTCGGCGTACCAAACGCTTCCGAGCCCCTCCGTCAGGACGCTCGGGCTGGCGTCGGGCAGGAAGCGCGCGAACAGTCCGGCTCGGCCGTCGAAGACGTCCATCGTTGCGTCGAGACCGCGGCCTGCCGTGGCGGCAGCGACCACACCGCTGAGGGCAGGGAACGCCGCGTAGACGGATTTGGCCGGCGCACCGCCGTCGGCCATGACCTGCGTGGTGCCTCCCGCCTGCATGAGGGCGACACCCAGCGCGCTGGCGGTCGCCCTCGCATCCAGTCCGGTGGCACGGGCGGCGCCAAGCGCTGACGAGAAGACCGCTAGCAGCTGGCCCATCAGCCAACCCTGCGTGCTCAGAGGGTCAGCCGCCGCCACGGTGAGTCGACAGGACACCTCAGCAGCGAGCGCGACGGCGGCCAACAACTCTCGGCCACTTGTCCCGGATGCTTCCGCGACCGCGAGCGCCGACGGCACTGTACCGGCGGCCACGTGCGCATAGTTGGGACCAACCGCGTCGTAGTTCAGCCCGTGCACGAGCCCGCCGTTGACGAAGGCCGCCGCTGCGGGCGCAGACCGCCTCTTCACGCCGATGAGGGTGCTGTCCGAACCGCTCCCGAGCGCGCCGACCGCTCCTAGGAGCGCGTCGACCTCCGGGAGGAGCGACGTCGCAGCGAGCGCACAGGCAAACGAGTCGAGCAACAACCAGCGCGTGGTGTCGAGAACCGACGTCGGGATGTCAGTCACCGACGTCGAGGCGACGAACTCGGCGATCGTGTCAGCTGAACCGGCCCTGCTCATGCTTGAAGTCCCTCGGAGCATCCAGTCGGAGCGACTCTCAGCATGGGCCGGATCTCGCTGGGCTGTTGGTGGTCGGCTGCACGCTCAACGTGCCCACACTGATGGTCCGACGTCTGCCTCAATCGCCTCGGCGATGGCGAGCACGACGCAGTCGTCGTTCGGCCGACCGACCAGCTGCAGGCTGGCCGGGAAGCCGCCTGGACCCGGAACGGGGATGGCTATCGCCGGCAGGCCGGCTGCGGCCGCAAGCATCGCAAGGGCCACGGGGGCGGGGTCACGATCGGTGATCCGGGGCGGGCGCGTCGGATAAGCCGCCAACGCCAGCACGTCGCCACCTTCCAGCAACCCGACGGCGCGGTCGCGGATCCTCGGAAGCTCGCGCAGGCCGCGGTGGAGTGCTGTCTGGTCGACACTGGCAGCTCGGGTCAGACGCCCAGCGACCTCCTCCCCCAGCAGAGGATCGTCGTGTGACAGCAGATGCCCGTGGTTCACCCACGCTTCTCCGAAGAGGACGGTCGTCGTGATGTCGACCAGTGCGGCGACGTCCGGCCAGTGGTCGTCGACGACCGAAACTCGGGCGGCATCAAGCGCGCGGTCGACTGCGTCATCGATCTCTCGGTCGCACGGAAACCCTCGCAGGCGGACGACCCGACGCTCCCGTCCGTCGCTCGGCTCCAACCGGGCGAGTCGATTGGCGACCTCAGCGACCTGCCCGACCGTTCGTGCGAGCACCCCGACGGTGTCGAGAGACGCAGCGAGCGGGACGACCCCGGTCGTTGACACGCGGCCGAAGGTTGGGCGGTACCCGACGACGCCACAGCACGCGGCCGGCGTTCGGACGGAGCCGGCGGTGTCGGTCCCAAGTGCGACATCGGCGGCCCCTGTAGCGACCGCTACCGCGCTTCCGCTCGAGGAACCACCCGGGATGAGAGACCCGTCGAACGGGTTCGACGGCGTGCCATACCACGGGTTCACCCCAGTCGCGCCGAAGCAGAGCTCGTGAAGATTGGTCTTTCCAACGATCGGCATCCCGGCTTCGCGAATGCTCTCCAAACATGCGGCGTCGGAGGCTGCCGGCGTTGCTGTTCGCTCGTACGCTGGGGAACCGACCGTCGTCAGCTCACCGGCGATGTCGATGCAGTCCTTGACGGCGACCCGTGGACCGGCGGCACTGGTTCCCTGCATCGTCCGGATGAAGATTGAGGACGCGGTCATCTCCCACCGGGTGTCCCTGTGACGGACTGGTCATCCACTCGCTCGATGGGCTCGGCCAGGACAGGGTAGGCAGCAAAGCCAACACCGGTGATCCATGGCTTGACAGCTTCGTATCCGACGATGTCCGGTCGAGGGTCACCGACCTCGCTGATGGCACCCATCACAGCCGCCCAACACAGCGCTTCGCGGGAACCCGCCCCCGCGACCTGAGTCATCTCGTCGACGTCGAGGTCACGAACGAAGCCGTGGTTGCCACGCGCGAGAGCATCGAGGAACGCTCGGTCCCACTCCTCGTTGATGGAAAGCTCGCCGGCCTCGCCCAGTTGGATCTCCCGAGCGCTCATGTCCGAGAAGAGGGTGCCGTCGGCCGCAAGGTACTCCAGTCGACCCTCCTGGAACTTGCGCATGCGACGGAAGAACTCTGTGTCCGGCGATTCTTCGTTCCAGTAGAGCGGAGAGTGCGAGAGGCCGCCGGTGCCGATGACGAGGACGCGCTCGTCCCACGAGTCGACAGCGGCCGCGACTGCCCGACCGAGATCGTGCACCCGGGCCATCTGCGGCGTCGGCGAGGTGAACACGTTCACGAAGATCGGGATCACAGGCACTGCTTTGGCTGCGTCACCGAAGTGTCTCAGTGGCTCGATGAGGTTGTGGCCAAGCTCTGCCTTCTGGAAGCGGCAGATGTCGAACCCACCTCGGACGAGGCTGCGCAGCAGCTCCTCGGCTCGCGCGCTCGAGCCGGGAATCGCCCGTCTCGAGACCCTCAGCCAGGACTCGTACGCTGGCGGTGGGCCGGCGTGCTCCTCACCGACCGCCAGAGCGAGCGCAGGCATCATCGGGCGGCCGAAGTTCTCGAAGTGGTCATCGAGGAAGGCCACCATCACGTCGGGACGAGCTTCCTCGAACCGCGCTGCGCAGGCCGAGAAGTGGTCGCGCAGTCGACCCGCCTGGTCACCGTCGGGAGCGTCGTGCAGAGCGACGTGGGACATCGCGATCGCCGAGATGATCGGCACGTCAAGCCCTCCCGTTTCTATCGTCCGGAGTCGGCCGTTGCAGGAACTCGGTGACCGCCCGATTGAAGACCTCAGAACGTTCGAAGGGGATCCAGTGGCCCACGCGCTGCAGCAAGCGAAGCTCGGCGTTCGGCAGGTGCTTCACGTAGTAGAGCGCGACGTCGAGCGGGAGGAGCCGGTCCTCGAGCCCCCACAGCACGAGAACCTCCTGATGGACGTCCGGGAGAACCGGGCGTACGTCGCCGAGCCGGGTCGCGCCGAAATCAGCCATCGCCTCGAGGAACACCGGGTCGCTGGCAGCCTCCCACCGGAGCTCCTCGATCTCGGGCGTCAGCTTCGACGGGTCGTGGAGCATCCCACGAAGGATCCGATTGAGCTTGTCTCGTGTCGCCGGACCCGGGTTGTAGAACTCCATCGTGTCCTTGAGCAGGTCCAACGGGGTCGGGACGAAGACGCTGTCCCAGACGCCGCTCGGCGACACCAGGACGGCTCGACCAACGAGCTCAGGGCGGTCACGGGCGATGAAAGCGCTCACCGTGCCGCCCTGCGACGTCCCGACGAAGTGGGCGCGCTGGATCCCCAGCGCGTCGAGGGCGTCGATGATGACCCGGGCGTTCGCGGGAAATGTATCCTCGCCCTCGAATGACGGTTTGTCGCTCCGCCCGTACTGGGGGAGGTCGAACATGATGACGTGGAAGTGCTCACTCAATGGCGCGAGGTTCCGGCAGTACTGCGTCCAGGCCATGGACCCCGCGCCCCCACCGTGGAGGCACACCAGAACGTCAGCGTCTTCGTCGCCAGCCTCGTGGTAATGGAGCCGGATGCCCTCCGGGGTGGTGACGGAACGGCTCGTCGTCTCGTAGGTCAGGTCGGTCACAGGATGAAACCGATCTCCTCGAGCGGCTCGTTCGACGCGAGGAGGTCCAGGCGCTTGTGCCCGAACAGGAGACCAGTGCCGACATCGATGAGGTCGTAGGTCGCCCGCGCCGGGAGGACGCGCTCGCGGTGCATCCGGAGCTCATGGGTGACGTAGACGCAGCGGGCGATGTAGCCGCCGCCGTCCCGTTGTTCGACCTCGATGTTGCTCAGCACACGGACGGTCCGCGACGGCGGTGCTTGCGCGAATGCGAACTTGCTGGCGAGGCGCTCGACGCGCCCCTGCATCGCGGAGTGGTCGTCGTAGACGATCGACATCTTGCGTCTGTAGTCGTGCGGTGGGAGCCCTGAGGGGATCCAGTAGGTGGCGTCGGGCGCGTACAGCTCGAGCCAAGCGGCGAAGTCCGCGGCGTCGAGGAGCCGGGCCTCGCGATGGAGCAGGTCGGTGACGGCGAGCCGCTCCTCGAGGTTGACCACTGCAGTCACCGACCCATCCACCGCGACCAGCTCTCGTACAGCGCTCGCGTGGGCGTTTCGTCGGTGATGCTCGCCCAGCGACCGCCGTCGTCATCGACCTCGCGGTGCGCACCTCTGGAAATGAGGAGCGTCGGAGCAGACTGCGCTCGCAGGCCGTCCGTGATCCGATGGAAGGCCTCGTAGTCGTCGGCGGCGACGAGCCCGGCGGCGCCAAAGGCGTTCTCGTGGATCCGCAGGCGCTGGACGTTCTGCTCTTCGTCGAGTCCGTCGAGCCAGACAGCCCAGGTGCAGATCACGGTCCGGTCGACCGACACGGGGATGATCTGCCGGATCTGGGATCGGAGGACGACGAGGTTCGGAAAGACCGACAGGTACATCGCCGACTCGGGAGGGCCGCCCGGAACGATAGGTGGGTAATCCCGCATGTCCAGGATTCCGTGCCCGTCCACGCCGCCGACGCGACCGAGCGAGTCCTCACCGTGGTAGCTCCCCTTGAAGTCGGGCGGAAGGACGGTGCGGTGCAGGTAAGCCGGGTGGTATGAGTCTGTGCCGTTCTCCATCGCGAGCTTCCAGTTGCCGTCGTAGGCGGTCTTCTGCACCCCCTCGAACACTCGGATCGTTCCGTCGGGCGCAAGGTCGTTGAAGTACTTCAGGTACGCGGCAACCCCGCCGAGGTGCTCCTCCAGCGTCGGCCCTTCCTCGGCCAGAGATACGAAGACGAAACCATGAACGGTCCCGACGCGCGGCACCCGTTGCAGACTGAGCGCGCTCTGGTCGATGTCCGCCGGATAGCCGTCAGCGTCAGTGATGCTGACGAGCGTGCCGTCAGTCCGATAGATCCAACCGTGGTACACGCACTGGAACCGGCGAGCGTTCCCGCACTCGTCCTGGCACACCGTGGCAGCGCGGTGACGACATCGGTTGAGGTAGGCGCTCAGTTTGCCATCCTCGCCACGTACGAGGATGATCGGCTCCCGCCCGACGTCGAAGGTCTTGAAGTCGCCAACATTCGGCAGCTCGGACACATGCGCGGCGTAGAGCCACGTGCGCTCGAAGATCCGCTGCATCTCCAGGTCGAAGATCTCGGGATCCAGGTAGATCGATCCGTCGAGCTCCGGAACCTGAACCAGATCAGTGGGGTCGTTGGACTTCATGCTCCTACCTCGCTCTCGGTGCGTGACCCCCGGTGAGGGGTCCCTTCGCGTGGAGTCGGCTACGGCGACGCTTCTAACCTTTGGTCCCGATCATCCGACGCTTCTCGATCGGCCACGATCTCGTTCTCGACTGCACCGACTCCGTCCACGGACACGCGAACATGGTCGCCGACGTCGAGGGTCCCCACCCCCGTCGGGGTTCCGGTCATCAGGACATCTCCGGGCTCGAGCGTGATCCTCTCCGAGATGTACGCGATCAGGTGCTCGATGGGAAAGATCATTTGCCCAGCGAGCGAGTCCTGGCGCAGTTCGCCGTTGACGTGCGTCTGAACCCTCAGGGACCGCCAGTCGTCATGAGCGACGACCGGCGAGCTGATCGCGCAGAAGCCGTCATACCCCTTCGCGAACGTCCACTGTGCCGTCGGGAGCTGCTGATCACGCGCGGTGAAGTCGTTGCCGACAGCATAGCCCTCGACGTAGTCGAGCGCGTCCGACTCCGACACACGGCGGCACCGGCGTCCGATGACCACGACGAGCTCGCCCTCGTAGTCAAGCTGCGCCACCGTCGAGGGGTACACGACTCGGGAGCCATGGCTGCAGAGCGCAGACGGCGGCTTGAGGAAGACCGTCGGCTCGGTCGGCTGCTCCCACCCCAGCTCTTCAGAGTGCTTGGGATAGTTGAACCCGATGCAGAGGATCTTGGAGGGGGTTGTCTGGTTGTCGTGCTGCACAGGTTCTCCAGTGGTCACTGCGACGAGGCGATCGCTTGGATCTCGACGAGGTGGTGCGGACCGACGAGGCGGCTCACCACCAGGAGCGTGTTCGGCGGGTATGGGCCCGGGCCGAAGAAGGTCGGGAAGAGACGAGCACGGTGCTCATAGAACTCGGTGATGTCCTCCGGACTCACGAGGTAGGTGGTCATCTGGCAGATGGTCGAAAGCCCACCGATGGGCGCCACCGCGGCGCGGAGGTTCTCCAGCACCATCTCGAGCTGGTCACCGAAGTTCTGCGGAGGCTGCTCGCCAAGACTTGTGCGCACCGCCAGCTGCCCGGCGACGAAGGCAAGCCCAGTTCGCTCATCGGTTGCAAGGTGGGAGTAGAGGCCGACCGGTGCCCCGAGACCGTCAGGGTTGGCAAATTGAGGCATGGGACCCACCTCCAAAGTTTGGCATGCCATACCGTATGCCCTACGGCGGGCGATGTCAAACCCCTACCGTCTCACCTGCGGAGCAGAGCACACGCACCTCCAGACGCTGGGATGGTGGAAAACCCAGCGCTCGCATCGTCTCCGCGTCAACCCCTCTTGAATACTCGATCACATTGATGCGACCATCAAGGAGATGGGAGACGTGCTTCGGCTCGGAAACGTGATGTTGGGCTTCCGAACGTTCGCGCTCAGCGATCTCACGGCCACTCTCACCGATGAGCCTCAACGGGTGGCGCTGGAGGTTGACGCGCACCACTTCGGACATATCCTGACGTCGGCAGAAGCCGAGACGGAACTCACTGAGTTCACCGAACTCCCACCCGATCCCGCCACCAAGTTAGTATCGGCGACATCGGCCCGAGATGTTCCGACGGGGGGATCCTGATGCCGCGCGTCAACGACGTCGGCGGCATCCGAGGCTTCGGCGCGGTCGACTACGTCCCGGAGCAGCGGCCGTTCGAGGCGGTGTGGGAGGCCCGGACGTGGGCGGTCAACGCTGCCCTCCTGCAGGCAGGCCTCTACAACCTGGCCGAGTTGCGGTACGCGATCGAACGACTCGATCCCGCCGTATATCTATCGACGCCCTATTACGGGCGCCGCCTGCTGGCGGTGGAGATGCTGCTGGTAGAGAAGGGCTATCTTGAGCCCGGTGCGCTGAGCGACCCGTCAGCCCGATGACCGATCCCGATGGTCCCGGCGGGCCGCGCTTCGAGGTGGGCAGCCGGGTCCTCACCAAGGTCATCTCCGGTCCCGAGCACTGTCGCATCCCCCGCTACGCGCAGGGGCGGGTCGGAACGATCGAGCGCACGTACCAAGCGATGGAGGTTCCGGAACAGCGCGCTGTTGGCGTCGCCAAGCCCGAGCGAGAGCCCGTGTACACGGTCCGGTTCGACGCCCGCGAGCTTTGGGGGGACTCAGTCGAGCCGGGATGCAGCATCCGCGTCGATGCCTGGGAGCGGTACCTCCGTCCGATGACGGCTGACTGAAGGAAGGAGACGATGTGCCAGAAGACGATCAGGGTCACCACTCGAACACGGATCACTACGCCCAGCAGGTCGAGAACCTCATCGGCGCTGTCGAGGCAAGGGGGCTGGTCGCGAGATCGACCGTCGACGCCATCGCCGAAGAGTTGATGCGAGAGGACGGGCTGGCCGGTGGCGCCGCCATCGTCGCGCGAGCATGGAGCGATGCCGGCTTTCGCGACCGGCTGTTGCGCGACGCAACGCAGGCGATCAGGGAGATCGGCTTCGAGATGGCACGGGGGAACGCGCCCGACTCGCTACTGCGGGTCGTGGAGAACACGTCGGCGACCCACAACGTGATCGTCTGCACGCTCTGCTCCTGCTATCCGGTGCCCATTCTGGGGCCGCCGCCCAAGTGGTACAAGGACGAGGCGTACCGGGCCCGCGTCGTGCTCGAACCTCGGGCTGTGCTGGGCGAGTTCGGCGTGGAACTCCCGGACGAGACCGAGATCGCAGTCTGGGACAGCAGCTCGGAGATCAGGTACATGGTGCTGCCGATGCGGCCAAGGGGCACCGACGATTGGGACGAAGCCGAACTCGCTACCCTGGTCACCTTGGAGTGCCTCGTGGGAACGGGCGAACCGATCGGGGCGGAAGGCGTCGCGGCCGCGGAGCAACGTTGACCATCACCTCCGATTGTCA
>JBBDRY010000016.1:42691-55577 GCA_040905225.1 Chloroflexota bacterium | reverse complement strand
CCTCGGCGCTCGGCCGAGCGACCGTAACGCAGCCTCACGTACCGCAGGCGCAGCCCATTGCCCGCAGCCAGGACCGCTCCACCGAGCCTATCGACGACCAGCTCCCACGCGCCCACATAGTGGATCTCGCGGCCACCAAAACCAGCTTTGAAATGAGCGATGCCGGCATGCGGGATTCCGTACATGTCGTACTCCGTGAACCCCAGCTCCCGGAAATGCGCGATCGCCTCCCACTTGAGCAGGTAGTTGGCGCGCGAGACATTGCCCGCAGGTGTCGAGCCTCCGTAGACCTCGGCCACCCGCGTGCCGGCGGACACCAGCAGCAATGCCGCCTGTGGCTCGCCGGGATCGCCCGATTCGGCCAGCAGGAGGTGCGCCATGCCGCGCGGCGCCAACTCTCGCCACAGGATCGAGAAACTTTCCCGGCTGCGCGACGTGACGCCGGCCCGCCGGTAGGCATCGGCGTAGATACGGTAGAAGTCGTCGAGGCGATCCTCCCCACCCTCAACGAGTCGGATGCCCGAGCGCCGGGCTTTGTTGACGTACTGCCGCCACTTGCTGCGCATCTCGGCCTCAAGGCGCTCGATCGGCTGGGTCAGATCGATGACGCGCGTCGCCTCTGGCTGAACGTGGGAGGTGCGACGCCAGCCGAGCTCTTCGAACCGCGCCTCGAGCCCGATGTCCGTCTCAGCCTCGGGCTCGAAGACAAGATAGGCGAGGCCCTCGGCACGTGCTTGCTCCCGCAATCGCTGAGTTAGCGGCCCAAGGTTTGCCGGTGTCAGCGCCGCGCCGATTGGTCCGCGGGCGACATACCCGATGCGCCAGGGAAGTCGGCCGGCACGGCGGATGAGCATCTGCGAGCCGAGGATCGCGCCACTCACGTTGAGCGCGACACGACGCGCCTGCCAACCGTTGGCGCGCTTGACGTTTGCCCACCCGGTCGTCTGGAGGTGGGTCGTGCCCGGGCCGCGCGCCACGAACGCATCCCACGCCACAGGATCTGTTTCGAGAACGGCCGGATCAGGTGGGGGCGCCGGCGGGGCGGAATGCGGGTCAACGTGCTCGGCCACTCCGATCATCGTTTCCGACTGTGCGGTCAAACCGGCTCCCCGTGGCGGTGGCTCCCGTGAGCGCGCTCCAGTTCGCGCGCCAGATCGGCCAGGTTGACCTGCCGCTGGGTGCCCGCCTCCAGGTCGCGTAGCTGGACATGGCCCTCAGCCAGTTCGTCACCCAGCACGACGGCGAAGTGTGCTCCGTCGCGCGCGGCGCCCTCGAGCTGGCGGCTAAGCCTCCGCGGCGCCAGGTCGGCCATCGCGGCGACACCGGCGGCCCGCAGTTCGGTGGCCAGTCGAAGTCGAGCATCCGTCGCGGCTGGGTCGGCGCCAACCACGACAGCCACCGGGTGCCAGCCCACGGCAGCCGAACCCGGCACAGCAGCCGCGGCGATGCGGTCGATGCCCAACGCGAAGCCGATGCCCGGCGTAGGCCGCGCCCCGAAGAGCTCCATGAGGCCGTCGTATCGCCCGCCGCCGCCGAGCGCGGATTGCTGGCCCTCTGCACCATGCTGGTAGAGCTCGAACGCGGTCCGCGTGTAGTAGTCGAGGCCACGCACCAGACGCGGGGCGCGCGTGACCGGGACTTCGAGCGCCGAAAGATGCGCCAGCAGCGAGTCGAAGTGGTCGCGGCATTCGGCACACAGGGAGGCGTCGATCTGTGGCGCGTCAGCCAGCAGCGCGATCACGCGTTGGTCCTTCGAATCGAGCAACCGAAGCGGGTTGGTGGTCAGCCGGCGCTTCTCTAGCTCGGGCAGTGTCGACTCGAACCCCTTCAGGTAATCCGTCAGCGCTGAAATGAAGGCCGGTCGGCACGCTCCGTCGCCGATCGAGTTCAGGTGCACTTCGACGTTCTCGACGCCCGCGGCACGCACGTAGCGCAGGGCGAGCTCGACGATCTCCGCATCGATCGCCGGGCCCGGGTCACCGATCGCCTCGACGTTCCACTGCCAGAACTGGCGGTACCGGCCTGCCTGGGGACGGTCGTAGCGGAACATCGGCCCGAAGGTGGTCATGCGGACTGGCTGGGGAAGAGTGTGCATGCCGTGCTGTACGTACGCTCGGGCGACGCCTGCGGTCGCCTCCGGCCGCAATGCCCAGCGATCGTCCTCTGACCCGGGCGTTCGGACGCGGAACAGCTCCTTCTCGACCACATCGGTGACCGCGCCGATCCCGCGCTCAAAGACAGCGACGTCCTCGAACATCGGCACGTCGATGGGCTGGAAGCCGTACAGGGCGGCCAGCTCACGCGCTTTGTCCTCGAGGCGGCGCCAGACGGCCATGTCGGCCGGCAGCAGATCGCGTGTGCCGCGTGGCGCCTGGAACTTGGGCATTGACCGAGTCTAGACGGAGCCCAAGCTCCAGATCGCGGGCGGTGGGAGCGCTATAAAGCGACTGTGAAGAAGCAGTCGGACCCACCGCGCCACAGCGTCGTGGTTCTGCCCTGGCTAAAGGGCCCGATGCAGCGACTTGTGCTGCCTGACTGGGTGGCAATCACGATCGGCCACCGCATCTTCTCCTGGCGCAAGCTAGATCACATAGAGCTCGCCCACGAGTTGAAGCACGTCGAGCAGTGGCAGCGCTATGGGCTGAGCTTCATCGCGCGCTACTTGACCGAGTCCCGGCGGGCGTCGCGGTCAGGCGGAGACCGGTACCGAGACAATGCCTTCGAGAAGGAGGCAGTCGAGGCGGGCGAGGCAGCCCGCAAGCGCGAGTCCGGAGGAAGCTAGCGCGCCTCAGCTCATGTCGCGCTGAACGGTGTGGACGTCCTTCACCTGCTCGATGCGCGACAGCACCCTGGCCAACTGCGCCACCGACGACACCTGCAACGTGGCCTGGAACGTGGCGGTGTGGTCCGGATTGGTACGCACGTTCGCGGCGATGATGTTGACCTTGTTCTCGGCCACCACGTTGGTTATCTCGGATAGCAGCCCCGGACGGTCGTAGGCCTCGACGCGGATCGCGATCGGGTAGGTCTGCTGGACGCTTCCCTCCCACTCGACCTCGATCAGGCGCCCGATGTCGCGCTCGTTGACCACGGTCGGGCAGGTAGGGAGATGGATGGTCACCCCTCGGCCGCGGGTGATGTAGCCGACGATCGGGTCTCCTGGGATCGGGTGGCAGCAGCGCGCGAAACGGATCATCAGGTCGCCCACGCCCTTGACGCGAACGCCGTCCGTGCGAGACGGCACAAAGGGCGCCACCTGCGGCAGCACGACCTCGTTCGCGTCGTCGACGACGTCGAGCCGCGTGATGACCTGCTGAGCGGACACGGCGCCGTAACCGACCGCGGCGAAGAAGTCCTCGACTGACGGGTATTTATACAGCTCGGCCATCTCGGCCACTCGCTCTGGCCCGAGCTTCTCGAGCGACGTTCGAGCCAGCCGGCGCAGCTCGCGGTCAAGCGACTCGCGCCCGTGGACGATGTTCTCGTCCCTCTCCTGGCGCTTGAACCACTGGCGGATCTTTTCCTTCGCGTGCCCGGTCTGGACGACCTTCATCCAGTCGCGCGAAGGCCCGCGCGCTGCCTTGGTCGTGACGATTTCGACGATGTCGCCGTTCTTCAGCTTGTAGTCGAGCGGTACGAGGCGGTTGTTCACCTTTGAGCCGATCGTCGAGTGGCCCACATCCGTATGGATCCGGTAGGCGAAGTCGAGCGGCGTCGACCCAGTGGGCAGGTCCTTGACGTCGCCCTTTGGCGTGAACACAAAGACCTGATCCTGGAACAGGTCGAGCTTGACGCCCTCGACGAACTCCGTTGCGTCGGTTACCTCGCGTTGCCAGTCGATCAGTTGGCGAACCCAGGCGAGCTTGGCGTCGTAGTCGCGATCGGACTTGCCGCCCTCCTTGTACCGCCAATGGGCGGCCACCCCGACCTCGCTGATGCGGTGCATCTGGTGGGTGCGGATCTGGACCTCGAGCGGCTTGCCGTCAAGAGCGATGACCGCGGTGTGGAGGCTCTGGTAGCCGTTCGGCTTGGACACCGCGATGTAGTCGTCGAACTGGCCGGGGATCGGGCGCCACATCGAATGGACGACTCCGAGCGCGGCGTAGCAGTCCTGCACGTCGTTGACGAGCACGCGGATCGCGTTCACGTCGTAGATCTCGGACAGGTTGGCGCTCTTACGCTGCATCTTCTTCCAGATGCTGCTGATGTGCTTCGGCCTGCCCGAAATCTCGGCCTTTACGCCCGCACCAGCCAGCGCGTCGCGCAGGACGACCATTGCCCGTCGGACGTATGCCTCGCGTGTCTTGCGGTGCGTCTCGAGCTGTTGCACGAGGTGGCGGTACTCGATCGGATCGAGGACCTTGAACGACAGGTCCTCCAGCTCCCACTTGATCTGCCAGATACCCAGGCGCTCGGCCAGCGGGACGTAGATCTCGGCTGTCTGGCGCGCGATGCGCACTTTTTTATCGTGCGACAGAGCTTCGAGCGTGCGCATGTTGTGCAGCCGGTCGGCGAGCTTGATAAGCACGACACGCAGGTCCTGCGCCATCGCCAGGAGCATCTTGCGGATGTTCTCGGCCTGCTGCTCTTCGTGGCTGCGACCGGCGAACTTGGAGAGCTTGGTGACGCCGTCTACCAGACGCCCGACCTCGGCGCCGAAGCGACTTTCCAGATCGGCGATCTGGTAGTCCGTGTCCTCGGGGATGTCGTGCAGCAGCGCGGCGATGATGGCGGCCTGGTCGAGGCCGAGCTTGGCCAGGATTTCTGCGACAGCGAGCGGGTGGCTGACGTACGCCTCGCCGCTTGCCCGCCGCTGGGCGCCGTGTGCCTCGACCGCGAACAGCCACGCCTTGCGCACAGCGGCCACGTCCGCCTGCGGATGGTGGGCGAGTAGCTCTTCTTCGAGCCGGCGCTCGTGGTTGTTGAGCGTGCGCCGGCTTACGCCTGGTGGCAGCTCGCCATTCGGTTTCTCGGCGCGTGGGCGCGGTGGGCTCTTTTTGGCCGCGACGGCGCGCGCCCTAGGAGGGCTGAGCGGTTCAATGGACATCCTCGAGTGAGTGTACCGTGAGAGCCGGGCGCTCCTGATCGGGGGATCAATGACTTCCAGACCATTCCGCACGCTCGTTTGGCTGCTCGTCGCGGTTATCGCGGCATGTTCGGCACAACCACCGTCGTCGCCGATCCCGAGCCCTCAGCCGACTGCCCCACAGACTGAGATCCCGACAGCCAGCCTCCAGCCTTCTGCCCCCACCGCGGAAACGCCCGGCGTCACTCCCCACGGCCCGACATCACCACCGACACCGCCACCAGCGACCTCCGAGCCGACCCTGCCTGCCGGCCCGATTGCCGACGCGCTCGCGCCGCAACTCGATCAGACCCTGGCCGAGCAGCTGGAGCGGTGGCGCATTCCCGGGATGAACGCCGAGATCATCTTTCCCGACGGCAGCCGGTGGTCCGGAGCAGACGGCTTCGGGGATCTCGGCCGCGAGCTCGCAGTTACGCCGGAAACAACGTTCGTGACCGGCTCGATCACGAAGACCTTCGTCACCGCGGCGATCATGCAGCTCCAGGAAGAAGGTGTTCTTTCGATCGAAGATCCGCTGTCGAACTGGGTGCCCGATTACCCGAACGCCGAGAACATCACGCTCATCCAGCTGATGAGCCACACGAGCGGGCTGTTCGACTACTTCAGGCACCCCGAATACAACACTCGGGTCTTCAACGAGCCCGATCACAGCTGGACGCCTCAGGAGATCCTCGACACCTTTGTGCTCGAGCCCTATTTCGAGCCGGGGCTGCGGCACAAGTACAGCAACACCAATTTTGTGCTGCTCGGTCTGGTGATCGAGGCCGCGACCGGCGAGTCTCTCGGACAGGTCCTGCGCGAGCGACTGACTGAGCCACTTGGGCTCGACGACACCTTTTGCCAGTGCGCCGGCCCGCCGCCGCCGGGGTCAGCCCGCGCCTACCTCCAGACGCCGAGCGGGCCGGTCGGGCTGGACGACGGGACCGACTACAGACCGACGCTTTCCGCCGCCAAAGTTGCCTTCAGTGCGGGCGACATCGTCGCTACCTCAGCGGATCTCGCGGACTGGGCGCGGACCGTCTACGGCGGCCACCTGCTGGCGCCCGAATCGCTGGTGCTGATGACTGACTACACATACTTGGGTTCCACAACGGCTGCCTATGGCCTCGGAACACGGACGCGCGTGTCCGACGGTGTGCGGATGTTCGGCCACACCGGGTCGCTGCGCGGATTCGCCGCAGCGATGTGGCATTACCCGTCGATCGACCTGACGATCGTCGTGCTCACGAACCGAGGCCGCATCGACGCCAACCCCATCGTGGACGCTCTCGCGGCCATCGCTTTACCGCTCGCGACCATCAGGCCGCACAGCCAGTAGTCGGCCCGCCACGGCCAACCAGTCAGCCCAAGCATCCATCGGACGCGGCACAGTTCGTCCGTAGCAGCCCGCCCGTTAACCCTTGCATCGACGGTTGGGCTGTTTAGCGCTACGCACGGTTCTGATCGCGACTCATCCTGTAGCCCTCAGGATTACTCGCGGAGCACGAGGCGTCCAGGATTGCCTTTGTCTTCACCAGGTGCGGTTCTGAGATGTACGTCACCGAACTCTATAGCGAATTGGTGAAAAGGCCACAATCGAATGCGCAGAACGAACCGCCCGTTGTCCGAGATATCGATCTCCTGTGCAAATATTTGAGTAGTTGCCTCTCCCCAATGATCGGACTGGAACTGGGCACCCACGGCGTACGCCAACCGTTGCAAATCATCTGAGACAATTGTTGCGTCCTGAAATTCTAGGATGATGTGTACGTCGTCGCGAGCGACGACGAGGAGGACCTCGCGCGACCCGCGTTCCACGACGATCTCCTCGATATGCCCGTCGTGAAGCCCAATTGAAGTGTCCGTGGCGAGTCGCGCCAAGTCACGTGGGAGGCGCGATGCGATGGCCGCGACATGTTTAGCGTAATCGGCGAGAGCACGGTCCCATCCTGCGTCATCCATCTCGTCGCTTTCAGCAGAAAACCAACGCATTCGGCTCCTCGATGCTTCCTGGTGCGTAGGGCGGGTGCGCGAAACGGACTCAAGACTCATGTCAATTGAAGAGAGGTAGCGTCATGCGGTCTTCAATGTCGTTCAAGTCCGAGATGGCGCAACGATCGTTCGTGTCGATAGCATGTGTTCACTGCTTCCATCCGTGCCTGTCCAACCATTGTCGCTCCTGATTCGTGAGCGGACGCGCGTTGCCGTGTTTCTGGGAGCCGTCGAAATTTCTAGCGTAGCCATCGCGAAAATGAACGTGAGGTTGATCCTTAGGAACATGTCCCCGATGAACGTTGCGAACCGTCGGAGGTGCTTGGCCTTTCTTGACCTCCTGATCCATCGCCCCAGGCGAACTGGGGTTGTTTGCGAGGTTGATTATCCACCCACCGAGAAGGAAGATACCAGCCAAGAGGAGGCCGCCGACGACGAGGACCAGTGAGACGCCACACGCCGCAAGCGTGATCTGGCCCAGGAAGGGGATGAACCATGTGCCGCCGGCGACGAGGCACGCGGGAGTCTCGCCTGTCGGATCGACTTTTGTCAGGGGAGAATTGGCTGCGTATACATACAGATTCTCGTCCGTGTCCATCGGATCGGGCTGGATGAAGCGCGCGAGGCTCGGCGAGTAGTGGCGGGCGTGCATGTAATGGAGGCCGAGCCCGGAGAAGTCGTCCCACTGCACGTCCTGGGCGCCGACGTAGAGGAAGCGGAAGCCGAGATCCGCGATCGAGTTGTGGGTCGCCGTGGTCGGCGCGCCCCAGGTCGAGTAGGTGTAGCTGTTGGCGAGGGTGAGCGACCCATCGCCGTTGATCCGCCAGGCGGCCAGCGCATCGCCGTGGCCATTCCAGGTGACGAGGTAGCTCGTCGTCGGGCTGGCGCATGAGGAGTCGCAGAAGCGGACGATGCGGCCTGCCTCGTCGACCACGTAGCCGCGGCTGACGGAGCCGTTGGTCGATTCCTCGACGATCGCGTGGCCCTGGTAGCGGAAGTCACGCGTGGTCGTCAGTGTGCCGGCGACGTACTCCTTGATCTGCGTCCGGTGGCCCTCGCCGTCGTAGCTGAACTCGACCTTGTCGATCGAGCCCGAGCACGAGGTCGACTCGCACGCGCGCACTAGCCGTCCCTTGGCGTCGTACTCGTACGCCCAGCCATTTAGCGATTCTGTGCGGCCGGCGGAGTCATATGTCACGTTGGGCGTGCCGCAGCTCGTCGCGCCGACCTTGCACAGCTGGCCCTCGGCGTCGTAGGCGTAGTCGATCGTCGAGCCGCTAACAAGCGCGCTCAGCCGGTTGCCGGCGTCGTCGTAGGTATAGGCCTCGTCGTTGCTCGAGCTAGAACAGGCTGTTGCCGTGTTCCGGTACCGAAGACGGTTGAGCGCGTCGTAGCAGTATCGGAAGTCGGCGCTGGCCGAGCCGTTGTTCTCGTCGACCCTGGTCCGGTTGTCGTTGTCGTCGTACTCGTAGGTGTCTGATCCCGTGGCCGTCGTCGAGCTGCAGCTGTGGCCCGACGAGATGACGCACAGCTGTTGCGTGATCGACGTCAGCCGGTGGCGAGGGTCGTAGCTGTAGAGCGTCTGATGCTCGCGGCCGGACCCGGTCGGCACGTAGAACGCCTCGACCTGGTAGTTGTGGTCCGCGTCGTACGTGGTGATGCTGCCCGACACGCTGTCGCGCAGCTCGATCCGCATCCCGCGCGCGTCGTAGGTCGAGGTGGTCACCTGCGTCGGCGGGTTCGACCACGGCGTGTGGCCCTCCTCGAAGCAGGCGCCGACGGTGATCGACGGCTTCCAGTAGCAGCGGTCGGTCGCGTTGCCCGTGGCGTCATGGTTAGATTTCGCAGTTGAGCCGTCCGGCCGCGCCTCGGCGATGATCTGGTCGAGCGGGTTGAGGGTGAACGTGGTCGTCGTCGTCACGCCGCCCCGCTTGACCGCGCTCGTGAGCTGCCGGCCGGCTCCGTCGAGGGTGATGTCGAAGGTGCGATCGCCGCTGTCGGCGCCCGCCGTCACCTCGCTCCGCGTGCGCCGACCGAGACCGTCATAGGTGTGGCTGACCGTCCGTTCGTCGCTGCCGCTGGCACAGCTGCCGCCGACCAACCCCGTCGTCTCGGTCAGCGCCAGGTCGCGGTAGTCGAAGGTCGCCGTGGAGCAAGCGAACTCATCGTCGACCTCGATGGCGCGGCCACCTAGGTCGTATGTCGTCGTCGTTGTCTGCAATCCTCCGACTGTCACCGAAGTCTGCCGATCGAGCCCGTCGTAGGCGAGATCGGTGGTCGACGAGACGTCCGGCAAGCTACCGAACGCATCGACAACGTCAGCCGCCCGGCCGAGTTCGTCGTAGGTGATGACCGTCGCGCCGAGACTCGAATCGCCGACCTGGTTGCGATCTTTGCTGCTTAACGCACGTCCTGCCGCGTCGTACGTCATGATGCTCGTCACGGCGGCGTTCGTTCCACCGGCGCCGTCCGGATCCTCAAACGTCCTCGTCGCATGGCCAGCGCGGTCGTACTCCGTCGCGGCCACCAAGCCGCCGAAGTCGGTCGACTGGCGCAGCGCGCCGAGCTCGTCGTAGACGGAGGTCGAGTACTTGGGCGCGCTGCCGTCGGCCGGGTCGCGCGGCGCGGTGGACTTGGTCTGCTGGTTGAGGACGTCGAACTCGAAGCGCGTGACGTAGTCGTCGGCGTGCAGCCCTGAACCGAGAGCGCGGCGCGGGTCGGACGAGCTGACCTGGTTGCCCGCCGTGTCGTAGGTACTGACGGTAGTCAGGTCCGTCCGCGCGCCGGTTGTGGGGTCAGGCGCGGCGTCGTAGGGATCGCCGCCACCTGTCAGAACATCGCCGTCGGAGTAGTTGGCGATCGACTTTGTCTGGTTGCCGTACGAGTCGTACTCGTAGCCGATCGCTCGCGAGTCGAGCAGATTGCCCGCTGCGTCGTAGTTCCAGCGCGTCTCGCGCGTCAGCTGACCATAGGAGTCGTACTGGTAGTCGGTCGTGACATCTATGGCGTTGCCGCCCGAGCCGCCCTTGCTGCCGTCGACGTAGTTCTCGATGACCGACTTCAGGGTCAGGTCGCTGGCTGACGTTGAGCAGCCCGAACTGGTGTAGCAATAGCGCGTGGTCGTCGACGAGGCGCCGCTGGCCACGACGACCTGGGTGACGTCGTTGTTGGCGTTGTAGGTGTAGTCGGTCGTCCGGTCGCTTGAGCCGGTGAGCGGCTCGGTGATCACGTCGACGAGGCCCATCGAGCTCGCGACGTAGGTGTAGGACACCGTCCGTGCCGGCGTGGATAGGGCGGCATCGGCGTTGTCGGTCACCGACGCTCGCTCCGTCGGATAGGTCGAGTTCCAGGTTGTGAGCTGCTCGATGTCGGTCGCGCCGAGCTTGCGCCAGAGCGATTCCACGCGACCCAGGTTGTCGGTCGAGGAGACGTAGCCGTACGTTGTCGTGCTGGCCGGCGTGCCCTGGCGGACGACGCGTAGCTGCTTGTCGGCGATGCGCGTGAACGTAGTCCCGGTGACGCCTGCGTTGGCCTGCTCCGCGTCGCGCACCTCGGCCACCTCATTGCCGCGGTAGATGACCTGGGTGGAGATGTCGCGGCTCGAGGTTCCGATGGCGCCGCCCGACAGGGTGGTGATCGTCTGGTGCTTGGTGATCGCGGTCAGGCGCTCATTGGTATATGTCAGACAGGTCAGGTTGCTGGCCATCGTCGGGCAGCTACCCGATGTATTGAGCGGGTTGCTCCAGCCGATCAGGTACCCGTTGCTGTCATAGAAGAGCCGGTACTCGCGCCGCGAGCCTGTAGCCGTGGACTGGAGGACGCCCCCACTGACGTACGCCCAGTCGGTGATCGAAGTGAGGCGCGCAGGAGAAACGCCCGTGTTCCAGGCGAAGTCGACGACGCGCCCCGCCGGGTCAGTTGCGTCCTTGAGTCGCGTGGTTCCCGAGTAGTAGGTGAACGTCATGGCGTTGCCAAAACGGTCGGCCTGCTTCGCGAGTAACCCTTCTGATCCCGACACGTCAAAGGAGTCGACCGATTGGTCACGGTAGGTCAACGTCCACTCGAGCGTCTGGTTGATGTCCTTGCTGAGCGTCGCGTAGACGGTCGCGGGGCGCGTATATGTCGTGACTGTCCCGACGGTCGAGATCTTCGTGAAGGTGTGAATGGATCCGTCGCCGGTGGTCAAAACGACGTCTCCGTTGCCGAGCTCGGCTAGCCGCCGCATCGCGCTGAGGCGCCAGCCAGGGCCTGTCCCAGAATTGGCTGTGGAGTGGCTGTTGTAGGTCAGCGACAAGTTGAAGCCGCCGCCGCGGATGGGCAGGCTGACGATCGGGTGGGAAATGACAAGGTTGCCCGTCGAAACATTGACCAACGCGGAGTCGCCGTTGCCCAGCCCGAGGCTCTCGAATGTGTTGTGGGCCGGGACGCCAAGGGTCGCGCCCTGTCGGTACACGAACGTGCCGGTGGCCGACCACGCACCGAGCGGCGCGGGGTTGTCGGCGATGCGGACACGCCAGTAGTAGGTGTCCCCTTCCAAGAGCACCGTGCTTGACGGAATGAGATGAGTGGGGACGCTGCTGGTCACGGTCCCCGACGTAACCAGCCCGGTCGAAAACGCACTATCTGCGGCGATTTGCGCCTCGTAGCCGGACTGAATCAATCCCGCTTGCGGTAGCCAGCTGAGCGTGCGGCTCGACGTCTCGCCTCCCCCGTTCGGGTACACGAGGGTGGGCGCATTCGTATCGACCAGCACCGCCCCCGATGTCGTCGTCGTGCTGTTGCTCCCGCCGTCGACAAGGGTCTGCTGCCAGCGGTAGCACTTGGCCGTGTCGCTGCCGTTGCTCGCCGACAGGTAGTCGTACTCGATGGCTATGTTCAGGTTGCTGACGCTGCTACTCGACGATGCGCCTATCACGAGCTGGCCGGCCTGCTGCTGGTCGCTGTTCGAGTCGGTCGTGCTGAACGTCCAGCTGGAGGGCTCGGCCGTCCCGTCGTACCAGACCTTCAGCCCGAGCGCGGTCGGGCTGGTGCCGATCGCCGAGAAGCGGACGTTGACCCAGCGGTTGGCGGTGTAGGCCGCCAAACCGCTGTTGGTCGAGGTCGTGATCGCCGTCTGGCCGCCGCCGGAGTTGGGCCGGCGGATGAAGTTGCCGTATATCGAGCCGGACGCCTGAAAGCCGACCTGGGCGTAGTAGCCGCCGTCGTTGGCGTTCACCGCTCGCGCACCGACGGTGACCGTCATGGTGGCACCGGCGGGCACCTTGTCGAGCCGGAACTTGGTGCGCACGTCGGCGTCGGTCAGCGACGCAGAGGCGAGCCGGGCGACGGAGCGGTAGCCGGCGGCGCTGATGACGAGCTTGCCACTCGTGCCGTCGACGGAGTACGTGCCGCTGGTCGTGCCAGCCAGCGTGTACGAGCCGCCCACGTCGGCCGAGCCCCAGCTGTTGGCGGCGACGGTGCGCCCGAAGTTGTCGTAGTAGTCGGTTGTCAGGCCGGCGTTGGTGCGCGGGCTGACGTTGGTGTCCGCCGCGCCGTCGTTGGCCCATGTAACGCCGGCGCAGCTGCCGGGGGTGACGATGCTCGCCACCTGGCGCTGGAGGCTGCGACTGGCGATGCCGGCGCCGCCGTCGTTCTCGGTCCAGGTGACGTCCACTCCGGTCGAGCTCTGGACCGTCGTGCCGGAGGCGGGAATGGAGAAGGTGGCGGCGTGAATCGCCGTATCGACCAGCACCGCCCCCGATGTCGTCGTCGTGCTGTTGCTGGCGCCGTCGATGAGGGTCTGCTGCCAGCGGTAGCACTTGGCCGTGTCGCTGCCGTTGCTCGCCGACA
>JBBDRY010000016.1:37795-42591 GCA_040905225.1 Chloroflexota bacterium | reverse complement strand
AGGGTCTGCTGCCAGCGGTAGCACTTGGCCGTGTCGCTGCCGTTGCTCGCCGACAGGTAGTCGTACTCGATGGCTATGTTCAGGTTGCTGACGCTGCTACTCGACGATGCGCCTATCACGAGCTGGCCGGCCTGCTGCTGGTCGCTGTTCGAGTCGGTCGTGCTGAACGTCCAGCTGGAGGGCTCGGCCGTCCCGTCGTACCAGACCTTCAGCCCGAGCGCGGTCGGGCTGGTGCCGATCGCCGAGAAGCGGACGTTGACCCAGCGGTTGGCGGTGTAGGCCGCCAAACCGCTGTTGGTCGAGGTCGTGATCGCCGTCTGGCCGCCGCCGGAGTTGGGCCGGCGGATGAAGTTGCCGTATATCGAGCCGGACGCCTGAAAGCCGACCTGGGCGTAGTAGCCGCCGTCGTTGGCGTTCACCGCTCGCGCACCGACGGTGACCGTCATGGTGGCACCGGCGGGCACCTTGTCGAGCCGGAACTTGGTGCGCACGTCGGCGTCGGTCAGCGACGCAGAGGCGAGCCGGGCGACGGAGCGGTAGCCGGCGGCGCTGATGACGAGCTTGCCACTCGTGCCGTCGACGGAGTACGTGCCGCTGGTCGTGCCAGCCAGCGTGTACGAGCCGCCCACGTCGGCCGAGCCCCAGCTGTTGGCGGCGACGGTGCGCCCGAAGTTGTCGTAGTAGTCGGTTGTCAGGCCGGCGTTGGTGCGCGGGCTGACGTTGGTGTCCGCCGCGCCGTCGTTGGCCCATGTAACGCCGGCGCAGCTGCCGGGGGTGACGATGCTCGCCACCTGGCGCTGGAGGCTGCGACTGGCGATGCCGGCGCCGCCGTCGTTCTCGGTCCAGGTGACGTCCACTCCGGTCGAGCTCTGGACCGTCGTGCCGGAGGCGGGAATGGAGAAGGTGGCAGATGGTGCCGCGGCCACAGACGGCGGACCCGCCGCCTCCATAGCGATCAGCACCGCGAGCAAAATCGCAGACCAACGGGCGGCGGACGAGCGCATGTGACCCCTCGCACTCTGGCTGCCATTCGCCGCTGGGCAGAGGGCGTCGGTCGACGGCCGCCGCGAAAGCTACGCCTCCATACTGATTCGTCCAAGGTGGTTGTCCACATTCTTGCCCGTACTTTCGGCGCGGGCAGCCAATCTATTGGTAAGAGCGGTCGAGTTCGACTATGGGATCTGAAATCCGCCGGAGGGCTTCTGGCGCGCGTTCAGATCCCTCCAAGGCGTCTCGGGAGGGCGATGGATTCAGCGCCAACCTAGTCGAGGCAACGCGTCGTCCGAGTCCGGCGGGCCCTCGAGCGTGGCGTTCCTTGGTAGCAATGGCCAATCGAGCTAGGGGGCCGCGTCGACAAGCGTGTGTACAACAACGGCTGGGTTGTTGTACGCGCTGACGCATGCCAAAGCGCGAACACAGGCAGCTGTTATCGCCGGCTGAAACCCATCTCGGCCAATTGCTGGCGGGCCACCTCGGCTTCGTTCCAGGGTTTCTTGCCTTCGGCGGTCATGATCCGATCGACGTGGCCCATGCCGGCAAGCAGCACGATGTCGCCGGGGCGGGCCAGCTCGAACGCTTTGCGGATCGCCTTGTCCCGATCCGGGATGAGGAACAGATCCTGGTCGCGCCGCCGGCCGGCCTCGATTGCGCCCATGGCGATCTGCTCGAGGATGCTCATCCGGTCCTCGTCGCGCGGATCGTCATCTGCGAGCACGACGACGCGCGAACGCTCCCCGGCGGCGCGGCCCATCATCGGCCGCTTGAGCGTGTCGCGGGCACCTGGTGATCCGAACACCGAGATAAGCCCTCCCCCGCGCGCTGCCGCATGAGGCGCCAGTGAATCGAGCGCTGCGGCGAGCGCGCCGGGCGTGTGCGCGAAGTCCACGTACACCGTGAACTCCTGGCCTTCGTCGACACGGATCAGCCGACCGGGAACACTCTCCAGCGACTCGAGTCCGCGACGCATCGCGTCGGGCTCCAACCCGAGGGCTTCGCCCACGCCGACCGCGGCCAGCGCGTTGTATGCGTTGAAATGGCCGACCAGGTGCAGTGCCAGGTCGTCGGCCCAACGCGGCGTGCGCACCTTCAGTCGCAGCCCAGTGCCGTCGTCGCGAACCGTCGTGGCGGTGACGTCGGCCTTCGTGTCCGGGCCAACGGCGTACGTCACGACGTTCGCGTCGACGCGCCGCGTCGACGAACTCGGCCGCCCGCTCGTCGTCGGCGTTGATCACCGCGCTCTTGGGCCAGCCCTTGTCCGGGTTGGCCGGGCCGACCGCCAGCCGCTCGAACAGAGAGCGCTTGGCCGCTACGTACTCCTCCATCGAGCCGTGCAGGTCGAGGTGCTCGTGGGTGATGTTGGTCAACACCGCGACGTCGTACGCGACCTCGGCTACGCGCTCGAGGGCCAGGCCATGTGAGGTCGACTCCAGGACCGCGAATCGGTCGCCTGAATCCACCATGCTGCGCAGGTCGGACTGGATCTCGGGTGCTTCGGGCGTCGTGTGGCCCGTTTCGCCCCAGCTTCGTCCACCCACCACGACGTCGACAGTCGTGATCATGCCCGCAGCAATGCCCGCGGCCTCGAGCATCGCGCGGACGAGGTACGCCGTTGTCGTCTTGCCGTCCGTGCCGGTGATCCCGACCACGCCCATCTCGCGGCTCGGAAAGCCGTTGAACCATGCCGCTGCCAGAGCGAGCGCGGAGCGCGACGAGGCGACAAGTACCTGCGGGACTCCGAGCCCCGCGACCGCGCGTTCGGCAACCACCGCAATCGCTCCGCGGGCCACAGCATCGGCTGCGTAGTCATGTCCGTCGCTTTCGGCGCCGGTGATTGCCACGAATACGTGACCGGGCTCAACCTGGCGTGAGTCGAAATCCACGCCACTAACCACGGCAGAGGCATCAGCCGCTGCGAGGAGTGTCCGCAACATCCCACGCCCTTCGAGCTCGCGCACGAGCTCACCGAGCGCCCGGCCGCCGGTCACAACGACAGGTGCTGCCAGCTCAATCCGTGCGCGGCGAATCGCGCGAAATCGCGGTCAGCCGTCACCCACGTGCATCCTTCGGCGATGGCGAGAGCGGCGTGCTGAGCATCAGCAACCATGTTGCCCGTCGCCCCGACTGCGCGACATAAGCGTGCTACCTCACCAAGATGCCCTGGCCCCGGGATGATTGTTCGACATCCGGGCTGGCCGACGAGCTCGTCTACGAACGCAAGGGCGATCGACACAGGGGTCGAGCCACCACCGGCTGGCATGGTCACCACCCTGACGAAGCCCACCGCGACCAGCACGCTCAAGGCGAACGGCTCTGGTCCGTCGATGACGCGCTTCAGCCAAGCTGCGTACTCGCTGTGCCTTGGGTCCTCGACGCGATGCGCATACACCAAGACGTCGACGTCCGGCATCAGCATCGTCAGCGCAACCCGTGGAGATCCTGCTCCTCGAGGATCGCCTTGATGTCGGCTGGCGAGAGATGTTCCCTTTTGCTTGGATCGCCGTAGGTGATGAGCCTGAACGGGCGACGTGGACCATCCGGACGGGCGAATGAGTCGCGCAGGGCGTCATTGACCACCTCGCTGACCGTCGTCTTTCGATCCGCAGCGCGCTTCTTCGCCTGTGTCAGGAGCCGATCGTCAAGTACCAGGGTTGTTCGCATACAGATGATCATAAATATGCAAACAACCCGCCGTCATTCCTGGATGGTGGTATCCGGTGGACCCGGATCCCCGCCGTGCCGCAGCAGCGAGCGCACGAGCTCGATCGACTGGCCGAGCTCGGGAATCCGGAGAGCGCGAGTGTAAAGAACGTAGACCGCGCCGCCCCCGATGGTGGCAGCCACGGTCTGCCCGAGCAGGGCGAGCTTGCCCGGGTCCGGCCCGATGATCGGGTCTGTCAGGCGCACCACGATGAGCGCCGCCAGGCCCGCGAGCACAGCGCCGCCGATGAACAGCAGCAGCGGCTGGAGGATGCCTTCGAGGCCGGCGCCGGGTGTCCGTCGCCAGAGAAGGATGCCCAGCGCACTCGCCTCGCCCCACGCACCGACGGCGAGTCCGAGGGCGATGCCCGACAGCCCCAGGGTCCCCACGGTCGCGACGCCGATGACCACGCAGATGACCATGTCGAACACCGCCGTGATCACCGGCGTGCGCGTGTCATGCCCGCTGTAGAAGGCGCGCGCGAACACGATCACGAGCGAGTGCGCGGCCAGGCCGAGGAACAGGAAGGAGAGCGTGTCCGCCGTCAGCGAGATCGCGTCCTGGTCCAGCCCGTAGTCGAACAGCAGCGTGACGCCCTGGCGGCGCAGGACGATGCCGATCGCGGTGATGAACAGCATGATCCAGAGCACCAGCCGGACAGAGCGAACGATCAGCCGGCCGAACTCACGCACGGATCCCGCGGCAACGGCCCGCGCCATCGACGGCAGGAGGACGACGCCGAGCGGAAAGCCGATCACCCCGAGCGGGATCTGCATCACGGTCCAGGCAACGTTGTAGGCCGTGACGGCGCCGAGTCCGACGCCGGTCGCCAGCGTGGTCGCGATGATGAAGGTGATCTGGTAGGCGCCGAGGCCGATCGCGCGCGGCGCCATCAGAGTGAGCACCTGGCGCGCCTGTGGGTCGGCCAGGTCGATGTCGAATGACAGCCGGAAGCGTTCCTGGACGAGCGGACGGAGCTGGATGGCCAGGTGCAGGATCGAGCCTGCGACGACACCGACGGCGAGCGATTCGATGCCCAGCCAGCCGCCCAGCAGCAGAGCGCCGCCGATGATGGCGATGTTGTAGAGCGACGGGGCGA
>JBBDRY010000016.1:36417-37695 GCA_040905225.1 Chloroflexota bacterium | reverse complement strand
GCGCGGTCCTCCTCGCCGCGCGTGAACAGCCCGGCAAGCACGGGGACCATCGCCGACGAGAGTGCGCCGGCCGCCACGAGCTGGAAGATCGCGTCGGGCAGGCGAAACGCCGCGAAGTAGGCGTCCAGCTCCGTCCCGGCGTGGAACAGGTTGGTGATGACCACGATCCGCACCCAGCCGAGGACGCGCGACACGAAATAGGCGGCCGCAACAATCAGCCCGGCGCGCGCCAGGGTGCGCGCGGTCACGGAGCGGGCGGGTCCGCCTGTCGGCGCGAGCGCGGGTGAGCGTCCTGGTAAGCGCTGCGCAGCCTTTGTACAGAAACGTGGGTATAGATCTGGGTCGTGCCCAGGCTCTCGTGACCGAGCAGCTCCTGGACGACGCGCAGGTCCGCCCCGCCCTCGAGCAGGTGGCTCGCAAATGAGTGCCGGAGCGTGTGCACAGAGGCGCCACTGGGCAGACCGGCGCGCACCATCAGTCGAGCCAGCCGATAGCGCACACCACGTACGCCGATCGCCGCTCCCCTGGAATTCAGGAAGATCACGCCGGGATCCTCGGCCGGCGCTCCGGGCGCGGATCGTAGGGAGGGCCGGCCGTATGTCAGGTACGCGTCGATGGCGGCGCGCGCCGGGCCGCCGAAGAGCGTCACCCGTTCCTTGCGGCCCTTGCCCAGCACGCGGAGCTCGCCGCGGCCGAGGTCGAGGTCGGCCAGGCGCGCAGCGGCAAGCTCGCTGATGCGCAGGCCGGCGGCGTACGCGGTTTCGATCAGCGCGATGTCGCGCAATGTCAAGGCGCGTCGGTCACTTGCCGTGTCCGCCTCGTCGATCAGCCGCTCGACCTCGCTCACGCCCAGGACCTGAGGGAGTCTGCGTGGCAGGCGCGGCGTGAGCGCCGCCGACCAGGGATCTCCGGTCACCAGCCCCTCGCGTCGCGCATATTTGTAGAACGAGCGCAGTGCGGCCAGCCGACTGCTCACCGATCGACGCGACAGCGGCCTGCCGGCGAGCTCAGCGAGATAGCCGCGGATGAGCGGCCGTGGGGGGCTGTGCCAGTCCGCCCCCTGTCCGTCCAGCCACGCGAGGTACTGGCTTACCGCGGTCGCATAGGAACGGCGGGTATGTTCGGACGAATCGCGGGCGGCCAGACGGCCGAGGAACGCGGTAAGGGCCTCTTGCCCGGTCACGCAGCCGGGCGCGCGCGGCGCCGACCGTTGGTTGGGGCGGCAGTACGTCGCCGCGGCGATCGGGCCTTGCCACCGCGGCGTGGTCCAGCGAGCGC
>JBBDRY010000016.1:30958-36317 GCA_040905225.1 Chloroflexota bacterium | reverse complement strand
CAGTACGTCGCCGCGGCGATCGGGCCTTGCCACCGCGGCGTGGTCCAGCGAGCGCTTCGGGGTTCGGGTCACCGCCGGCGAGCCGAACTCCCGGGATGATCTCCTCGGGCAGATCGACCGGCGCGCCGCACTTCAGGCAGATGCCTTTCTCGCCGTCGCGAGCCACAGGGCCTTCGTCGGCATCGTGGAGCGCGCCCACGGGCTCGCGCGACGATGTGAAGTCGCACTTCGGGTAGCGCGAGCAGCCCCAGAAGACGCTGCCCGTCCGGCGCGCTCGCCGGGCTGTGAGGTGGCCCTCGTTGCACTTCGGGCAAGTGACCTCGAACGCCAGCGGCTCCGGCGGCGGCGGCCCGGTCTTGCGGATGTACTTGCAATCCGGATAGCGCGAGCAACCCGCGAAGGCGCCGAAGCGCCCGCGCCGCGCGACGAGCTCACCCTGTCCGCACTCGGGGCATACCTCGCCGACGCCCTCGACGGCAGCAGCCTCGGCCTCCTCGCCTGGAAGCGGGCGCGTTTCCTTGTGCTCCGGGTAGAGCGAGCAGGCCAGGAACCGGCCGTTGCGTCCGAGCCTTATCACCATCGGGTGGCCTTCGGAGCAGACCTCGTCGGTTTCCTCCGTGGTGAAGTCGGAGCGCTTCAGCTCCTTGCTCTTGAGGTCGACCAGGCCCACGAATGGCTCGTAGAAGGCGCGCAACAGCGGCACCCATTCGCGCTTGCCGCTGGCGACTTCGTCAAGGTCTCCCTCCATACGTGCGGTGAAGTCGTAGTCGACGAACTCGCCGAAGTGCTCCACCAGCAGGTCGGTGACCTTCTCGCCGACGTACTCGGGCCGCAGACGCCGCTCAACTACGGTCACGTAGCCCCGATCCACGATGGTCGAGATGGTCGCGGCGTAGGTCGAGGGTCGCCCGATGCCGCGCTCCTCGAGCGCCTTGATGAGTGACGCTTCCGTATAGCGCGGCGGCGGCTGCGTGAAGTGCTGGTTCGGGGTGACTTCCTTGACCGTCGTCACGTCGCCCTCGGCCAGCGCCGGCAGCATCCGCTCGGTCTCCTCGGTGGCGTCGTCGGATCCCTCCGTATAGACCGCCGCGAAGCCGTCGAAGACGGTCCGCGTGGCCGTTGCCCGCAATGTGTATTGGTCGGCCGTCAGGTCCACCGTGGTCGTTTCCAGCTCCTTGGCTGCCATCTGCGACGCCAGGGCGCGCTGCCAGATCAACCGGTAGAGGCGCAGCTGCTCGGGCTCCAGCTCAGCCGCCAGCGAGTCCGGATCCCGCGCGAAGCTGGTCGGGCGAATGGCCTCGTGCGCTTCCTGCGCGCCCTTTGCCTTCTTGTTCTCTCGCGGGGGCCCGTTGTAGACGTAGCGCAGGGCGTAGCGCGTAGCGATGACCTCCTTGGCCTCGCGCTTGGCGACATCCGCCATCTGGGTCGAGTCGGTGCGCATGTACGTGATCAGGCCCACGCGCCCGTCCTTGGTGTCCAGACCCTCGTACAGGTCCTGGGCGACACGCATCGTCCGCTTGGGATTGAAGCTGAGCTTGCGGCTGGCTTCCTGCTGAAGCGTGCTGGTCGTGAACGGCGGCGCCGGGTTGCGCTTGCTCTGGCGCTTGCTCACAGCGCTGACAGTCGGGCGCAGCTCGCGCAGTGCGGTGGCGTGCGCCTCGGCCGTCTCCGCGTCTCCCACTTCCAGGTTCTCGCCGTCGATCTTGATCAGGTCGGCGGTGAAGATCTCGCCTGTGTCCGTCTCGAGAACGACCTCGATCGTCCAGTACTCGCGCGCTTCGAACGCGTTGATCTCGCGCTCGCGCTCGACGACGAGGCGCACGGCGACCGATTGGACGCGGCCGGCTGAAAGCCCCGAGCGAACCTTTCGCCACAGCAGTGGGCTGAGCGTGTAACCAACCAGACGGTCGAGGATCCGCCGCGTCTGCTGCGCGTCGACGAGGTTCCGGTCGATGTCACGCGGGTGCTCGAACGCCTCGCGGATGGCGTCGGCGGTGATCTCGGAGAAGGTCACACGGCGTGCCTTTGACGGCGCGACGTGGGCCGCCTCCGCCACGTGCCAGGCGATGGCCTCACCCTCGCGGTCGAGGTCGGTGGCGAGGTAGACGGTGTCGGCCTCCTTCGCCTCCTTGGCGATCGCGGCCACGTGCTTCTTGCGATCCTCGCTGATCACGTAGTCGGGCGCGAAGTCGTGCTCGACGTCAACGCCGAGCTTGTTCTTTCCGGGGTTTTCGGGCAGGTCGCGGACGTGGCCATATGACGCGAGGACCTTGTATCCGGGACCCAGATATCGCTCGATCGTGCGCGCCTTGGCCGGTGATTCCACGATCACCAGGTTCTTGCTCATCTTTTCGAGTCTACTCTCGACGCGACCCCCGAATGGGTTCTCGGCCCGCGCGCCAGCCTGATCTGGCCCCGCGACGGCCTCGTTAGGCGGAGCGAATGCGCGCCAGCAGGTCCTCGTCGGGCTCCTCGTCGACTGCCACGGGTGGCGGCAGAGCGGGAGCCGGCTCCTGGGCCTCGAAGTCCCTCCTGGCGTCCGATCCTTCCTTTGGCGCCTCGATCAATCGCACGACTGAGAGCGGAAAGACGAACGTCGAGTTGCGGTCGTGGATGAAGGAAGGGCGTTTGCCGTCGACAGTGCGGACGTTGGTGCAGCGGATAATGCGGTCGCCCCCGGCGGGAAGCTCGTCCATGTCGACGACGATCGGCAGGTCGTCGACCAGGTGGATGATGACGTTGGTAATCACGTGCGCAGTGTGCCTGGTGCGGCACCGCGCGGGCTACGGTACGGAGGTCCCGGGCCTGCGGCCCGCTCCTGCGCCAGCTTCGGCCAGGCCGACCGCTCGTGCGCCGCCTCCCGACCGGGCACACGGTCATCGCGCAAGCGGACCCGCCGCAATGTATGCAGGCCCCAGCGCCTGGGCCCAGCCGCGCATCAAGAGCAGGGTCACCGCGCTCGAGATGGCGCCCGGTGGTAGCCCGGTCTCCGCGACGAGGACGTCCAACCCGGCCGGACCGGCGCAGAGGCGTTGAGCCACGGCGCGTTCGGTTGGACCGAGCATGGCCAGAGCCGGACCACGAGCGCCCTCATGGCTTGACTCCACCTCGCCCATGGGCCCGAGGAAGCCAAGGTCCTCGGTGAGCTCGTCAAGGCCAACGATCGGACGGGCGGGCGTCTCTCGCAGCAGCGCCAACGAACCAGCCACGGCCCAGTCGCCGATTCGCCCGGGAGCGACGAACACCGGCCGCCCGAGCTCCAGTGCGTGGCGCGCGGTGATCAGCGCGCCGCTCCTGCGCGGCGCCTCCACGACGATCGTCGCGTCGCCGAGCGCGGCAATGATCCGGTTGCGACGCGGGTAGGTGCCTTTCGTCGCGCCCACCGTTGGGTGGTGCTCGCTGATCAGCGCCCCACCGGTGGCGAGGATCTCGTCGCGCAGGCGAGCGTGCGCACGGGGTCCGGCTTGGTGATGGCCAGCGCCGATCACGCCAACCGTTGGCGCCTCGCGTTCGACAGCCGCTGCGTGAGCCGCACCGTCGATGCCAACCGCAAGCCCGGACACGACCACCGCGCCCGATTCGACCAGACGCGTGCTGATCCTCGTCGTAAGAGCGCGACCTGACGGGGTAGGGCGGCGCGTCCCGACGACCGCGACGACCCTTGCCCGAGTCAGGGTCGATCGATCTCCAAGGCCATGGATAACCGCCGGCGGTGGATCGAGGTCGCGCAGGCGTGACGGGTAGTCGGTATCGAGGGCGGTAAACGTCCAGAGCCCGAGCTCGGCGATCGAGTCCAGTTTTCGATATGGATCGCGTGCCACGTCTTGGATCCCGGTCATGGCAACGGAGTCGATCGGGACCCTGCCACGGGCTCGACCGAAGACCTCGTTCCATGCCTGGAGCCGACCGTCGCGCGCAGCCTCGAGCACGTTCTGAGCGCTCCGAAACTGAGCGAGCGCCAGGCCCATGGTCTCCTCGCCGATGCGATGGACTGATGCGAGGGCAATCCAGGCTTGCCTCTCCCGAGGGCCGAACAGCGCCTCGAGGTCCGTGGTCATGCCGCGAGCTGATCAACAAGTTGTGCGCCTGGATCACGCAGCGAACCTGCCGCCAGGATGTCGTCCGGTGTGAGGTCGGAGCGACCGTCCAGGTCGGCGATGGTGCGCGCGACGCGCATGACGCGATGGATCGATCTGGCGCTCAAGTGCTGGGCAGCTGCAAGCTCGGTCAGAACATTGTTGCCGCGCCTTGTGAGCGCGCACGCTCGAACCACGGCCGTGCCGGTCAACTGTGCGTTCGGCCTGCCGCCGTTCCTATTGAGAGCAAGGGTTCGCGCGGCAAGGATGCGCTCGCGGACCGCAGCGCTGGGTTCCGCGCTCGGCCCGCGGAGCAACTCGGCCGGTGGGACGCGGGCCATTTCGATCTGCATGTCAATCCGGTCGAGCAGCGGTCCGCTGACACGGCGGACGTACCGCTCAGGGTCGCCCGTCGCGCAGCTGCATTGCCTTTCCGGATCGTGGGCGTAGCCGCACCGGCATGGGTTCATCGCCGCGACTAGTTGGAAGCGGGCCGGATAGCGGACGTGGCCGCGAGCGCGGGCAATCATCAGCACGCCCTCTTCGAGGGGCTGGCGGAGCGCGTCCAGCGCGGGCCGATCAAACTCGGCCAGCTCGTCCAGGAAAAGCACACCGTGGTGAGCGAGCGTGGCCTCGCCTGGCATGAGTGCGGGGCCGCCACCAACCAGCGCGGCATACGAGGCCGTGTGGTGCGGAGCCCGAAACGGTCGTTCGCGACGGAGCCCACCGTCGTGGAGCAGACCGGCGACGCTCTCTATGACGGTCACATCCAGGGCTTCCTCGTCGTTGAGTGGCGGCAACAGGCCCGGAATCGCTCGGGCCAGCAGGGTCTTTCCCGCGCCCGGGGGTCCGACCAGCAGCAGGTTGTGGCTCCCAGCGATGGCCACCTCCAACGCCCAACGCGCGTGTTGCTGGCCACGTACATCTGCGAGATCCACGAGTTCGAGCGAGTTCGCGAGTGGCGTGGGCGCCCGGTTCTCGCGAGCGGGTTGCCTGGGACCGGACAGCTCAACCGGCGATCGGCGCTCCGCGCGCTTCGCGGTGCGGCCGCGCGGTCCCGCGACGAGTCGGGCGGCATCGTCCAGCCCGTCCACTCCGACGGCCTCCACGGGCCCGGCTAGTCTCGCCTCGGCTTCGTTTGCCGCAGGCACCACGATGCGGCCGTAGCCAAGGCGGACGAGTGTCGCCGCCATTGGCAAAACTCCGGGCACAGGTTCGACCGTTCCGGACAGCGACAGTTCGCCGAGCAGGGCCCAGGTGCCTCCGCCGCGCCGGATTTGCCC
>JBBDRY010000016.1:24118-30858 GCA_040905225.1 Chloroflexota bacterium | reverse complement strand
ACGAGCTCTCCGCGCAGGCCGTTGATCACGGCCGTCATCAACGTTGCCAGCATCTTCCGACGCTAGCCACAGGTGATTGCCTGCGAGTTAGGCGGCGCTTATCGCGGAGTTATCTGACGAGTAGAGCGCCACGTCGGGAAACGCGGGCGCCACGCGGGGAAACTGGGGCGCCAGGCGGGGAAACTGGGGCGTCAGGCGCGGGACGGCACCATCTCGTATCGGCCGCCTTCCTCGACGGCCGAGGTCGTCTGCTGGTCGATCATCCGCGCGAATTCGGACACTCCGCGCCCCAGCGCGGAGTCGGGCCGGTTGACCATGAACGGCGTGCCGCTGTTGAGCGACGAGATGGCTGAGCGGTAGTCGTTGCCGATCTGCTGTGCGATCGGGCGCTTGAGCACGCTCTCGACGGATTTCACGCTGATTCCGGTGAAAGCATTCGAGCGGTTGAGCACCAGAAGCAGGCGCTCGTCGATGATGCCCAGGCTACCCATTGTCTCGAGCACCAGACGGACATTCTTCAGGCACGACAAGTCGGCGGTCATGATGACCACCAGGCGGTCGGCGGCGCCAACGATGTCGAGCATGTTGTCGTCCAGGCGCTTGTCCATGTCGACGATCACGTAGTCGTACATCGTGCGCAGCACCTCCACGATGCGCAGCAGTTGGTGCTGGTCGTGATTGACCATCTCGGCCGCCTCAGGCGTTGGTGGCGCGAGCAGCAGGTCGATCCCCGAATCGTGGCGGACCAGCACGCGGCGCAGCACGTCTGCGTCGATCGAGGTTGCGCCGACGGCATCGATGATCGAGCGCTGGTCAGGGCCCATGTCGAGGAACACGCGATGGTCTCCGAACTGGAGGTTCGCGTCGACCAGCGCCACGGTCCGCTTCAGCTCTGTGTGCAAAGCGATGGCCGTGTTGATCGCCAGGGTCGTCGTGCCGACGCCGCCCTTGGCGCCGTAGTAGGCGTGGACTCGGCCGAAGCTCTGGGTCCTCGCCGGTTGGGGTGCCCTCGCGAAACGCGCCAGCAGGCCACGAACTCGGGCCGACAACTCCTGCGGGTGGACCGGCTTGGAGAGGTAGTCGTCCGCGCCGGCACGCAGAGCGCGCACCTTCGTGTCGACGTCATTTGACGGGCCGACGAGCACGATCGGCGTGTGCGTGACCGTCGCCTCAGATCCACGGATTCGGGCGACGATGTCGAACCCCGAGATGTCCGGGAGCTCTGCGTCCAGCGCGATCAGGTCAGGCCGGTCGTTGCCCCACCGGCGCAGCCCCTCGGTCCCATCGTTGGCCACCAGGATCTCGTGGCCATCGCGGCGCAGCGTGTTGCCCAGCTGAAGTTGAACGGCGGGCTGAGCGGCAATAACGAGAACGCGCGCGGGCATGACCGCCCGATGCTAGGCCGATGTCGCGCGCATCCCCACGCTTCGGTGGTACCCCTCAAACCTACCCGGAAGGACCATTTCAGGCGGGACCACTGGGTGTTGCGCCCCGGAAACGGCCGGGGGGGTTATGTCAGGTCGGACTTGAGTCAGGCACGGTCGCTGGATCTGTGATCGGGAGCTGAGATTTGTCGCTCCTGGCGATTTCCCATAGTTTCGCCACGTCATCCTCGATGACAACGGCGACGCGCACCGCCGACCTGTCGGCCTCAGGCGGGCCGGGGGTTTGCGTACGCATGTCGCCATCTATGAGGCACAGGTCGACGACCTTATTCGGTTGCTCACGCCATACAGACCGCCAGGCACCCGATCCGTTGGCGGAATGCACCGCCTCCAAGTACGTGGCCAACTGGACGCCGGTCACCTCGTAGGCCGCCGCGACAGATAGCTTGCCCGACTGCACCTCGAGCATTACCTGCAATGGATCGTCCAGAACGGCCAAGCAGGCAGCCGATGCTCGCGCCAACGCGTCCGACGCCGCTAGTGTTGCGGTGGCGCTGACCGAAACGGTTGGCGCCGAACTGTCTCGGGCTGGAGCGAATGCTCCCGGGCCTACGGAGTTGCACGCGCCACCATGAGCCACGCAATCGATATTGAGATAATAAGACCGACGGAGTGAGGCCCGATCAATTGCATGTCGTGTTCTCCCCAGCGGCCCACGCGGTTGTCGACTGCCAGTAGTCGAGTCTGCTTCTGCTGTCGCTATTACGATTCCATCCAAAAACAGGTCGTACATCACAAGTTGATCGGTTTGGCGGTTGATCTTGTAGGAGTGCATTCCGACGGCAGCGCCGTACTCAAACCAAAGAAAGGATTCGACACCGCCAATTCTTTGGAAACCGTACGTAGCGCGGCCGCCGCCGTTTCCGTAGGTCGTGCCGACCTCCACAAAGTCCCCGTCCTGAAATGACAATCACATAAACTGAAAGATCCAGCTGCCAGAGTTACTGACCCCCAGCACGTATCGGTTTTCTTTCACTCCCGTGTAGCCGATACCGCCGCTGTTCTCGCGGGCCCAGCTGAAGCAGTGCGGGGGGTCGTCGCAGACACTTGCCAATACGTTCGACGCGTTGCCGAAAAAGCCGGCGACCAAGCCAACAAGGCTGATCAGCACGAACCCGCCAGTGCTGTGAGGACACCTATGCGACGCTCTCACGGCCTAACTCGGAGCGACTGGGAGCAATCATACTCACCCACCATCGAAATGTGGTCCACTCTCATGGAGATTTCGCATCCACGACGCAGTGGCGCTTGCGGAGCGCGCGTTTACATACCTGTGCTGGCGAGCAAGGTCGCGGCAGCCGTGACGTTCCGTGTTTGGGACGGGCTACTCGCCGGCGGGGCCCTTCGTGAGGCTGCGCTCGGCGTAACCACTGATCCGGTTGGCCAGCTCGACGAATTCGACCGGGATGACGAACTTGGTCGCGGGACCCGCGCCGAGTGCCTTGAGCGCCTCGAGGTACTGCAAGGTCATCGTCTTCTCGTCGACCTGCCGCGCCGCCCCGAAGATCCGCTCCAACGCCTGGCTGAAGCCCTCCGCCTCGAGGATCGATGACTGGCGCTTGCCTTCGGCGCGCAGGATCGCGGCCTGCTTCTCGCCCTCGGCAACGTTGATGTTCGCCTGCCGGGCGCCCTCGGACTCGGTGATCACGGCGCGCCGGTTACGCTCGGCGGACAGCATCCGGTTCATCGCCTCCTGGACGTCGCGCGGCGGGATGATCTCGCGAATCTCGACCGTGGTGACCTTGCCGCCCCAGCGCTCGGTCTGCTCGTCCAGCTTGGCCCGCAGCACCTCGTTGATCTGGTCGCGCTTGGACAGCACGTCGTCGAGCAGGATGTCGCCGATGACCGCGCGCAGCGTTGTCGTCGCGATGCCCTGAAGGGCGCCGGCGAAGTTCTGAACGTTCACTATGGTGCGCAGCGGGTCGACGATGTACCAGTAGATCAGGAAGTCGATGTTGATTGGGGCGTTGTCCTTGGTGATCGTCGTCTGGCTGGGGATCTCGATGAACTTCTCGCGAATATCAACTTTGAACGGCCGGTCGATGACGGGTACGAGGAAGCGAAGCCCCGGGTCCTTGACCAGATTGGGGCCCGTCTTGCCGAGCCGGAAAACGACCATCCGCTCGTACTGCTGTACGACGCGGACCGACAGGTACAGCGCGACGAGCACCACGATGACGATCGCGACGATGACCGAGATTGCGACGGTATCCACGGGAATGGCTGTCCTTTCTCTTCTGGCCCGCTCGGCCTAGGCGCTGACTGGAGAGCGGTCAGCAGGCTCGACGACGAGCGTCAACCCCTCCTGCCCAACGACCCTGACCGACGTGCCGCGCTCAAGGGGCCGTTCATCTGCTGACCGCGCGGTCCACTCCTCTCCCCCAGCATAGACCGACCCCACCGGCGTCAGCGGCCGCCGAACCTGACCGATCGAGTTGCTCGGCAGACCTGCGCCGATGAGACCCTCCGCCGTGATCATCCGACGAGTCCTGATCGCGACCGCCGCAATAAGGAACATGAACGTGGCCGTCAGCACGGTCATCGTAGCGATCACCGGCCAGGCCACGGACACGTCGGGCGCGGTCGGGGTGCCAGGTTCGGTGTACAGCGCCGCGGCGCCCAGCACGAAGGTGACGATTCCGCCCACCGTCAATAGCCCATGGCTGGTCACAGTGAACTCGAGCACGAAGAGCACCACGGCAAGCCCGATGAGCAGCAGGCCGGCAACATTGAGCGGGAGGCTGCCGAAGCCGACGAAGGCGAGGATGATCGCAAGGCCGCCCAGGATCCCGGTCACCCAGTTGGGATTCTGGAGCTCGAACAGCAGGCCGTAGAACCCGAGCGTGAAGAGGATGAAGGCGATATTCGGATCGGCGAGCAGGTGGAGAAGCCCCTGGAGCGGATTCATCGGCAGGTCGACCGTGCTCGCGCCTGAAAGGTCGAGCGTTACCGGCTGACCTCCGATGTTGATCGTGCGCCCGTCGGCGAAGGCGATCGCATCGGCGACGGTGTTTGCGATTCCATCAACGCCGCCGGCGGCGAGCGCCTCGGAAGCGGTATAGGACTTCGCCTGTGTGACCGTTGTGAGCGCCCAGTCGAGGTTTCGGCTACGTGCTTCGGAGATGCTGCGCAGCAACGCTTGGGTGTCCTCAAGGATCTTCCGACGCAGGTCGCCGGTGATGCTCTCGCCCTGTCCGCCGACCGGAGTCGCGGCGCCGATGTTGGATCCCGGTGCCATGACGGCAACGTGCGCGGCCATGGTGATGAACGTGCCCGCGCTCGCCGCACGGCTCCCGCCCGGGCCCACCCAGACGATCACCGGCACCGGTGCATTGAGCAGCGTCTTGACGATCTCACGCGTGGCGTCGAGGGCGCCGCCTGGCGTGTCGAGCTGGATGACCACGGCCGCGAAGCCGTCGCGCTCGGCCTTGGCGATGCCGTCGCGGATGTAGCCCTGCATCACCTGGTCGACGATGCCGGTGGTCGGCATCACATAGACGCGATCGCCTTCAGAGGCGTTGGTCTGGGTGGCCTGGGCCACGAGCAGGAGGGCGAAGCCGAATCCGAGCAGGGCGCGCGCGGCGACTCGCGCTCTCCACCTGCCGATACGACGGTTCATCTGTACGAGGCGATTATCCGCCCGTTTTCAGGAATTCGAACAAGTGAGCGCTCCAAGTCTCCAGCCGCGTGACGATTGCACCGACTTCGGCGAACGTCGCAAAGCCACCCTCGAGCTTGAGCCGCTCACGAATGGCAACCGGCCGACCACCCGCGTCCGCGCTGTACACGAGCCCAAGGTGCACCGTGCCGACGTTGTTGTCATCGTCGTTGAGCACGCCAACTGGTTCCAGGGCTGGCTCGAAATCGGCATCGATTTCCTCGGCCCACTCGCGCCGCAGCGCATCCAACGGGTCTGTGTCGCCGGGATTCACGTGGCCGCCGATGCCGATCGTGTAGCGCTCGTGCAGCCGCTCATCGCCGCCTGCACGCGTTCTGCGCATGAGCAGTACCCGCTCGCCGTCGCGCAACACGAGGTAGGGGATGATCTGCTTCCACGATGGATCCGTTTCCGCCGCCGGGCGTGGCCGAAACGTCCCGTGATCGCGGATGGCCGCAAGGTACGGATCGATTGCGGTGCGGCGCACTCCGCGCCACTTGAGGCCGCCCGGAACCAATGCGCGCGCAATGCCCAGGACCTGCTCGGTATGGGGCTCCATCAGGGCTGATGCTATCCTCGAACGCAGCCCGTCCGGCTAAATCGCACGAGCGAGAACGACAGATGGAGTATGCCCGCCCATCGTCGATCCGCGTATTGCTGGTTGACGATCATCAGCTGCTGACTGACGCCCTCTCCGGCCTGCTCCAGCGCGAGTCGGACATCGAGATCGTGGGAGTCGCCGCAAGCGTCGCAGAAGCACGCGCCGCCGCCGGCAACCGCATGGACGTCGTGCTCATGGATTACCTGCTGCCTGACGGCACGGGCGCGGAGGCCACCCGCGAGATCAAGCGCCGCTGGCCGTCTGCGAAGGTCATCGTGCTCACGGCCGTGCAGGACGACGAAACGATGCTCGACGCGGTTGAAGCCGGTGCGGACGGCTACCTGACCAAGGAAAAGGCCGGTACGGACGTCGTTGGCGCGGTCCGCGCAGCGCACGCCGGCGAGATCCTGCTCCCACGCGCCGTCGCCTTCCAGCTTGCCCAGCGCGTCGCCATCTCGCGGCGCGAGTCAGGGACGCACATCGAGGTGCATGATCTGACGCCACGTGAGCTCGAGGTGCTCCGAGCGCTGGTCGAAGGTCGCTCATCGCGTGAGATCTGTGCGGACATGTATATCGCGCCGAACACCTTGCGCACCCACGTACAGAACCTGTTGAACAAGCTCCGGGTCCACTCGAAGCTCGAAGCAGTCGCGTATGCGCTGCGCCAGCAGCTGGTCGAGATGCCGACGCGGGAGCTCTATTCCTGATCGTCGACTGATCTAGAGTCGGCCCGCCGCCTTAGGGTGGTTGCTGGCCGCTCGGGCAGGCGGCCAGCATTTGGTCTGCGGCTTTCTCGTGGGGCGAGCGAATACACCAAGAACAGGCCCCAGGCGGTGACATTCCGGCCGTTAACCTCGATTTGTGCCGTCCCACGACCGCAACAGCCGGGTCCAGGCTCAGAAACGCTCGCTTGGCCCGAATTTCGGTGTATTCGATCGTGGGACGAGAATTCGTTGTCTACTAAGCGGCGACCTCCGCGAGCTGCCTGTCGTCGGCCGCCTTCTCGGTCGGTCGATATTCGTAGTCTTCTAGCCGT
>JBBDRY010000016.1:0-24018 GCA_040905225.1 Chloroflexota bacterium | reverse complement strand
TATTCGTAGTCTTCTAGCCGTCCGGAGAGGTACGACTCGTACGCCGACAGGTCAAAGTGACCGTGGCCCGAGAGGTTGAAGAGGATGGTCCGTGGTCGGCCTTCCTCGCGCGCCGCGAGTGCCTCATCGATCGCAACGCCGATGGCGTGATTCGACTCGGGCGCTGGGAGTATTCCCTCCGCCCTCGCGAACTGGACGCCCGCATCGAAGGTCTTAGTCTGAGCAACGGCTCGCGCCTCGACCAGCCCCTCGTCGACGAGCATGCTCACCAGCGGCGCCATGCCGTGGTAGCGCAACCCGCCGGCGTGGATCGGCGGTGGCACGAAGTCGTGCCCCAGGGTGTACATCTTGACCAAAGGCGCCATCTCGCCGGTGTCACCGAAGTCGTAGCGGTACTCACCTTTGGTCAGGCTTGGTGCAGCCTCCGGCTCCACCGCGATCACTCGATAGCTAGCCTCCCCGCGCAACTGACGCCCGAGGAACGGGAACGCCAGGCCGGCGAAGTTGGAGCCACCGCCAACGCAGGCGATGACGACATCCGGCTCCTCCCCCGCCATGGCCATCTGCTCGATCGCCTCCTGCCCGATCACCGTCTGGTGGAGCAGGACGAAGTCGAACACAGAGCCGAGCGAATACTTGGTCCCCGGATGGGTAACCGTGTCCTCGATCGCCTCGCTGATGGCCACACCCAGTGAGCCGGTATGTGTGGCGTTCTCGGCGAGCAGTTTCTGGCCGTAGTGCGTGTCCGGGCTCGGGCTCGCCACCACCTGGGCGCCGTAGGTCTCCATCAGGACGCGACGGTATGGCTTCTGGTCGTAGCTCGCGCGGACCATGAAGACCTTCACGTCGATGCCGAACATTGCCCCGGCGAACGCGAGGGCGCTCCCCCACTGCCCGGCGCCTGTCTCGGTCGCCAGGCGCGTAACGCCCTCTTGCTGGTTGTAGAACGCCTGCGCGATGGCCGTGTTGGGCTTGTGGCTGCCCGATGGGCTGACGCCTTCGTACTTGTAGTAGATGTGGGCCGGCGTATCGAGCGCCTGCTCCAAACGTCTTGCCCGGTGGAGAGGGCTGGGTCGGTAGAGCGCGTACGCCTGCCGCACGGGCTCCGGGATCTCGATCTCGCGGTCGGTGCTGACGACCTGCTTGATCAGCTCCATCGGAAAGAGAGGAGCCAGGTCCTGGGGACCGATGGGTTGCCCGGTGCCTGGATGCAAGGGTGGCGGCGGTGGCTCGGGCAGGTCGGCCGCGATGTTGTAGAACGCTCGCGGGATGCGGTCCTCGTCGAGGACGAACTTGGTGCGCTCCATTTCGGTGGTACCTCCGCTTTCCTCCGGCCTCGTTCCGGGGCCGAAAAACACGTAACCGGCCTTCGTCCTGCCGGGACGAAAGGCCGGTCCTTCCGCGGTACCACCCGTTTTCGACGGCTATTGCGTGCCGTCGCGCTCACTTACAGACGGGCCTCTGTCGCGGCAACGCGACTCACCTTGGTCGTGAGTCACTTTGCTGACTAAGCCGATCGGTGCCGCCCTGATAACGCTGGCGCTCTGCGCCGGAGCCTAGTTGGTTGGCTTGCTCGCTGGCGCTTTGCCGGCTCGCTTGCCGTCCGTTCGGTCCGGGGCTCCCGGGCCCATTCACCTTCGCTACCGTCCCGGCTCACACCAACCGCCAGGTCTCTGTTTCGGATCGCGCGGGCTACTTCTCCCGTTCACAGCCTGTCGATATTCGATTGGTGGCGGAGTGTAGGCACGTCCACCCGCCGCGGTCAAGGGCTCGTTCCGAGCGTGGCCGAGGCGAGCTGCTCGTAGCGCGAGCCGCCCGGGCCGGTGTAGCTGCGGAACAGCACGATCTGCTCGACTGTCCAGCCGAGCTGGATTCGATCGCTCACGGTACGCAGATCGTCGATTGCTCCCTGGGTCGCCCGTCGTGCCAGAGTCAGGTGAGGACGGGGCGCGTTTCTGGCGTCGAAGGTATGGCTGCCGATGGCATCGTCGACATCAAGCGAAAGCTGAGCGACCTCGTAACCGCCTTCGGCGAGACGTAACCAGGCAACGCCATCGCGGCGACCGCCCACGCGGCCCCCAGCATCACCTGTGGCAACGTAGAACGGTTGATGGGCTCCAGCAACGCCCTCGACGGCCGCGGCGAGCGCCTCAATGCGACTCGGGTCGGTTTCGCCGAGAAAGACCAGCGTCAGGTGCAGCTTGTTGATCGGCAGCCAGCGAACCATTGGATGGGCGGTGCGTACTGCGGCCGTCGTCTCCCACACGCGCGCGGCCGCCATCTCGGGGAGTGGCGCGGCGACGAAGAGGCGCCAGCGCGCCGCGTCAGGCAGTGGCTGTCGCTGGCTCAGGCGCGGAAGTCGGCCGAGCAACGCCCAGCAGGTCGAGCAGCCCGTAGAGATCGCTGACGACGGGCAAATCCGGGTCGTCGTGCTTGTCGCGGACCCGCGCGAGATCGCCTTCGTTGCGATCGATCAGCACCGGGCTGATCCCCATCCGACGCGCCCCAAACACGTCGGCCTTGTATGAGTCGCCGATGTGCCACGCCCGGTCGGGCGCAACTCCAAGCGAGTCAAGCGCATGCTGGAAGATGCCCTCGTGCGGCTTCTGGAAGCCGACCCGCGCGCTGACTGTCAGAGAGTCGAAGTGCTGGGCAAGGTCCAGCGCATGGATCAGCTCGGGCCCGCCCCAGACGAAGTTACTGATCACGCCCATCCGAAAACCGGCCGCTCGCATGGCGTCCAGCGCCGGCATGACGTCCGGGAACACGTACCAGGCTGATTGTCGGGCGAACGCATCCTCTATCCGCCGGAACGCGTCGTCATGGAGGTCGCTGTGTCCAACTCGTCGCAGCACTGCTGAGTCGAACTCGACGATCCGCGCATACGAGTTCTCTTCCGTGGCCTCAAACGGCTCCTCGCTCAGCCACCAGGGATCGGCCTGCGTTTCCTCGAGCAGGGCGCGCTCGAGCTCATTCCCGGCTACATCGATGCCGACCTCGAGGAGGCCCTGCCGGTAGACGGCGGCCCACGATGGATGAGCACGAATGAGCGTGTCGCCGACGTCGAAAAAGACGACCTCGGGACGCGCGCGGATGCCGCTCGGTGAAGCCGGGGATGTCACGCGGGCAGTCTAGCGGGGCTCCGGAGCGCAGTAATTGCCATATTCCAGCCCGGGCGGCACTAAGTAACGAATCGGGACGACGCGCCGCCCATCAGCCACTACGAGCGGTCAATCCACGCTCAGGTTTGAGCCCGGAGGCGGTGAAGAGCAGTCAGGAACGGGTGCGTTTCTACTTAACGCCGCCCGGGCTGGAGTTTGGCGAATTCTCGGCTTCAGGGGCAGAAGTCGGGCGTCTCCTCGGATTTCGGGAACATGCAGATGATTGGGATCCCGCCAGGTCCGTAGCTGAACGCGATCCGGTCGCCGAAACGCTCGCGCATAGCCGCTTCGTACTCTGGCGCCGGCTGGCCGAGGGTCAGCTCGGCTCTCGCGGAGTCAGCGCCCGGGCCGAAGGCATTGATCTCAACGCCATCGTATGAATCGGCGGCCGTGATCGCTTCGAACATGATCGACTCGAGCTCGTCGTGCGGCAGCGGCGCGAGAGACTGGCAGGCTGCGGTCACGAGAAGCACCGCGAACGCGACCGATAGAACGGCAACGCGGCCGAAGTCAGTCGTTGTAGAGACGCTCCTCGATGAGCTTCTCCTGGACCTGCTTGCCATTCACGTCGAAGCACGAGTACTCGAAGTGCTTCTCGAACTCGAGGTCGACCGCGTCGCGGCCGGACCGGTTCTTCTCCACGCTCAGGATGGTCCAGTCGCGGAAGCGCTGCGCCTGGTACGGGTTGAACTCGATGTTCACCTTGGCCACGATGTTGTACTTCTCGTTCAGGATCAGGATCACATCGGCCTCGTAGTTCAGGGCCGACGAACCGCGCAGATGGTGGTTGCGCAGGCGGGCTGCCTTCAGGCCTTCCTTGTCTGCCGCAACGATCGCGACCGTGGCCACACCGAGTGACAGGGCAAGGTCCTTGATTCCCGCAACGACGGTGGTGACCTTCTCGGACTCGCTGGTCGGCTCGGGTACGACGGGCACGCGCTGGAGGTAGTCGACGAAGACGACCAGCGGCCGATGGGGCGCTTCACGACGGTAGGCCTCGACCAACGCGCGGAGGTTGTCGGCGGTGGTTGCCGAGTGCGATCCACGCAGCAGGAACAGGCTCTGGCCGTAGCGGCCGATGCGCTCGAGCGCTGGACGGAGGCGCGGATTGGCCCGCAGATCTGCCGAGGCGGCATCCGCGGACGGCGCGCCCTGCGCCAGCCACGTTCCGAGAACCTCGCGGCGGACGTCCTGGATCTTAATTGCCGAGTTGGCCGACGGAGGCATGGGGCCCGCTAGGGCAGATTCCATGGCGACGAGACGCGACAGCAGATATTCCTCGTCGTGTTCGAAACAGACGTAGAGAACGTTCGCCTGGCCGCTCTGGGCCATGTTGCGGGCGGCCTGCAAGGCAAGCGTTGTCTTGCCGGTGCCCTGTGCGCCGCCGAGCAGCAGCAGCTCGCCTGCTCGAAGTCCGCCACCGAGCGTTCGGTCGAGCGGTGAGAAGCCCAGCGGGATTGGCTGGTATTCGGTGACGACACCCGTGCTGACCTTCTCGGACAGCCCGCTCAGCACCTCGAGCGCGGAGCGTGGGTGCAGAATCGCGCCGCCGGCTTCGGAGATCCAGTCGGACGTGCCCTGATTGCCGTTCGTCGCGGGGCCCATCGGTGCACTCGCGTGCAGGAACTGAGGCGCGTTCGGGTCGGATGGAGCAGTGATGGGTCCGAGCGGAGCTACCTGGGGGGCAGGCGGGAACTGTGCGGACGGCGCGAATGGATCGTTCGCCGGCGAAGCACCAGGCGGGGACGTCGCCACGGGCGGAGTGCTCCGCGCTAGCCCTGTTGGCGGAGCGGAATCGGGCGGCTCCCAGCTGCTTGACACGGGTCGAGACTAGGCTTCGGCGGGGCCTCACGGCACCAGTCGAAGCTCCTAAGCGATGTGCGGCAGAGGTCCGGTCGCCCGGCAAGCGACGGTCGGACCCCGGCGGTCCGCCGGGAGCCGACCGCTTCGCGCGCAGCAGCGGCCGAAGGCCGACTGCGGAGGAAGAACCCTTACGCGGACCGTGGCGCGAGCTTCTGCCAGTAGCGGACCAGCGTGCGCAGGCCGCCCTCGTAGTTGTCGAGCCGCATCGACTCGTTGGGCGCGTGGGCCTGGTCGTCTGGCTGCGTGAAACCGAGCAACAGGACCGGCAGTCCGAGGAGGTTCGCGAAGGTAGCGCCGGCAGGCACCGACCCACCCTCGTACAAGTAGTACGGCCGCTCGCCGAAGACATCGGCGAGGCATTCCGCCGCCGCCTGGACGAAGGGGTGGTCGATCGGCGTCCGGCTCCACATCCCGTCGTTGAGCTTGGTGCTCTCAACCTTGACGCCCGGTGGCGCCACCGCCATGACGTAGTCGCGCACGCGCTCGAACGTCCGCTGCGGATCCATGTTCGGCACGAGCCGGCAGCTCACCTTGGCGTGCGCGTGAGCGGGGATGATCGTCTTGGAGCCCTCGCCCTGGAATCCGCCCCAGATCCCGTTGACGTCCAGCGTGGGCCGGGCGCCGCGTCGTTCCAGTGGAGAGAAGCCCAGTTCCCCGAATAGTTCGTAGAGGCCGTGGTCGCGCTTGAATGCGTCTGTGTCCAGCGGCATACGGGCGAACTCTTCGCGCTCGCGCGGCGTCAGCTCGTGAACTTCGTCGTAGAAGCCTGGCACCGCTATTGAGCCGTCATCGTTCTTCAGCCGCGCGATGATCGTGGCCAGCGCGTTGGCCGGGTTCTGGACATTGCCTCCGAACGACCCCGAGTGCAAGTCGAGCTTCGAGCCTATGACGTCAATGTGCATGTAGACGAGGCCGCGCAAACCGACCGTGATCGCCGGCTTGTTGCCCTCGAAGAAGCCCGTGTCGCTGATCATCGCGAGGTCCGCGGACAGCCGGCCCCGATTGGCTTCGATCCACGGGTCGAAGTGGTCCGACCCGGACTCCTCCTCCCCCTCGAACACGATCCGCAGGTTCACCGGGAGACGTCCCTGGGTCTCCAGCCACGCACGCGCAGCCCACAGGTGCAGGTGCGCGTGGCTCTTGTCGTCGGCCGCACCACGGGCGTAGACGCGTCCGTTCTCGACGACCGGCTCGAACGGCGGACGCTTCCACAGGTCCAGCGGGTCGACCGGTTGCACGTCGTAGTGCGTGTAGACGAGCACGGTCGGCGCGCCCTCGGCATGGAGCCAATCGGCGTACACGATCGGGTGGCCGCCAGTCGGTGATGCCTCGACGTTCTCGAAGCCCATCCGCTCCAGCCGCTCGACGAGGAATTGGGCCGCGGCGCGCGTGTCCGCGTCGTGCTTGCTCAGCGTTCCGATGCTGGGGATGCGCAGGAAGTCAAGGTAGTCCGCCAGGCGCTCGTCGACCGTTCGCTCGATGAACGCATCGATATCCCGCATCGCGGCGCTTTCCTCGGTCATATCCGCAGCCCACCCAGGTCGGCAACGACTCGGTCCGGCTCGGAGCTTCGTGTCAGGAAGTGCAGGTTGACCGGCCCGCTCGTGGCATCCGGCCAGTCGGCCCTCACCTGGCGGCTGTCGACCTGCCAGCCGAGTGCCGCCGCCGAGTCCAAGAAGCGCTGAGCCGTCCGACGAACAGGCTCCGCCAGCCAGAGCGACCCATCGGCGACGAGCATGCGCTCGATCACGTGCAGCAGCGGCTCCGCGTCACGGCCCTCGTAGAGGACGTCTCCGGCGATGACCAGCGGGAAGCCGGCGCGAAACTCGGGTTGGGCGCCCGCGGCGTCCACCTCAGCGGGGTGGCGCCAGTTGAAGCAGGTGGCGCTTGGCGATCGGTCGGTGTTGACGAGGGTGTTCAGCCGGCAGTGCGCCAGCGGCAGGGCCGAGTAGTCGGCCGTCACCAGGTGACCGCCGTATTCGAGGACCGCGCAAGCGGTGACGCCGAGACCGGCTCCGAGCTCCAGGACATGCTTGTCAGCGACCTCGATCTTGCGCTCGACCACGACGTCGGCCAGTGCTACCCCGCTCGGCCAGACCTTAGCCCAATACGGCATCTGCTTCTCGGGATCGGCCTTGCCCTGCTCAAAGAGCCGGTCGCGTGAGGCCTCGTCAGGCCGATAGATCTCGTACTGCCGCTTGCTGATCGGCAAGGTCACGGTAAGCCGCTCCAGGTTGACCTGGCGGTTGATCCATTTCGCAAGGCGTCGGGCCCGCGGGTCGGCGGCGCTGAAGTCCGCTTGCTCGGCCGCACGGTTGGTGGCCCACGACAACTTGTGGACGACCGACTTGATGGGCAGGGTCGACAGGCCACCGATTCGAAGCGAGCTCCGACCACCCAACGCGATCCCGACCGCGACGAGCAACACCTGCGACACGGCCAATAGCAGCAGCGCGGCGAGTGGATTGGCGGTCGTACCCAGGCTCACGACACCGACGGCCCCGTAGAGCTGGCCGACGGTAAGGGCCAGGAGCATCAGCCGCGCAAAGCGGTTGTACAGGTCACCGGGCACGAGCCTGCGGATAGCCACGGCGCAGAGTGACCCTTGGGTGGCGGCGGCGAGGCCGAGCACGATCAGTGCCGGAATGGCGATTACGACAGAAGCGCTGATCGCGATGACCACTGCGGCCGCCGATGTCACGAGCGTGGTGGCCAGCAGCAAGAGTGGCGCGGGCACGCGCAGCAACAGGCGCGGCACGGGCAGGCCGATCATCAAACCGAGGCCCATGCTCGCGACCAGGAGCGCGGCCGTCGCCAGGGACGTTGTCGGCTCGACCGTGGCCAAGCGGACGGCGACGACGAGCAGGACGCTGCCCAGCGCACCGGATGTGAACGCAGCAACGAGGTAGACGGCGATCTGACGGGCGACCGCACGCGGATCGGACAACTCCGCCGGACGGGAGGGGGCGCGGCGCACCTTCGCCGCACGACGGAGGTTGGTGAACGTCTGGAGGGCCGCGAGGCCGAGCAGTAGTGCTGCCACGAACATCGCGATCGGCGGAATCGCGACGAGAAGCAGCACGGCGGCGACGAGGCTTCCGATCAGCAGGCCTGCTCGATCGACGAGCGCCTCGGCGAGCGCGACGGTCCCCAGACGACCAAGGCCCGCGGCGCGCCGAATGGTCGAGGTCCTTTCCTCGTTCGCGACCGCGGCCAACGAACCCATCGCTCCGGCAGCGAGGACGATCATGGTGTCCTGGCCGTTGAAGACGGCCAGGAGAGCGCCGCCGACCGCCGTCGCCAGCAGGGCAGCTGCGGCTGCGAGCACGGGAGTGGTGAGAGTAGGAAGTCGCCGCGTGCCGATGTCGAGCAGGCCAACGACCACTAGCCGCGGGAGCAATCGAGCCGCGACGGTCCACGCGACGAGGGATATGTCCCCGCTGAGCTTCCAGGCCGCGACGAGCAGCGCCACCAGGAAAAGCCACTGCCCGGACTGTTCGGCCAGGCGGCTCAGCCACAGGGTCGCAAGCGACCGGTCCCGGAGGAGCGCGAGGACGCGCCGCCGCTCAGTCAGCATCTATTTTGCGCTGAGGGCGAGTTAGGTCTGATCGGCCGGCTGGAGTCGGTCAGGCCGGCGTGGAGGTCAGGCGGGCTGAGGTGAGGGCTTGACTACGGTTTTCGGAGGCGCAGGCGACTCCTCAGTCGCGCGTCGGGGCGTGGAACCGTCGAGCGGCACGGGGGTCATATGCGTGTCCTTCCGCGGATCCGGGATGTCGGCGAACATCGTCTCGAACGCCTCCTGCTCGATCGTCTCCTCGGCGACGAGGCGCTCAGCGAGCTGGATGAGCCGGTCCTTGTAGCGCACCAGCACGTCCATGGCCTTGGCGTAGCAGCGGTCGATGATCGCGCGCACTTCCTCGTCGATCATCTTGGCGACGTCGTCCGAGTAGTTGCGCTGCTCACCGATCTCGCGGCCCAGGAAGACCAGCTCGTCGCGCTTGCCGAACGCGAGCGGGCCGAGCTTCTCGCTCATTCCGAACTCGGTGACCATCCGACGCGAGAGGGTGGTTGCCTTCTCGATGTCGTTGCTCGAGCCCGTGGTCGTGTCACCGAAGATCAGCTTCTCGGCCGCATTGCCGGCCAGCATGCCGGCGATCTTGTCCTCGAACTCGCTCTTGCTCTGCAGGTACCGGTCTTCCTGCGGCAGACCCATCGTGTAGCCGAGGGCCATGCCGCGGCTGATGATGCTCACCTTGCTGACAGGATCGGTCTTCGGCAGCACCCTCTGGACGATCGCGTGGCCGCCCTCGTGGTAGGCGATGATCGCCTTCTCCTGCTCGCTGATCACGCGGCTCTTGCGCTCCGGGCCGGCGACGACGCGCTCGAGCGCCTCCTGGAACTCGGAAAGGCCGATCACCTTCTTGTTGCGCCGGGCGGCCAGGATCGCCGCCTCGTTCACGAGGTTGGCCAGGTCTGCCCCGCTGAAGCCCGGCGACGAGCGTGCGACCGTGGTCAGGTCGACTGTCTTGTCGAGCGGCTTGCCCTTGATATGGACCTTCAGGATCTCGAGTCGGCCCCTCATGTCTGGGCGGTCGAGGATGACCTGGCGGTCGAATCGACCGGGGCGCAGCAGCGCCGGGTCCAGGACGTCCGGCCGGTTGGTGGCGGCGACCACGATCACGTTGGTGTTCGTGTCGAAGCCGTCCATCTCGACCAGGATCTGGTTGAGGGTCTGCTCACGCTCGTCGTGGCTGCCGCCCAGGCCCGCGCCGCGCTGGCGGCCGACCGCGTCGATCTCGTCGACGAAGACGATGCACGGCGAGTTGCGCTTGGCCTGGTCGAACAGGTCGCGCACGCGGCTGGCGCCGACGCCAACGAACATCTCGACGAACTCAGAGCCACTGATGCTGAAGAAGGGAACTCCCGCCTCACCGGCAACGGCGCGGGCCAGCAGTGTCTTGCCGGTGCCCGGAGGGCCAACCAACAGAACGCCGCGCGGGATGCGCGCGCCGAGCGAGTTGAACTTCTCCGGGTATTTCAGGAACTCCACGACCTCCTGGAGCTCCTGCTTGGCCTCGTCGACGCCGGCCACGTCCTGGAAGGTGACGACCGTCTTGCTGCCCAGGAACATCCGCGCGCGGCTCTTGCCGAAGGACATGGCCTGGTTGTTCGTGCCCTGGGCCTGGCGGAACATGAAGAAGAGCAGTGCGCCGATGAGCAGGATGGGCAGCAGGGCCGTGATGATGAGGCCGAGCCACGCGCCGCTGTCGGACGGGGGCGCCCCGGCAACTACGGGGGCCTGCGTGCAGGTCGCGGGCGAACTCGAGCAGGCCGCGGCCACGTCGGTTTGAACGTCAGTCCGGAACTCGTTGGGAACGTTGCTGGTCTTGACCGTGGGCTTGTTCGTCTGCGGGTCGATCGCCTTGAGCTCGATCTCGAGCACGCCGCCGCGCTGGGTGACCTTGTTGACCTCACCTTGGGCGACGTATTGCAGGAAGGATGTTGGCGTCCCAGGCCCGCTGTACGGGATCGCCTTATCGGCGTCGCCCGGGAAGATGAACATGTAGAGGAGCGCGGCGGTGCCCACGACAAGCACCAGCGTGACGATGCCGTTGCGTAGAAAGCGACTGTTCAAAGGGGAATAGCCTCCGGGTGACCGAGCACGCATTGCGCGCTTCCGGTCGGCCGATTATAGGCCTGAGCCCCGGCCGACCCCCGTAAGCCACAGGTAAGGATGCGTTGCGAATCCGTTTTCGTGACCGCTGCCGGGTGGGGGTTGGTAGCGGAGGGCGGATTTGAACCACCGACCAAGGGCTTATGAGTCCCCTGCTCTACCACTGAGCTACTCCGCCGTCGACTCCGGATTTTAGCGCAGGCCGCCATCGCGACCGACCCGCGTGGCTGCGTCGCGGCGTAGTGTGTCCCAATGCGAGGTCGTCGCGCGGCCGTGATCCGCCGCCTGATGCATGGCTCGATCGCGGTGTTGGTGATCGTGTCCTGCGCGTCAGGCGCGGCGTCGCCCCCACCGCGACCGTCGCTCCACGGGGAGGGCGGCCAGTTGGCTGCCATCGACGGCGCAAATGTCCTGGCGCGCGGCGCGCGCGTAGCCGCCCCGGGCATCAGCCACGAGCAGCTGCTCGAGCTCACCGAGGCAAACAACACGTTCGCCCTGGACCTGTACCGGAAACTCGCGACCGCGGATAGCGACAACATCCTTCTGGGACCGCACAGCATTTCGACTGCGCTGGCCATGATCTTTGCCGGCGCCCGCGGACAGACCGCCACCGACATGGCGCAGACCCTCCACTTCGACGGCCTCGGCAGCAATGTCGCCGAACGATTCAATGCGCTCGACTTTGCGCTGCTCAATCGTCAGCAGCCTGGTGTCGTCGACCTTCGGCTCGCCAATCAAACGTTTACCCAGCCCGGCCTGCCACTCGTCGAGTCTTATCTGGAGACGCTGTCCACCCAGTTCGGCGCCCCGCTGGCGGAACTCGACTTCGGCGACGCCGAGCGGGCCCGAGACGTCATCAACAATTGGGTCGCCGACCAGACAAACGACCGAATCGACGAACTGTTCCCACAGGGGACGATTCACACAGGTTCGCGCCTGGTGCTCGTGAACGCGATGAGCCTCGACGCTTCGTGGCGGTACTTGTTCGATCCGGCTCACACGACGGGTGACAGCTTCACCCTCGCCGACCGCGAGACAACGGTCAACGTCCCGACCATGCACTTCGACCTTTATCTGCCGCTGGCGTTCGAGCCGGACTTCTCGGCGGTCGAGTTGATGTACGGACGCGGTGATTTGTCGATGGTGCTCATCCTGCCTGACGATGCCGCCCAATTCGACAGCTCGGTCGACTCGGCGATGTTGGATGAAATCTTCGGACTGATCTCCGAGCGTGGGATCCATCTGGCCATGCCGAAGTTCTCGTTCAACCGACACGTCGAGATGAAGGAACTGCTCGTGGATCTAGGTATGCGCAGTGCCTTTGCCTCAGACGCGGACTTTTCGGGCATGGTCGAGGGCGGCGGGCTCTATCTCGACACCATCCAACACGAGGCTTTCATTGAGGTGGACGAGACCGGCACCGAGGCCCATGCCGCGACAGGTGGGGCGATGGCCGTGTCACATGGCCCTGGAATCGAGTTCAACCGGCCGTTCTTCTTCCTGATCCGCGACCGCATTACGGGTGCAATCCTCTTCCTGGGACGCGTAACCGACCCTCGCGGCTAACGCACCTCGCAAACAGGCACGAGCTCTGCATCGCGTGCACGAGCGTGACGAGAAATCGTCTTGTGCGCCCGCGGTTTGCCCTCAACCCGACCGTTTGACCGCAGCGTCTGCAGGAGCCGCATCAAACGACCCGTGAAGAGAACCACCGGATCGACAGCGGAGCGGCCCGTCGCCCTCTGCTGTCGTATTCAGGGCCCAAGCCCAGCAGAGTCCAACGACTGAGGTGCCTTCCATGGTCGTTCAGGCAGTCTCGGAGTACCCTTTGCAACCTGCCGTGACAATCGAAAGAAACCCGTCCGCAAGCGACGGACGAACACCCGCTGAGGCGGGGGTTCGCCCCATGTCGCGCGTAGCCGGAGCGAAAGCTCCCACAGAAGGAAAGCTGGCGCCCGGCGCCCAGCCGCGCCGCGCCCGTAGACGGACAGACAAGATCCAGCTGCTGATCGTCGACGAGCACCCGTTGCTCCGGGCCGGCGTCAAGACGCTGCTCGAAAACGAGGCCGGGGTCGAGGTGATGGGCGAGGCCGACACGGTCGACCAGGCCGTCGACGCGTGCCGGGAAGGTCACGTCGATGTTGTCCTCATGGACGTCGACGAGGGGACGGTCGATGCGGTCGACGGCATGCGCCGGCTGCGTGATGAGCTCTCCGCTAACGGCGCGTTGGTCGTCCTGGCGCGCCACGAGGACGATGAGGGTGTGTACCGCTCAGTGGTTGGCGGGGCCGCCGGCCACGTTGGCGCGGACGCACAACCCGAGGAGCTCGTCGACACGATCAAGCAGGCCGCCAATGGCGGTGAGCCGATCAGCCAGACCCTCGCGCAGCGGCCGGAGGTTGGGCGCCGCGTCCTCGAGGCGTTCGCTGCCCTAGCGTCGCGCGGGCCGGTACGGCGCGAGCCCAAGCTCACCGAGCGCGAGATCAGCGTCCTGAGCCTCGCCGCCCAGGGCCAGACGAATCAGCAGATTGGCAGGTCCCTGGGTGTAAGCGAGCACACCGTGAAGAGCTCGATCTCCCAGATCCTTGCGCGGCTCAGCCTGCGCCATCGGACCGAGGCGGTCGTGCACGCGCTGCGCAACGGCTGGATCACGACACCTTCCGTGACGGAAAAATCGGCCGCCGGATCATCCGACGGCCGATATGTGAGGCCTGGCTTCTAGGAGTCGACGCGGCTAGAGCGAGCGGCGCCGCCCGCTCAGCATGTTGATTACGACCACCACGATGACCGCGCCAACGACTGCGACGATGATCGACACGATGCTGATCTTGTCGCCGCCGAAAGCGGCCCCCGGGTCCAGACCCAGCTGCAGTGCGATGAAACCGCCGACGAAGGCGCCGACGATACCGAGCACGATGTGCCCGATGATGCCCCAGCGCTCGTCACCCTTGACGAGCATGCCGGCGATGTAGCCAGCAATCGCGCCGAGCACGATCCAGGCAATAATGTTGATCATTCGATTCCTCCCTGCGACAAGTAACCCCCGATGGCAGGAGTCTGTAGCGCCGCACGGTGACGGCCCTCATTTCCGAGGGTGGCTCTCGTTGCGATCGGATTGCGATTTTTCGAGGCTCGGGACCCTAGGAGACCTCGCGGACGAGCCCCGTCTCGACCTCATAGACCAGCCCGTGAACCGGAACCTGCCCGATCCAGGGATGCGCCTTGATGCGCTCAACCTGTCGCCTGACGTGAGCGTCCAGGTCGCTGAAAGTGCCGAACTGGGTTTTGCTTGGCTCGCCGGTCTGCAGCTCGAGACGTGCACGCAGGGCCTGGTCCTCGAGGCCGTTCATGCCGCAGCCCGTATGTCCCAGCACGACGATCTCGTTGGTACCCAGGACATGGTGGCTTAGAAGCAACGACCGAATGGCGTCCTCGGTCGCCACGGCGCCGGCGTTGCGCAGGATGTTCACGTCCCCGGGGCGGAGGCCGAACACGTCTTCCAGGACCATGCGCGTGTCCATGCAGGTCAGGATCGCGAGGCCGGCGAGCGGCGTAGAGGTCAGGCGCGAGCGATCCAGCTGATCGGCGTAGCGCTCGTTCTCCGCGAGCAGCCGCCGAAACTCCTCAGACAGCGAGCGAGGTGTCGTCGGGTCGTCGGGATGCGCTGCCGGCGTCGCCGAAGCGGGACAGGAGCTCGCCCACGGTCATGCCGCCATACGAGTCGGCAACCCGGTCGCGCGCCAGCCTCCACGCTGCGCGTGCTGGGCGCGGGCCACGCTGATCGAGCTCGAGCAGCGGGATCGTCAGGTGGCGCTCGATGCCCGGGATGCGCCTCATCTGGGCAGCAAGCAGCGCCGCGGCCTCACCGACCGGCATCTCCGCAGTTATCTGCGGCAGCGCGGCGCCGCCTGAGCCGTTGGCCGGCTTGGATGCGAGCGGCGTCTGAGATGTGGCGCGGCTGATCGCTTCGGTCGCGCGCGACATGGCCGCATCGGCCTGGTCCATCGTCTCGACACGTTTGGGTGCGGCGCTGGCACCCTGGCCGGACGCGGCCGCCGGCGGATGCGGCACATTCGGCGTCTCTCGCTTCTGTTGACGTGCAGACCCTCCCCCGCCCGCCGGCGTAGGGCCACGACGGCCCCCGCCGTTGAACGTGCCGCCCATCGCGTTGGAGATGAGGGCGGGCACGTCCAGCCCGGTGAGGCCCTTCACCGTGGCGGTGGCCTCGGTAACGGTCCTGGTCGTGTTGCGCACGAGCTCTGACGCGCCGTCATTGGATAGCACGGTCAGGCTGTCAATCCGCCCCATGGGCTCGGCCGCCGCGCGGATGATCTCGGGCAGCATCCCGAGCACGGTCTGGATGATGGCCGCCTCGTTGAACTTCTGGAACGCCTCGGCGCGCAGCGCCAGCGCCTTCGCCTCGGCTTCGCCCTTCGTGAACGTGATGCCGGCCTCGGCGTTGCCTTCGAGAGTCACGCGCTGGGCTTCCGCAATGGCATTGACCTCAACGACCTTCGCCTGCGCCTCACCCTTGACCTGGATCACGGCCGCCTCGGCCTGGCCGGCGAGCTTCTGGCGCTCGGCGTCGGCCTGCGCCGCGGCGATCTTCGCCTGCTTGTCGCCCTCGGCGCGGCGCACGACGGCTTCTGCCTCGGCCTCCGCCGGCCGCACCGTCGACGTGAGCAGCTCCTGCTGCATGCGTGCGGCCTCGAGCTTTGCCAGCTCGGTCTGGCGAAGAGTGACTTCCTGCTGGGCCTGCGCCTGTGCGAGAGGCCCGGCCTGGCCCGCGCGAGCCTGCGCGGCGGCGGTCTGGGTCAGGACGTCCGCACGACGCAGCTCGACGTCCCGTTCGGCGTCGATCTTGACCTGGGACGCCTCGGCCTCGCGGACGGCGGCCTCCTGGTCGGCAGTTGCCTTCGCCATGCGCGCGTCCCGTTCGACGATGGCCAGCTTCTGCTGGCCGAGGAGGTCCACGTAGCCGGACTCGTCGTTGATCGACTGGATGGTGAAAGCGTCGATCTGGAGGCCGGAGGTCGCGAGGTCGCCCTTGGCCGAGTCCTGCACCTGCTGGAGGAGCTTCTGGCGGTCCATGATCAGCTCCTCGATCGTCAGCGTTCCCACGATCGATCGGAGCGAGCCCTCGAGGACGTTCTTGACGATCGAGTCGACCTGTTCGTCTTTGGAATCCAGGAAGCGCTCTGCCGCGTTACGGATCGACTCGACGTCTCGGCCGATCTTGAATGTCGCCACGCCCTGGACTGCAACCTTGATGCCCTGGCTCGTGACTGCGTCTGGCAGCGCCACGCTGATCTGGCGCGCGGTCAGCTTCATGCGGCCGACCTTGTGGATCAGCGGCAGGACGAAGGTGCCTCCGCCAACGACGACCCTGATGCCCTTGTCCGCAGCCGTGGCAGTGGTGGCGGCAACCTCGCCGCGCTCGTCGCGCACCTTTGAGCCGCGCGATCCGGCGACGATGAGCGCCTCGTTGGCGTTCGCCACGCGGTACCGGCTCGCCACATAGAACACGAGCAGAGCGAGCACCACGATCAGTGCGATCGCAAGCAACGGCCCGGTGCCAACGAAGTTGAAGATGTCAGGCATGTGGCGTACCTCCCTCGCTCGCGGGCTGGGTTGCGAGCGCAACGACGAGTGTTGATCCGGCGACATCGATGACCAGCACCATGTTGCCGGCGGGGATGTCCTTGTCCGATGTGGCGCTGAGATCGTGGGTCGAACCGCCGTAGCTCAGCAGTACGGACCCGCTGTGGCCGGCGGGAATGGAAACGGTGACACGCCCGCGATGTCCGACCAGGTCGTCCAGGCTGAAGGCAGACGGCGCCTCGGCGCGGCGCAACGCACCGAACACGAGCCAGACGACGGCGGCCCCGACGAACCCGAATAGCAGCCCGACCAGCGACGCCGGCCCTGCCCCGAGGTTGAACAGCTGGGTGCCGAAGAGACCACCGACACCGAACATCGAGACGAAGCCGAGCAGCAGCGGCATGAGGGTGACGCCGCCGAGGTCGAAGCCAAGGTGGAAGAAGTTGAGGATGCCGCCCAGGATGTCATCGAGCAGGACCGTCAGGAGCAGCAGGATCCCGCCCACGGCAACGCACAGCAGGAAGATGGAGTTGGCAAGATCGATGGTGATCATCTGGCCCGAGGATACGTCAGCGACCAAGGATGCCGGTAGACCCAATCCATAGGGGACGCCCAGCCACGCGGCTCAGGACCTGGGGCGGTACGGATCCAGGTTTCGCGACGCCTCGTCCAGGAGATATCGAATGGGGCCGCCGAGCACGGCCGCGGCTGCCAGTGCCAGAGCCACCGCCGCGCCGACGTAGGCGGCGTAGGTGCGCAGGCGAGCGGCCGACTGCCACTCGGGAATCTGCGCGGCGCGGTCCCCCAGGCGCAGGAACGGCACGGCGGCCAATGCGACAACGAGACCGTGTGGCCAGATGATGGGCAGCCCGACCGTGGCCGCGACCGCGACCGTCCAGGGACGATCCGTGAGGGCGCCCCATATGACGATCGCCGCGGCAAAAGGCAACCGAATCGGCGCGGCCGGCGGGATGCTGTAGTACTGCGGCTCGTTCAGGTTCGATAGGAGCGCCTCGACCCATTCGCGCCAGTAATGGGGGGCGACGACCGCCGCGGTGACGGACATCACCAACGTCGCGCCGAGCGCGATCCCGAGGGAACGCCACTCGCGCCTGACGGCGAACCAGAGCAGGCCGACCCCCGGCGTCACCTTGGTCAGCAGCACGAGCGCCCACGTCCATGGGTGGCGAAAGCCCAGCGCTATGGCGGCGGCCATCAGGAGGTGGACGTTGCCGTGGTAGAGCTCGAGCGCGACCGGCGGCAGCGCCAGGAGCACCAGCGCCCACCGACCACCGAGCCACAGGACGGTCGCGACCATGACCGCTCCCCAGAGCAGCAGAAACAGCCACCAGGGCAGGAAACCGAGGGGCGCAAACAGAAACGCGATCGGCGGCGCGTAACGGAAGGCGCCCAGGGCAAAGTTGCTGGACAGAGTCCGGCCGTAGAGGTCGTTCAGGTCGATCGACCAGTACGAGAACGCGTCGTACCCCAGGCTGCGGCCGAAGTAAGTGACGACGATCAGCGCGAACGCCGTTGCCAGCCAGCCGCTGACGATCAGCCCGTCCCGCAGTGCGCGCCGCCTGAGTGCGGCACGCTCGGCCGGCAGCGGCTCGAACGGCGGCGGACGGTCCATCAAGCGAGGCTATCCGACCGTACACTCCGCCGATGGACGAGACGCCGCCTACCCCAGAGCCGTCTTCGGGCGAAGACGGCACGCCCCGGAGCAGTGGACCGCCCGGCTTTCCGCCGCCGCCGGAAGGGCGGGCATCTCCGGGCTTCTATCCGCTGGACGTAGACCGGGTCCTCCGGCTCACGTTCAGCCTGTTTCGTTTCCGCTGGCGCACGTTTCTTGGCATCACGCTCGCCGTGATGGTTCCCGTGATGGTCGCGGAGGCCATCGTGCAGGTCGTGAGCGTCGAAGCGATTTCCCGATCGATGGAGGCACTGATCAGAGCGGCGAGAAGCGGCGATCTGACCGGTGTGTCGTTCCTAGATCTGATCCCGTGGCAGGCAATCGTCCTCAGCTGGCTCGCAACGGTCGTGCTCTCGATGTTTTCCTTCATCGTGTCCGCAGCCATTACCCACGCCGCGGCGGTGGCCATCGGCGGCGGCCAGCCCGGCGCGACGTCATCCCTGCGCGCGGCATTCAGTAGGTTCGGGACCTTCGCAGGCGTCTATCTGGTTATCTTCCTTGTCACGCTGGGCATCGCACTGATCATCGGGGCGGTGGGCGTCATGTTGGTGCTGGCGAGTCAGCCCGGGGTGCTTGTCTTCCTGGGCCTCGTCGTCATCGTGGGATTGGTCGCGCTGCTGATCTTCATAAGCGTCCGCTGGGCCTTCGCGGTAGCCGTCGTGATGCTCGAGGGCGCCGGTGCCATGCAGGCACTTGGCCGTAGTTGGAGGCTGGCGACAGGTTCCAGTTGGAGGGTGCTCGGCTACGTCCTGCTGTTCGGCATCCTCGTGGGCCTGCCAGTCGCGGTGATCAGCTTCGTTGTCAACGCAGTCATAGGCAGCGGGGTCACGGCCTCGGGGACCACCCTGGTCATCGATGCCGGGCAGGTGTTCGCCAGCACCGTTGCAACCGGCCTCGTGGCGTCGGCCTTTGCGCCGTTCGCGACTATCGCTGTGACTCTGCTCTACCTCGACCTCCGCTTCAGGCGCGGCGAGCAGGTACCGCAGCCCGGCGCGACCTCGCCCGGTTAGTCGCCGAAGAGCAACCTGAGCCAGGCGTCGAGCGGCGTCTGGGCCTCGCCTGCCCGTCCGGCGCTGCCGAGGGGCGTAACCGGCGACGCCACAGGGGCGCCCGCTTCGAGAGAGAACGCGATCTCCCCAGGTGCGCCTATACCAAAGGCGCGTGCCTGGAGCGCCTGGAAACCGTCCATCTGCACCAGCTCCAGCTCTCGGTGGCCGGCGTCTAACTGGGCGGATAGCGCGGCTGTCTCAGCCATCAGCCCGGTTTGGCGGTCGTTGGCCGCGTTCAACTGGGTGATGGTCCGGCCAAAGCTGAGCACCACCCAGAAGGCCACGATCACGAGAGCAACGAGGGCAAGGTGGCTGCGTCTCGGTCGAAGGCGCCGACCGTAGCCGAGCTGCCTTCGAAGGCTCGTCAGCTGGGCGTCCGCCTGCGGTTCCTGCCCGCGCCGGACAGCCCCAGGCAGGGCGCGCGACGGCAAAACTGCCACGGCCTCGGTGCCCATCTCGCGATGAGCGTAAGTGGCTCGATTCCCGCGTGTCAAACCAGCGGCGTCGCGAATCCGCCTACAGGGAGCTTCCGTGCGCTGCTATGCTCCCGCTCCAAATCGAACGTTTGTACGAAATGGAGCGTGCAAGGAGCCTCGAGCAGCCGGCATAGCGGGGGCTCGAAGGCGACGCGCAGCAGGGCACGAAGTGCCACTGCGGAGGTAGGAGGTTGAAATATGCGGCTGTACCAGCCCGCCGAAACGATCGAGACACTCGAGCGGTTCCTCGCGCAACCCGAGGTGCGCGAGGCGATCGTCGAGCATCGCGTGCTGCCCGAGCGGCCCGCCCAGACAGCGCCATGCCCTGCCTGGCTCGACAAGCGACTCGTCCGCGCGCTGCATTCGCGGGGCATCGAGAAGCTCTACACACACCAGGCTGAGGCACTCGAAGCCCTGCGAGCGGGCAATGACATTGTTGTGGTGACGCCCACTGCGTCCGGGAAGTCGCTCTGCTACGACCTCCCCGTCCTCCAGGCGGTTGCCGAGGACCCAGCGGCGCGCGCCCTGTATCTGTTCCCCACGAAGGCGCTCAGCCAAGACCAGCTGGCTTCCTTTCGTGAGCTTGCCGCCGCAGCCGAGATGGATGTCACGGCCGGTGTCTATGACGGCGACACGCCCGGTGCGATCCGCACGAACATCCGATCAGCCGGCCAGGTCGTCGTGACCAACCCCGACATGCTCCACTCGGCGATCCTGCCCCATCACACCAAGTGGTTCCAGCTCTTCGAGCAGTTGCGCTACATCGTCGTCGACGAGGCGCACACGTACCGCGGCATCTTTGGCAGCCACGTCGCCAACGTCCTGCGTCGCCTGCTGCGCCTGTGCGAGCACTACGGCAGCAAGCCCCAGATCGTGTGCTGCTCGGCGACCATCGGAAACCCGCAGGCTCTCGCGGAGACGTTGATCGGGCGGCCGGTGCGCGTGATCGATCGCAACGGCGCCCCGGCCGGCGAGAAGCACATCGTCGTGCTCAACCCACCGCCGATCGACCTGCGCCTGGGCATCCGACCAGGACCGCTCGGGCTGGCCCACCGCGCGGCCATGTCCTTCCTGCGGGCAGGCCGCCAGACGATCGTGTTCGGCAAGTCGCGCGTTGGAGTCGAGCTTCTCCTCACCGGTTTGCGCGAGGCGCTGCGCGAGGGCTTCGGTCCGAAGAACCGGGTGCGCGGCTATCGCGGCGGCTACCTGCCGACCGAACGCCGGGCGATCGAGGCAGGATTGCGCAGCGGTGACGTGCTGGGAGTTGTCTCGACGAACGCGCTGGAGCTCGGGATCGACATCGGCCGTCTGGACGCGGCCATCCTCGCCGGCTACCCCGGCACCATCGCTGCTACGTGGCAGCAGATGGGCAGATCGGGCCGGCGGCGCGAGGCGAGCGTCGCGATCCTCGTCGCCGGCGCGGGAGCCGTCGACCAGTTCGTGGCCACGCATCCCGAATACCTGTTCGACTCGTCGCCCGAGGAGGCACGGCTCGATCCAACCAACCTGCATGTCCTCCTGGCTCATGTGCGGGCTGCGGCGTTCGAGCTGCCGTTCGAATCGGGCGATTCATTGAGCGGCGTGCCGACCGACGACCTGCTGCACTTCCTCGCGGAAGAGGGCCACGTCCGACTCGCCGACGACGGTCGGTGGTACTGGGCGAGCGAAAACTTCCCGGCGTCGGAGGTGTCGCTGCGGGTCGGCGCACCCGAGAACGTCGTGATCATCGACACGACCGGGGCTCCGCGCCCGCGTGTCATCGGCGAAGTCGACATCTTCGCTGCGCCCACCCTCGTGTACGAGAACGCGATCTACCTCCATGAGTCGCGCCAATATCACGTGGATCGGCTGGACTGGGGTGAGCGCAAGGCGTACGTGACGCCGGTCGACGTGGACTACTACACCCAGGCGCTGCTTGCGGTGACATTGAAGCCGCTGGAAACGTTCGCTGCTGCGCCCGCGGCCGCCGGCGAGCGTGCGCACGGCGAGGTAATGGTCAGCAGCATCGCCACGATCTACAAGAAGCTGCGCCTCGAAACGCACGAGAACCTGGGCTGGGGAAAGATCCACCTGCCCGAGCTCGAGCTGCACACCACCGCGTATTGGGTTGGGTTGGGCGCAGAGTTCGATTCGTGGCGTCGGGACGAGCTCGATGTGGCCCTGTCGGGTGCGGGCCGGGCGTTGCAGACGGTCGCGAGCGTCCTGCTCATGTCCGATCCGCACGATCTGGGGATGGTGGCCCAGGTGCGCTCGCCGCACGCGGAGAAGCCCGTGGTCTACCTGTACGACTCCGTGCCCGGAGGCGTCGGGCTTGCGGCGCGACTCTTCGAACGACACGCGGAGCTGGTGGCCGGAGCGCTCGGGCTGGTGGAGGCATGTCGATGCGAGGAAGGCTGCCCGGCGTGCGTCGGACCACGGCTCGAGGCCGGCGGCCTGGGCAAGCGGCACGCTCGGAGACTGCTCACGTTGCTCGCGGGTGGGGCGGGCAAATCGGACCTGGCGCAAGTGGCGTGACAGGCTAGCTGTCACCGGCGGCCTGGAAGCTGCCCGGGAAATGAACACGGTTGCGGTTGGGACGCTACTCGGTAGACGGCTTGACCGGCTCAGGTCGTCCGGGGCGTCGCCGGCTGCGAGCCCGCCGGTTGGCCGCGATGACCACGCCGCTCCCCTCGCCCTGGCCATTGGCGGGAGGGTCGTTCGACACGAGCTTGGGTCCGTGGTGGTCCGCGAGGAGGTGATGGAGCTGCCGATCGAAGTCGACCGGCTCGCATCCCTCCCCTACCCGATAGATCCGGCGGCGCCCCTTGTTTGCATCGACCTCGAGACAACCGGGCTCGCTACAGCCGCGGGAACATTGCCTTTTCTGGTGGGCGTTGGCGTGTGGCAGCACGATCGGCTGCGGCTTGATCAGCTCCTGCTGCCCGACCATTCAGACGAGCGCGCACTGTTGGAGATCCTGCGAACACTGCTTCCGGCCGATGGTTGGCTGGTCACCTACAACGGCAAATGCTTCGACTGGCCGCTGCTGACGGCCCGATACCGCCTGCACCGCAGGGATCCACCCGTTCATGCCGGTCACCTTGACCTCCTGCCAGTCGCGCGGCAGCTCTGGAAGCACCGGTTGGGTGGGGCTCGCTTGGCGATCGTCGAGCAGGCAATTTGCGGCGTCGAGCGCACGGATGACCTGCCCGGGCATCTGATCCCGGAGCGGTACTTCGGATACCTGCGATCGCGCCGGGCCGGCATGCTGGCGCCGGTCGTCGAACACAACCGGCAGGACATCGTCTCCCTGGCGCGATTGCTGGCCGTGCTCGCCGAGCAGGTCGCGCCACCGCACTCATGGGCGGCTGCCCATCCGGGAGATCTTTTCGGGCTGGCGCGCGGGTACGCGCGGCGGCGTCGGCCGGCCGAGGCGCTGGCCGTGATCGAAGCTGCCCTCGCGGCAGACGCATGGTCACGCGGACTTGAGGGCGGGGCCGGCCTGCATCGCGAGTTGTCGGCCGAGCGCGCGCGACTGCTCGGGCGCCTTGGCCGGCGTAGCGAGGCATTTACGGCGTGGCTCGACATCGCGGCGCGCGGCGGCCCGGGCGCGGGGATCGCGTGGCTGCACGTCGCCCGCTACCGCGAGCACGTCGAACGCGACATCGGCGGCGCGCTGACCGCCTGTCAGCAGGCGTTGACCGTGGCGGATCGCGCCAGGGCATGGGGAGAGCCGCTCTATGCCGTCGAGTCGGACCTCCAGCGCCGGCTGCCGCGGCTGCGGCGGCGCGCCTTCCGCCGCCGGCCGCTCAATCCGGGAGTCCGTCGCGCAGCGTGACCAGCGCGCGACACACCTCCGCCACAGTCGGCGTGTCTTCCAGTTTCGTACGCTCCACGGACAGGCTCGCCATCGCCGCGGCTACGGCCAATGCTCGCCAGTCGTCGGCACCGCTCAGCAACCGTGCCGCGAGCCAGGCCGCCAGGAATGTGTCGCCAGCACCGGTGGTGTCTGTGGCCGTGCGCCGCGGAAGTGGCGGCATGTAGCGGGCCCGCAACCCGGTCTGTTGAGGGCGGATGTGGAGCGCACCACGGTCGCCGTGCGTCACCACGAGTTGTTGGCCCGGGTGCAGCAACTCACTCAGCGGAGGAGCACCTGCCGCGACGTCCTCGGCGCTGATCAGCATCGCGTCGGCGCGTTCGACGAGTGCGCCACGGCGCAACGGCAAGGCCAGGACAGGCTTGCCCGGTGACAGGGATCTGACCAGGCCCTGGACGGCGACAGCAACGAAGGCTGAAGCCGGGAATGCGTCCGCCCAGCCATCCGACAGCTCACCCGCCACGGGGCCAAGCAACGCGGCCGCGGCTCGCCGCCACGCGGGCGGTAACGCCTCGACGGGCATCGCATCGCTGACCGAGTGAGCGACCTGGACCCGTCCGGTCGGCGTCTGATGGTTATCGAAGACAGGTCCTCTCGCGAGCCGGACCAGCTCGACTTCGACTCCGGCAGCGCGCAGGACATCGA
>JBBDRY010000015.1:5882-11730 GCA_040905225.1 Chloroflexota bacterium | reverse complement strand
ACGGACAGCAGTACGAGGCTGCCGATGCGGGCGGGCACGAGGTTGAACGACAGGGCGCTGACCGGGTCATTGGTCGTGTTAGTGACATGCGCGGTGCTGGTGACGAATAGCCGGTTCTTGGCCCACTTGAGGGTGGCGTTGACGTCATAGGTCACGCGCAGACCGAGGCTGTTGGGTCCGTCGGCGGCGGCCACCGGGGTCGAAGCCGCGCCGGACATGATGGTGCCGAGCGCGAGCAGGAGCGCAGTCACGAGAGCGATGGCCGGGCGTCCCGGTTGAGTCGCCTGCCGTCGGCCGCTGCCTGCTCGAATCATGCTGTCTCCCCGTCTGTGCGATCCCGCCGGATGGCGGAACGCGCCAGCGTCCGTCCCAGCCCATGGTCGATCGGCGTCGAGGCACCCGCGATCCCGCGTCAGTACCAAACACGGATGACACTCTGCCGCGAGCGCCGACGGCGGAGCCTGCCTTTCAGGCTCGAGTTGCGGCCCACGGTGGCCGCCGCCCCCGTTCCACCATGATGGCACGCTCGCGCAAGGGCGGTCACGGCCCGCGAGCACACGGCACCTGTCGGCGTGCCGGTCCGGAGCGTTCGTTCGACTACGATACCCGGCCCATGAGCGACGAAGAACGCACGACGCTGGCCACCGCCTATCGCACGCATACGTGCGGCGAGCTGCGGCCTGACCACGCCGGAACTGAGGTGACGCTGGCCGGCTGGGTCAACCGGCGGCGCGACCTCGGCCAGCTCATCTTCGTCGACCTGCGCGATCGTCACGGCCTCACCCAGGTGGTCATTGACGCCGCCGATTCGGCGGACGCACACGAAGTCGCGACCGACGTTCGCAACGAGTTCGTGCTCCGGATAACCGGCAAGGTCACCATGCGTCTGCCGGGCACGGAGAACGCCAAGCTCGCGACGGGCGAGATCGAGTTACGCGCTACTTCAGTCGAGGTGTTGGCGACCGCCGAGACGCCGCCCTTCCCGATCAACGATGCGACGGATGCCGACGAACCCCTCCGCCTGAAATACCGCTACCTGGATCTGCGCAGGGAGCAGATCAATCGCCGCCTGGTCCTGCGCTCGCAGCTGTTGCGGGCGCTATCGGAGGTTCATCACCGCCACGGGTTCGTGGAGGTCGAGACACCGCTCCTGATCAAGTCGACGCCCGAGGGGGCACGTGACTTCATCGTTCCGTCGCGCGTCCAGCCGGGCAACATCTACGCGCTGCCGCAATCGCCTCAGCAGCTCAAGCAGTTGCTGATGGTCGCCGGCTTCGACCGCTACTTCCAGATCGCGCACTGCATGCGCGACGAGGATTCGCGGGCCGATCGCGGGCCGGAGTTCACGCAGCTCGACCTGGAGATGAGCTTCGTCTCGCAGGAAGACGTGATGAGCTTCGTCGAGGCTATGGTGACCGAGGTCACGCGTGCCGTCGTTCCCGACCGACCGATCCGCCGGACGCCTTTCCCGCGCCTTTCCTACCGCGAGGCCATCGACCGATATGGCTCGGACAAGCCCGATGTCCGCTTTGCCATGGAGCTGCGCGATCTGGGTGAGGTCGTCGCGTTGAGTGGGTTTGGAGTGTTCGACTCGGCGCTGGAGGCCGATGGTCGGGTGTTCGGCATGGCGGTGCCGGGCATGGGCGGCGCATCGCGCTCGCAGACGGACGAGCTCACGGAGCGCGCCAAGAAGGCGGGCGCGAAGGGCTTGGTGCACATGTCTGTTGGCGCCGAAGGTGCGGTCAGTTCGCCGATCCTGAAGTTCCTCGGAGAGGGGAGGGCCGAGCAGATCGTCGAGGCGGCCGGCGCGTCACCGGGGGACCTGGTGCTGATTGTCGCGGACGCGGACATCGTCGCCCAGGAGGTCCTCGGGGAGCTCCGTGCCGAGCTGGGTCACCGTCGGGGCCTCGTCACGGACTCGACCGAGCTGTCCTACGTCTGGGTCTACAGCTTCCCCATGTACAAGTGGGATGCCGCGAACGACCGCTGGGATGCGACGCACAACCCGTTCAGCGGGGTAAATCCCGAGGACGAGGCGCTGCTGGCGACCGTGTCAGGTGACCTCTCGCGACCATCGCCCGACGACCCCGCCGGCCGTGCCCGCGCGCTCCAGCACGACCTTGCGCTCAACGGCTGGGAGCTCGGCGGTGGGTCCATCCGGATCCATCGCCGCGACCTGCTCGAGCGGTCGTTCCTGCTCCAGGGCCATTCCCTCGAAGCGATGCACGAGAAGTTTGGCGCTTTGTTGGATGCCTTGGAATATGGCGCGCCTCCGCACGGCGGCATCGCCCTCGGCATCGACCGCTGGATCGCCCGACTGACCGAGCAGGAGAACATCCGAGAGGTCCAGGCGTTCCCGAAGACTGGGACGGGCAGCGACCTGATGCTCGGCGCACCGTCGCCCGTGGAACCCGCCCAGCTTGCGGAGCTGGGGTTGCAGCTGGCTCCGCGCCCACCCGGCAAGGCAAGCACCTAGGCCAGTCGTCGGTTCCTACCTAGTCCCGTGACGCCCATATCGTCACCGGACGCCTTAACTCACTCCGAAACGCCCAGCAGCCGCCATTTCCGGGTCGGAACGTCTCGCCATGAGCGTGAAACCCGCGGCCAACGCCCTTCCCACAGGGCCGGACGCTGAAGTAACGCGTTGTTTGACGATATGGGTGTCATCGACCACCACAAGGCCGATGCCAGGACATCTTCAGCCGCGGGTTAGTCGCCCTCGTCGGCTGCCTGCGCGTACGGGGCCAGCGCTGGTCCCTCGAGTGGCGCGTCGTCGGGCATCTCGGCTGCTGCGGCGCCCCACTCAGGCGCGGCGCCGCTGACGGGTTGCGGCGGACCCTCGAACAGAGGGAGCGACTCCATCGCCGTCGCGATGTCGTGCACGACGCCGGGATCGCCAGTGTCGATCGTGGCTGAAGACGCGGCGCCAGCGAAGAACTCGTTCATCAACACGTCTGGCATGAGCGATGGGCCGAGCGCCACCAGAGCGGGGACCAGGTCCACAGGGACGAGCACGGGCCAGCCGGGCTCCCCCTCGTAGACCGGACGGAGCACCGAGCCACGTCGCGCGCCGTACGCCTCGATCAGTGTCGTCACGGTCTCCGCATCGATCCAGGCCATGCGCCCCGGCCAGATCAGCGCCGCCTCGGTCTCGGTCACCTGGTCGAGTGCGACAGCGATGCCGCGCGCCATCTGTCCAACTGGCCCCGCCTCCATTGGCGCGGGTTCAGCGAGCACAGCCGGAGACCCGGTCAGGGCCGCGGCGACCTGCCCGCCATCATCGAAAGCGACGACCACGATCGGGGTCGCGCCACCTGCCCAAGCTGATTCCACGGCGCGACGAACGGCGGGTCGACCGGCGGCGTCCGCGAGGGCGCCTTCCATGCGAGCGTGGAGAATCACGGCAGCGACGGTCACTCGGGCATCCTAGCGGCCGGCCGAACGCCCACCGAAAACGACCCGAACGAGCCAGCCGTGCGACAATCTAACCTCCCCATGAAGAGTCCCGCACAGGTGTTGACGCCTGCCCCTCAAGCCGCCATTTCCCCCGCGCCGCGATCGGCCGTGCGCGAGGACATCCGGAATGTCGCCATCGTGGCCCATGTCGACCATGGCAAGACGACGCTGGTCGATGCCATGCTCCGCCAGACCGGAGCGTTCCGGGCGAACCAGGTCGTCGCCGAGCGCGTCATGGACTCCGGCGATCTCGAGCGCGAAAAGGGCATCACCATCCTCGCCAAGCAGACCGGTGTCCAGCACGGCGACGTCCGGCTGAACATCGTCGACACGCCGGGCCACGCCGACTTCGGCGGCGAGGTGGAGCGCAGCCTGCTGATGGTCGACTCGGTGCTGCTGCTCGTGGACGCGGCGGAGGGTCCGTTGCCGCAGACGCGTTACGTGCTCCAGAAGGCCATGGCGCGGCACCTCCCGGTGGTCGTGGCAATCAACAAGATCGACCGCTCCGACGCGCGGCCCGCAGAGGTTGTCGACGCGGTCTACGAGCTGTTCATGGACCTCGGCGCGACGGACAAGCAGATCGAGTTCCCGATCGTCTACACGAACGCCAAGCTGGGCACCGCCACACTGGATCTCGCAGTCCAGGGCAGGGACCTGCGGCCGCTACTCGACCTCCTGGTCGATCACACGCCGGCGCCCACCTATGAGCCCGGCCACCCGCTCCAGCTGCTGGTCACAAACCTGTCCGCCAACGACTACGTCGGGCGCATGGCCGTCGGCCGCTTGTGGAACGGCACCATCCGCATGGGCCAGCGCATTACCGTGGTGCGCGAGGAAGCCGACACCACGGACGGGACCGTCGAGCCCGGCCGCACCGTCACGATGACCGGTGTGGTAACGAGCCTCACCACGGCCAAGGGCATCGAGCGCGAGGACATCGCCGAGGCCGGACCGGGCGAGATCGTTGCCGTCGCGGGGCTGCCCGAGGTCACGATCGGCGACACGCTCACAGACCCACAGGATCCCCGGCCTCTGCCCAGGCTCGACGTGGACGAGCCGACTCTGAGCATGACGATTGGCGTGAATACCTCGCCCCTCTCAGGCCGCGACGGGAACCTGCTGACGTCACGTCAGATCAAGTCGCGCCTCGAGCGCGAGGTTCTGGGCAACGTATCAATCGAGGTACGCCCCACGGATTCACCGGAGACATTCGAGGTGCGCGGCCGCGGCGAGCTCCAGCTGGCAGTGCTGATCGAGCAGATGCGGCGCGAGGGCTTCGAGATGCAGGCTTCGCGCCCGGAGGTGCTGCTGCGCGACGTCGGCGGCCAGGTTCACGAGCCTTACGAGCGGGTCACGATCGACATTCCGCCGGACTACATTGGGCCGGTCAGCCAATCACTGGCGGCGCGCAAGGGCCGCATGGAGCAGATGACGACAGACGCGGACGGCCGCGTGCGCATGGAGTTCGTCATGCCCGTGCGCGGCCTCGTCGGCTACCGCGGCCAGCTGCTTACGGAGACGCGCGGCACCGGGCTGATGCACCAGATCGGCGAGGGGTACGGCCCCTGGGCGGGCGAGGTTACCCACCGCACGACCGGCGTGCTCGTCTCAGACCGCACCGGCACGTCCAATGCCTACGGCCTCTTCAACCTCCAGGAACGCGCCGCGATGCTCATCGGAGCGGGCGAGGAGGTGTACGAGGGGATGATCGTCGGCGAGAACAACCGGCCGGCCGACATGGACGTGAACCCGACCAAGGAGAAGAAGCTCACCAACATCCGAACGCACAGTCACGACGAAGGCCTGCGCCTGGTTCCGCCGCCACCGATGACCCTGGAGTCCGCCATCGAGTTCATCGCGGTCGACGAGCTGGTCGAGGTGACGCCGAAGAATCTTCGTCTCCGCAAGCGGCAGCTCAGCCAGCACGACCGCCGGCGCGAGGCGGGCCGGGAGTACGACGAGCGGCGAAAGGCGGAGACTGCGCAGGACTGAGCGCGACTAGAATCGGCCCGATGTCCATCTACCTCGACCACGCGGCGACTACGCCACTGCGCCGCGAGGCGCTCGAAGCGATGCTTCCCTTGCTGACAGAGGACTACGGCAACCCGTCGTCGGTCCACGGGCCCGGTCGGCGAGCTCGAGCGGCGCTGGACGAAGCGCGCGAGCGGGTGGCCAGGACACTGAGCGCCGAACCGCGCGAGATCATCTTCACGTCAGGTGGAACCGAGGCCATCAACCTGGCTCTCAAAGGCATTGCCTGGGCCGGCAAGGCCAGCGGCAATCGAATCGTGACCAGCGCGGTCGAGCACCACGCGGTCGTCCACGCGCTGCGCCACCTCGAGAAATTCGGCTTCGAGATCGTCACCGTGCCCGTGGACCGCTACGGGCGGGT
>JBBDRY010000015.1:0-5782 GCA_040905225.1 Chloroflexota bacterium | reverse complement strand
TCCGCCACGGCACGATCATCCTGCCGCAGATCCAGGGCGGCACCCAGGAGCGCTACCGCCGAGCCGGGACTGAGAACGTCGCCGGGGCCGTCGGCATGGGAGTCGCGCTCGAGCTTGCCGCGGCGGAGAGAGGGGACGTGGCTCCGCGCCTCGCGAAGCTGCGCGATCGACTGCGCGACGCGGTCGTGGCCCTGCCCAACGTGGAGCTGACGGGGCATCCGCGCAAGCGTCTCCCGGGCCACCTGTCGGTCATCGCCCGGGACGCTGACGGGGCAGACGTCGTCATGAAACTCGACCTGGTCGGTATTGCGTGCTCGACCGGCTCGGCATGCACCACCGGCTCAACCGAGCCCTCGCACGTTCTGACCGCGCTGGGCTATCCGGAGGAAGAGGCGCGCGGATCATTGCGTCTGACACTCGGGCGAACGACCACTGAGGCAGACATAGATCGGGCCGTCGAGCTCATCCCAGAGACGATCGCGCACATGCGCGGCGCGCCCACCATGGTCGGAACGGAGCTCTGATGGCCGAGCGAGTCCTCGTCGCGATGTCCGGTGGCGTCGATTCCTCGGTCGCCGCCGCGTTGCTGGCCGAGGATGGCGTCGAGACTGTCGGCGTCTGGATGCGGCTGCACGACGTGGCCGATTCCTACAGCGAGTTCAAGAAGAGCTGCTGCTCGCTGGACGCGGCCGATGACGCGCGTCGCGTGGCCGGTCAGCTGGGGATCCCGTTCTACGTACTCAACCTGGAGCGCGAGTTCGATGCCGGCGTGATGCAGCCCTTCCTGAACACGTACCTCGACGGCCGCACGCCGAGCCCCTGCGTCGACTGCAACAGCTACGTCAAGTTCGGCGCGCTGCTCGGCAAGGCCCTGCGCCAGTACGACTGCACCGCTGTCGCGACGGGCCATTACGCGCGGGTGGACGCGCACGAAGATCCCGACCTGCCGGATGGTCGCCGCTACCGACTACTGAAGGGCGCAGACGCCGACAAGGACCAGAGTTACTTCCTCTACGGCCTGCGCCAGGATCAGCTCGCTCACGTCCAATTCCCCCTGGGCAACCTGACCAAGCCCGAGGTTCGCGACGTCGCGCGCCGCCACGGCCTGGTGACGGCGGAAAAGCCCGAGAGCCAGGAGATCTGCTTCGTTCCGGGAGGCGACTACCGCACCGCCCTGCGGGATCGTGCAGGCTGGCAGGAGGAGCGCGGGGCACTAATGGACGCTGACGGGACGCAGGTCGGCGAGCACGTGGGTGCCGCGGCTTACACCGTCGGGCAGCGGCAGGGGCTCGGCGTGGCCCTCGGCGAGCGTCGCTACGTGAGCGCGATAGACGCGCAGACGAACGTGGTCACGCTCGGTCGCCGCGAGGACCTTTACCGCCAGGATTTCGAGGTCGCCGACGTCTCGTTCGTAGCCGGCACGCCGCCAGACCAGAACGCGTTCGAGACGCAGGTCCGCATTCGGCACCGAGGCGACCCCGTGCCGGGCATCGTGCGCAGATCCGGCACGGACCAGAAGGACCGCGGCGGTCGATGGACCGTCAACCTCGAGCGCGGCGCATGGGCTCCCGCGCCGGGCCAGGCGGCCGTCTTTTACGACGGGGACCAGGTCGTCGGCGGCGGCCGAATTGCCTGAGATAGGCCCCGCGCCGGTCCTCGCCCTGCTCGTTGGGCTGTTCCATACCGGTGTCTACCTGGTGCTCCGCGGCTCGGCCGGCTTCCGCCTGCCGTTCGTGGCCGTAGCCGCCGTGCTCGGAGCGTTCGCCGGCCAGCAGCTCGGTGCTCGACTGGGCGACCCGCTGATGATCGGTGACTTCGGGATCGTCTGGTCGTCGGTAGTTGCCTGGTTGGGGATCGTGCTGATCGTGGCTGCCAGCCTGCTGTCGCCGTCGCGGGACCGCGCGCGATGACCGCCGAGCAGCTCAATCTCTATTTCGGCGTCGCGCTCATCGTTGCGCTCGCGCTCATCGCGCTGGCCGTGCTGGTGATCGCCCTCGCGATCGTGAGGATGGCACGCGACGTTCGACGCGTCTCGCGCTCCGCAGAGAACGTGCTCAAAGCCGTGGACCAGGAACTGCCGCAGGCGTTGCGTGACCTGCGTGCCACGAGCACCCAGCTGGCGCGCGTAGCGGAGGAAGTTCCGCCGCGGCTCGAGCGGGTCGACGGGCTACTCGACGAGGCCGACGCGAGCGTCCAGTCGCTACGCGCCACGATCGAGGCGGCGGAAGAGATGATCCGCGGTCCCCAGGCTGCCATCGACCGCGCTCGACGTGGGGTTCGCGCGGCGAGTGCCGGATTGGCCCGCGGCGCGGATCGATTGGTTCGCGGCGTCCAGGGCCGCGGCGGCCCCAAAGATCAGAGCTAGGCCGGGGCGGCCAGCTCCTCCTTAACCTCACCCGCCTCGCGGGTGATGCCCATTTCCTCGAAAAGGGCCAGAGCGCGTCGTAGCTTCTGGTCGCCATCGTCTCTCTTGTCGGCCTTTCGGAGCGCGTGGCCCCAGCCATGTAACACCCGAGCGAGATACGGTCGCGCGCCCATCTCCTCGAAGCCCGCAGCGGCGGCTTCGAAGTCGCCCAGTATGTGTTCGCGGTCGCCATTGGGCGTCTTGGCCTCGGTCTCCGCTCGCTTCCACACGACGTTGGCCTCGCTCCACCGATCGCCGACGCTTCGCGCCTCCTCGAGCGCCTCGTCGAACGACCGGGCGTTGGGACCGAAGTCGCCCATGCTCGCCGCATTCGAGCGCATGTAAGCGATGATCGACGGCCGGAACGTCTTCTTTTCGATCGCGTTTGCGACTTCGTTGCCGCGTTCGAAAACGATCTTTGCGTCACCGAACTTGCCCTGGCGCATGTAGGCGTCGCCGAGGACGAAGTTGCTCGCCACGACGCAGGCAGTCGCTCCGGTTTCTTCGGCAAGGTTGGTGCACTGCGTCGCTAGCGGGACGGCGCTTTCGAGATCACCGCGCACAGACCGGACCGTCGAAAGGCCGATCAGCGAGTCGAGCTTGGCGATGAGGTCGCCGCCCTCGGCGACTTCCGCCGCGCGACGCGCTGCCTCTTCAGCGGCGTCGAACTCGCCCATCCTCGCAAAACCGATGGCCAAACCGACCAGGGCGAACGACGATCCGACGTAGTCACGCTTCTGCTCGAGCAGGGGTGCTGCCTCCGCCAACTTCGCGGTGCCTTCCCGGAGTTCTCCGGTAAACATCTGGAACAGGCCGACGATGGACGCCGGAATTGCCGCGATCAGCGGATCTTTGAGCTCGGTCGCGATCTCTGTGATCCGATCGAGAGATTGCTTGAGTGACGGGCTCGTGTCCGGACGTTCGCCACTGAACTGCCGCAGGACGGCGGTGCTGACATGGACCTCTGCCGCGAGCCGTCTGTCGGCAAGGCTCTCCGCGTCGGCGACGATCGGCTCGAGTATCCCGAGTGACTGGCCCGGGGTCAGGAAACTGAAGCCTGCCTTGACTCGCCCGAGTTCGATCTCCACTCGCTGGCGGCGCGTCGCCTCGTCGTCCCCCGCTTGTCGAGGTGGCAGGAGGGCGGCCGCTCGGCTGAACAGGTCGAACGCTTCGACGATCGCAAATCGGTCGTAGGCAAAGCGAGCCGCTTCCGCCAGGTAGCGGATGGCTCGATCCGTCTCGCCGGCCTGTTCGAAATGCATCGCCAGGACCGCGCCGAGTTCGCCGCGACGGTCGGGATACAGCTCTTCGAGGGCGTCGCCGACGAGGAGGTGGAGTGCCTTGCGCTCCTGCTTCAGCAGCGAGCCATATGCGGTGTCCTGGACGAGTGCGTGGCGGAACAGGTACTCGAGCTCGGGTTGGACCGTGGCCAGTCGGATGAGGCCCTTCGCTTCGAGTGTGTCGAGCTGGAGATCGGCCATCCTGGACTCCTACGTCGTCGTCTCGAGGACGCGCCCGAGCACTCGCACCGGGAACTGGCGCCCGATCACGGACGCGACCCGAAGGCTGCGCTTGGCATCGTCGGACAACTGGTCGATGCGCGCCAGCAGCAGGCTGTGGAGCGTTTCTGGGATCTCGATCCCGATGATCGTCTCGTTGGCCGTCCATTTGTCCCCACTGCGGACGATCGCACCGCGCTCGATGAGCATGCGGATAACCTCCTCGACGAAGAAGGGGTTGCCCTCGGCGCGCGTCAGGATCTGGTTTCGCACCTGCTCGGGCAGCGATTCGATCTCGAGCAGGTTGGCCACGAGCGTACGGCTGTCGGACTCGGAGAGCGGCTGGAGTCGAATCTCCGTCATCGCCTCGCCCAGCGTCGCCTGCGAGTGCGAGACGAGTCGCCAACCCGGAGCGTCGGTCTCGGCGCGGCCACACAGGATCAGCAGGACCGGCTGTGGAGTCACCAAAGGGAGCAGCAGGACCATCAGCTCGACTGAGGCCTTGTCCGCCCAGTGGATGTCCTCGCACACCAGTACGACTGGACCTGACGCCGTCGTGGCGCGCAGAACGCGATGGATTGCGGCTACGTACCGGCCCTGGAGTGTCTCCGGATCCTGTTGTGTGAGGTCGGCCTCGGCGTCTGACTGCGGCAACCCGAGCAAATGGACGAAATAGGGGATCGTGTCCCCGGCCTCGTCGCCGAGCAGCTCGCCGAGTCGCGATTCCAGGGCCAGACGAGTCTCGGATTCGGTGGCGCCGACCGAGAGCCCGAGCAGCGATCGCACGATGTCGAAGACCAGGTGGTAGGGCAGCGTTCGCCCGTAGCTGACGCACTTGCCCTCGATCCAGTTTGGCGCACCGGCGGCGGCCCGAAGCTCAGCCAGCAGGCGGGTCTTGCCGATTCCCGGCTCACCGATGAGGACCGCAACCCTGCCGCGCCCTGCGCCGACGACCGAGAACAGGTCGAGCAGGGTCTGGAGCTCTGCTGAACGACCGACCAGGGGACTCGAGATCCCAACCGATTCGAGCCCGCGACGCCGCCCGGGAACTGCTCGCAAGCCGCGCACGCGGTACAGCTGGACGGGCTCGGCCTTGCCCTTGAGCTCAACGTGGCCGAGGTCATCGAAATCGAACGCGTCACTCACGAAGCGCTGCGTGTTGGCGCTGACCACGACCGTGCCCGGCTCCGCGGCAGTCTGGACGCGGGCGGCAACGTTGACCGCGTCGCCGAGGGCCGTGTACTCGTAGCGCAGGTCTGAGCCGACGTTGCCGACGATCACGGGCCCGGTGTTGATACCCGCGCGAATTCGGAAATCGATGCCGCGCGCGGACTTCAGCTGGCGCGCGAACTCGTCAGTCTCCGCGACCATGTCCAGCGCGGCTCGGATGGCGCGATCGGGATCGTCCTCGTGCGCAACCGGCGCGCCGAAGAAGGCGAGCATGGCGTCACCCTGGAGCTGGGCGATCGTGCCCTCATAGCGGAACACTGCCTTCGACATCAGGTCGAACGCCTCGTTGATGATCTGTGTCCAGTCCTCGGGATCCATCTGCTCGGCGAGCGTGGTAGAGCCGACCACGTCCGCGAAGAGCGCCGTCACCGGCTTGCGTTCACCGGTCAGCTTGGCCGTGCGCATCTTCTCGACGAGCGGCCCGGGCACGGCCGCCGAGATACGCGCCTGCCGTGCGCCGTCGTCAGCCACGCCGTCGCCCAGCGCCTGGCCGCAGCTCATGCAGAAGCGCGCGTCTGCGGACACGGCAGCCTCGCAGCGCGGGCACGTCAGCCCCACGGAGTCAACGGACATCACACCAATGGTACGGCGGGCTGTTCGTCGGTCGGTTTGGCGATCATGGCCACTTGGGCGCTGACGCTGAGCAGGT
>JBBDRY010000014.1:0-11778 GCA_040905225.1 Chloroflexota bacterium | reverse complement strand
CTCATCGGGATGGTCTATGGCCCGTACGAGTGGTTCGACGGCCCGGAGCCTTTCCGGATCATCAACTCGATGATCAAGGTCGAGTAAACAAAGACGCGGCCAGCTTTCGCTGGCCGCGTCCGGACGGGTTCGAGTGTTAGGTTCTAGCGGTCAAGCCTTGTGTGGCCGAAGGCGAGCACCTTGGCCCTGACCCCGCCCAGGCTGTGTCTCTTGACGCCCCATGGATTGATCAGCGCACTGATGGCCTTGCCATCACCCACGTACAGTCCCGTGTGGATGATCTTGCCGTGCTTCGTCCACCAGATCAGGTCACCCGGCTTCGGGTTGTGGCGCGAGGCCAGGCCGCGCTGTCTGAACCACTTGAAGTAGCCGGCCGCTCTCTTGCGCGAGCCGCCGATCTTCTTCAGCAGGTGTGCCTGCTGGTAGACGCGGAAGACGAGTCCGGAGCAATCGAAGAAGCGATTGCCAATGCTGCCCATGCGGAACCGGGCGCCAATGTGGGTGCGCGCGTACGCAACGATCTTTTGCGCGTCGCTCTTCCCAGAGGCCCGAGCCTCAGTGGGCAGCGGTGCCTCGATCGCGATCATCGTGATCGCAAGTGCGATCGCGAAAAAGATGACGAGCAGACGGCGAAGGTGGCCGGATGACGGCACACCGGTCGTGGTGGGCGCCAGGGCAGCGCCCTGCACGAGGTATGTCAATGAACTTCTCCTATCTCGAAGTAGCGCTGGGGCGCTAATTCAGACTGGTGGCCTCTTTTCCTGCTGGGCGAATCGAGCAGTCAGCAAGTGCTCGCCGGTGCTGGGGCACCTGATGGCGACCATCGCGAACCACTTGGTCACGGACATCTGGGGATGTCCGCCTCCTGACCCCGCGCCCCCCTGCGTGACGGTGGCCTGTATATGCGTTGACTTCGCCAAGCCTCTCAACGGCGAAGCCCGCGCAGTCTCGCACAGACCTCTCGGTTTGCCAACCCACACCGCGTTTTTTGTTGCAGTCTCATATCCCTGCCGCAGCGGTGATATGCCCCCGAGATGGTCCGAAGCAGGGACGTGATACCCGCACCGGACGCCAGCAGGAATACTTGCCGTACGCTCGGACCGGGGTTCGCTCCGAGACGTCGATCGCGGGGGCGCCAATGACGATGGCGCGGTACGCCCAGGCGATCGCCAGGGCCGCCGGCCTCGACCCCAGTCGGCGGCTCTTTTTCTTTATTGCAGTTCCGTTGCAGGACGCCTGATTCCGCCGCGACTCGTGCAAGACTTCCGCCTGCGCATGGTGAAAGACGTCACGGATACGCGGGGCGGTCAACCGGCAAACGAGCTGCTGGCGCTATCCGGCGAGCTCTTTGGGACGTCACTCGACGTTGAGCGGACACTCAGCCAACTTGCCGAGCTGGTCGTGCCGCGAATGGCGGATTGGGCGGCGGTCGACGTTCTCGACGAGAGCGACAACTTCCGCCGGGTTGGTGTCGCCCACGTCGACCCGGCAGGCGCCGATCTGCTGCGCGAGCTGCACGATCGGTACCCGCTCCGATCGAACGAGGGGCGCCTCCGCGGCCGCGTGGTTGCCACCCTCGAGCCCATCGCCCTGTACGACGTCGATGAGCGTGAGCTGCGCAGCCTGTCGCGCGACAAGGAGCACTACGACATGCTCAAGCGGCTGGGCATCCGCTCCGCGATGTGGGTCCCGCTGGTCGTCCGCGACAGGGTTGTCGGCGTGTTGTCGGCGGGCTATCGGGACTCCACACACAGGTATTCGCCCGCCGACCTGAACCTGATGCGCGAGCTCGCTCGGCGCGCCGCGCTTGCCGTCGACAACGCCCTTCTCTACCGCGGCATCAAGCGGGCCGAGACCCGCCAGGCGGCAATCGCCTCGCTCGGCCAGGTTGCTCTTGCTGGAGCTCGCTACGCGGAGCTGGCCCAGTCGGCGGCCGAGCTCCTGGCGGAGATCATGGGCGTCACCTTCGCTGAGGTACTGCAGCTGCAACCGGGCAGGAAGCAGCTCCTGCTGGTCGCCGGTGTGGGCTGGAAAGAGGGCCTCGTTGGATCCGCGACTGTCAAGGCCGGTCTGGGTTCGCAAGGGGGATACACCCTGACGACGGTCGGGCCGGTTGTGCTTGACGATCTCGCCACGGAGACCCGCTTCCGGCCGCCGCCGCTGCTCTCGAACCACGCAGTGGTGAGCGGTGTGACGGTGGTGATCGGGAGCCCGCAGGCGCCATATGGCGTACTCGGCGCGCACAGCGACCAACACCGCGTATTCGCCGAGGACGACGTTAACTTTCTTCAGGCGGTGGCCAACGTGCTGGGAGCGGCGATCGAGCGGCAGGAGAACGAGGATCGGCTGGACAGGCTGGCCGTCAGCGAGCAGTCACGCGCCGCTCAGCTCCGAGCCGTCATCCAGAGCATCGGCGACGCGGTCATCGTGTGTGACATGTTGGGCATCGTGCTGCTCGCGAACCCGGCTGCCGAGACGTTGCTGGGCGAGCGCCTCGCAGACGGCTTGGCGGGCATCCTCAATGCATTCGAGTGGCCCGCTGGGGTGGAGATGGCTGACCTCGAGGCCGGAGTGGGCATCGAGCTTCGGCTGGCCAGCCCGGCCGCCCCAACCGACGATGGCCAGACCGAGCAGTGGCTGGAGCTCTCGGCCTTCCCCGTCCTGGGGAGCGAGCCTGAAGTCACGGCTTCGGGCGGAACGATCCTCGTGATGCGCGACGTAAGTGCGGCACGTAACGCGCGCAATGTCCGCGACGCGTTCCTGGGCATCCTCTCGCACGAGCTCAGGACGCCGGTGACGACCATCTATGGCGGCAGCGAGATGCTCGCCCGCCGCGCCGCGTCTATCACCGAGGAGGAGCGGCGAGGCGTCTACGAGGACATCCGCGCGGAGGCCGACCGACTGTACCGACTCGTCGAGAACCTCCTCGTTCTAAGTCATGTAGAGCGCCAGGGCCTCCAGATCGACCCTGAACCGGTGCTGCTCCAGCGCCTCATCCCGCGGGTCATCGAGAGCGAATCCACGCGCTGGCTGGATGCGAGCTTCGTGACTGAGCTGCCGGCCGGGCTGCCGCCTGTCGCAGCTGAGGAGACCTACCTGGAGCAGATCCTGCGCAACCTGGTCGGCAATGCCGCCAAGTACGGCGGCAGCGGCCCGATCGTGGTCGGGGCGAGCGATCTCGGTTCAGCCGTCCGAGTCACCATCACGGATAGCGGCCCGGGCTTCCCGGACGTCGAGAAGGACCGCCTGTTCGAGCTCTTCTACCGGTCACCGGATCTGGCACGTACGGCCAGCGGCGCTGGTATCGGTCTCTTCGTCTGTCGCCAGCTGATCACGGCGATGAATGGCCGGATGTGGGCGTCCAACCTCCCTGGTAGGGGCGCAGAATTCGGCTTCGAGCTACCGGTGTTCCAGACGGCCGACTAGAACGGCTTGGCCATCATCAGCCAGAGGAGCACAGCAAGCCCGACTACTCCGATGGCCGCGACCAGCGTGGGCTGACCAGAGGCGATCGCCGCTTCGACCGCGGCGCCATCGACTTGGACCGCTGGATCCTGGAGCCCGGTCTTGGGATCGACGCCGAGGGCTTCCCGCACGCGATTGAGGTAGAGGCGGCCCATCGGCGTCATCACTCCGGTGATGACGATCGCGATGATCAGGCTGGCCCAGATCCAGAGCCGGCCGGTCGTCCACAAGTTACCCGAGAAGCCGGCCAGGATTCCTGCCAGGAACCAGACCAGAAAGCCGACCGTGGCCATGAGGAGGCTCCGCCTCGAGAGGTCGAGCAGGGTCCGCAGCGCTGACGGGTCGCGTTCGGAGCGCAACCGCAGCAGTACCGCGACCGACACCCCGTGCGCCAGCACGAACAGCAGCACGCCCATGACGTGGATCAGCACGACCAGGCCATGGAATTGCGAGATGTCCATGACGGACCTCCATCACCACTTCCGGTCCCCAGCGGAGCGATCTTAGCGCCGCCATGCTCGGTTGCTAGCCTGATCCAGTGAGCGTGCTTCTCGACCGCTTAAGGGCCGAATCTGGCTTGATCGCGCTCGTCCCGATCGCCATGCTCTTGATCGCGATCCCGCTTACGATCTGGCGGGTCCGCGCCGGCGACAGTTGGTCCTCCGCAGTCTGGAAGACGGCCCTCGATGTCGCGATCATCGGCTCGCTCGCTGGCATGCTCGCGTTGACGCTCAGCTCGTTGGCCACCGGCGGACAAGGCCAGATCAACCTCATCCCCTTTCAGAGCCTCTTCGACAGCTTCGCCCTGGGTGAATTCTGGGTCGGCATCGTTCTGGTCGACCTGGCCGCCAACTTCCTGCTGTACGTCCCGCTCGGGCTGTTCGTCGGCCTCCGTCTCAGCGGGCTTCCAACCTTGGCTTGGGCCCTCCCTGTCGTCGCGCTGAGTGCGGCCATCGAGGTGGTCCAGGGCTCGGTGCTGAACCGCTCGGCGGACGTGACCGATGGCGTGATGAACTGGCTGGGCGGCGTAGCAGGCTTCGCCGCCGCCCGAATGCTTCAGCGACTCATCGACTCACGAACGTCTGAGAGCGGCTCTGGCAGACTGTCCCCTTCCGAAGAGTCAACCCCCTCAAGATGAGTCGCCTATCCACGGACAACCGCCTTTCGCCCTCAGCCATTCAAAGGAGGAACGCCATGCGTCCTGATCGCTGCGACGATTGCTGCTGCGACAAGCATTGCTGCGGCTGCGGCAGCCGCTAACCGTCCGGGCGACCCGGCCGTTGGAGCCGCGTACGCTGTCCCAGATGCGCGAGTACCGGCGCTCTGTGCGGTGCGCGGACGACGGCGCGCTGCGCTATGTCTGGTATCAGCGCTGACCATTCCGTTCGGACGGTCAACTAAGCGCTAAACGTCGCGCCCCGAAAAGGCCGTCGACGACTGCTTTGTCGGCATGCCGCTCGGTTTCCTCTCACATCGCAGGAACGTAAGATGGGTTTAGGTACCGGCCGGGACCTTCGTCGAAATCCAGCTTGCAGCCGCGCCCGCAGAAGTAAAAGTTGCGGCCCTCGTACGCGCTGCGGAGTCCCTTTGCCTCTGCGCCACCAGGGTCGACGCTCATCCCACATACCGGGTCCACCTCAGTGGCCGATTGACGTGGCTCGTCATGCCCTTCTGGACCGTGACCGTGCGCTCCTCCGGGAACTTCGCCATGCTCATGGCCTTGGGAAGCGCCGGCATGGACGCTTGGACCGATCAGCCACGTCGCATGGATGGTCTCACCCCATGGGGAGCCGAACGAGGTCGTTTCCTGTCGGTACCCCGCTTTGTCTTCGAGGGTCGTTGTCAAGGGCGGTCCGACCGAGAATTCGTTCCCGCAGCAGCAGCTGTCGTGGGCGAGCGCGGCGGCTCGTTCGTAGGTCACGCTTGGTTGACAACCGCACGGGCACTCGTAACCGGCGCGAACGGTGTCCGGTGTCGTGTCAAGGATCTGAAGCTGCATCGATGGACCTCCCGGATCGTCGCGTGATACTCCCGGGGAGTATATCAGCCGACGTCCGCGGGCAATCCGATGGCGCCCGTCACGCTCGTGCAGCGCGGGCAGTCACGGGTTCGCTGGCGCAGCCGGTAGGCGAGCGAAACGGCGAGTAAGGCGACTGAGGCCACGCCGATGGCAGGCTGGAGCGGCGCGAACACCGTCAGAGCTCCACTGACCCCGAGCAGGCCCACGACGATCTTGTTGCAGATCGGACATCCGATGGCAAGGAACGCACCGATGCCGGCGATCGATGTCGGCGCGCCACCGGCTCCCGAATGACGATCGACTGCCCACTGGGCCGGCTTGGCGACATACGTCGCGAGGGTAAGGCCGATGAGTGGCGAGCTGATGAGCCAGAAGGCAACGTCGAGCGGCTGAGTGGGGGTCATGCGGACGAAGAATGGGTTCGGCACCACCGCGGTGGGCACGCCGAGCACTACGAGGGCAATCACGGTCCCGACCATGGCGCCCAGCCAGAAGCTGCGGTCCAGGGTCGCGGTCACGAGGGCTAGGGATACCACTCGGCGAGCCACTCCTCCATCTGGTCGATCTCTGCCTGCTGCGCTTCGATGATGTCCTCGGCGAGCGCGCGGACCTCTGGCTGTCTGGTCTGAGGGATGATCACTTCGGCGGCCGCGATCGCCGACCGATGGTGGTTGATCATTGCCTCCAGGAAAGCCTGGTCGAACGGGTTAGCTGTGCGAAGCATCTCGATGTCGGCCGTCATGTCCATCGTGCCGCCGTCCATGCCGTGAGGCATGCCCGGCATCATGACCCCGGGCATGATCGGCATCGCGTCCATCGGCGGGGTCTCATCGCTGCCGAACCAGTCGGAACGCCAGGCCTTGAGCTGGGAGATCTCACTTTGCTGGGAGCTCACGATGCCGTCGGCGAGGTTGGTGAGTTCGTCGTGTTCGGCGCGCTGTTGGACAAGCGTCGCCATCTCGATGGCCGACTGGTGGTGCGGCACCATCATGTCGATGAATGCTCTATCGATCTCGGCCGCCGCGCCAGGTTCGCCCGGTGAAGGGGATGCGGTCGTAGCGGCTGGTGTCGACAGCGGGGAGGTGGTCGGCCTGTCACCACTTCGGGCGCAGCCAAGGACAACGGTCATCACGGCTAGGCCGACAAGCACTCGCTCGATCATCGCATCTCATTTGCGCGTTGCTTCAACTCAAGCCCAAAAGTCACGGCGCGCGGGGTTGGGCGGCGCCGCGTTTCAGGCGCCTCCGGCAACACGCGCAGGGCAGGCGCTTCGGCTGCCGCATCGTAGAATACTCCCCAGGGGTATACCTTCCGGTAAAGCAGTAGGGCCATCCAGTGGATCATCAGCAACACGAGGGCATGCGCGACCCTGTCGCGGCGGCGGAAGGCTCACCTCGGGCTGAGCCAAACCACGAGACGACCGCGCCCGTAGAACACGGCGGTCATGGAGGCGGTCACGCCGGCGGCCACGATCGCCACGAAGGCCACTCCGTCGCGATGTTCCGCGACAAGTTCTGGCTCAGCCTTCTGCTGACCATCCCGGTGGTTCTGTTGAGCCACGACGTCCAGACTTGGCTCGGGTACACCCTCCCAACCTTCCCGGGCTCCGATTACCTGCCCGCGTTCCTTGGGACGGTCGTCTTCCTGTACGGCGGCACCGTTTTCATCCGCGGCACGCAACGCGAGCTCGCCGACCGCCAGCCGGGGATGATGACGCTGATCTCGCTGGCGATCATCGTCGCCTTCGTGACCAGTTGGGCGGGCACCCTGGGACTGTTCGAGGTTGAGATCTGGTGGGAGCTGGCGACCCTGATCACGATCATGCTTCTCGGCCACTGGCTCGAGATGCGCTCGATCGCCCAGGCACGTGGCGCGCTGAGCGCACTCGCCGAGCTCCTTCCGGACAGTGCCGAGCGCATAACCGATGGCGGCACGGAGACCGTGCCGCTTTCCGCGCTGGGCGTTGGCGACGTACTGCTTGTTCGGCCGGGTGCCCGAGTGCCAGCTGACGGGCTCGTGGTCGAAGGGGAAGCAGACGTCGACGAATCGATGATCACCGGGGAGTCGAAGCCAGTCCCGAAACAACCTGGCGACAAGGTGGTTGCGGGCACAGTCGCGGCCGGCGGCAGCCTTCGCGTTCGCGTTTCGGCGGTCGGGGAGGAGACGGCCCTCTCGGGCATCATGCGGATGGTGGCGGCAGCCCAGGCATCCGGCTCGCGGGCACAGGCCCTCGCCGATCGCGCTGCCGCGGTCCTCTTCTACGTCGCTCTCGTCGCCGGAGTCGTCACGATCGCCTTCTGGTGGCTCCAGGGTGATCGCGAGGGCGCCCTCGTGCGGACGGCCACTGTCCTGGTGATTGCCTGCCCGCATGCGCTGGGGCTGGCCATCCCCCTCGTTATCGCCATTTCGACCTCGATCGGCGCGCGCAACGGCCTGCTGGTGAAGGATCGGATATCACTCGAGCGAGCGCGCGAGCTCCAGGTGGTGATCTTCGACAAGACCGGCACCCTGACGAAGGGCCAGCCGGTCGTGGCGGCGGTGGCGGCAAATGCGGGCGACGAACAGGACGTCCTGCGCCTCGCGGCGGCCGTCGAGGCGGACTCTGAGCATCCACTTGCGCGAGCCATCGTCGCCGAAGCAACCCGCCGTGGAATAGAGGCTCTCCGAGCCGCCAACTTCGAAAGCCTTGCCGGCCGAGGCGCCCGCGCCAGCGTCGACGGTCGAAAGGTGGCCGTTGGAGGGCCACGACTGTTGGCCGAACTGGGGCTCAACCCGATTCTCGAAACCAAAGCGTGGGCGGGCGAGGGCAAGACCATCCTGCACGTGGTCGCCGATGATCAGGTCGTCGGAGCCATTGCCCTTGAAGACGAGATCCGGCCAGAGTCGTTCGCGGCTGTTCGGAACCTGCACAATCTTGGCCTCAAGGTGGCGATGATCACCGGCGACAGCCAGGCCGTCGCCGACTCCGTGGCCAAGCGCCTCGGAATCGACGAGGTCGCCGCACAGGTGCTGCCCGCCGACAAGGCGGCCGCGGTCCGTCGCTTCCAGGAAGGCAATCGAAAGGTCGCGATGGTCGGCGACGGTGTGAACGACGCGCCGGCGCTTGCTACGGCCGATGTCGGCATCGCCATCGGCGCCGGAACGGACGTCGCTGTCGAGTCGGCCGGCATCGTCCTCGTCCGGAGCGACCCGCGCGACGTCGTCGGCGCGATCGAGCTGTCCCGCGCCAGCTATCGCAAGATGGTCCAGAACCTGGTCTGGGCGACCGGCTACAACGTGCTGGCGATCCCCGTGGCGGCCGGCGTTCTCGTCCCGTGGGGTATCGACCTGCCCATGGCCGTCGGCGCGATCGCCATGAGCATTTCGACGATCATCGTCGCGGCCAACGCCCAGCTTCTGCGCGGTCTCCGCCTCCGGCAGGATCCGATAGGCGGCCGGACCAAAACCGCTATTTCCTGACGGGTCGGAGAAACGAGATCAGCGGGGGAAGCGCAAGCCGGGCAAGGTGACCTGAACGAGTCGGAGGACGGCCGCTTCCGACGACAGCCCGCGGGCAGCGGCGATGGCGTGGAGGCAGTGCGTTCTGCGCGTTGGCGTAAAAAGCGAATACTTGTCATAGCCGCCTGCTCGGACCGGCCCGAGCGTCGTCGGCGGTCCGTCGCCCAGGCTCTGCGCGGGTGAGCGCCTTATCCCGCGGCGGTTGCCAGAAGGAGTCGTTGACCAATGCGCCCATCGCTCGGCCTGATGGCCGTCCTTGCTTTGATCGCCGCCGGCTGCGGTGGCGGCACCAGCAACCAAGCTTCACCGAGTGTGAATGCGCCGCCGACCGCACCGGCGGCCTCCGGTGCCCAAGAGATACACCCGCACGGATGAGTCTCCGCCCACGACGCGCTCCCGTTGAGATTTCCAAGGACAATGCGAGGCAGCGATGACGCACAGGAATCGCCGCAGGTCACCGGCCAAGAACCAGCCGCCCCCTCCTCCATGGCGCAGATCGGGCCCTCTCTGGATCCTGGTCGGCATCGTGGTCGTGGTGGCCATCGGGGTAGTGGTCGTGGCCGCGGTGCTGAAGCCTCGGGAGGCCGCAGGACCCGTCTCGTGGACCCGTCTGGGTACACAGGACGTTCACTCGCTCGCCTTTCCTGGGCCCGACACGTCCACTGTGTTGTTCGGGCACCACGGCGGGATCCTACGGTCGGCCGACGGAGGGCGTAGCTGGGCACCGCTTCCAGTACGCCAGGACGCGATGGGCATGGCAGCGGCTGCGGACGGGTCAATCGTCATTGCGGGCCACTTGGTCTTCGAGGCGAGCCGAGATGGTGGCACCACGTGGGCTCCGATCAACTCAGACCTTCCGAGCCTCGACATTCACGGGTTCGCGCGGTCGCTCAGCGATCCATCCCGAATGTGGGCGTATCTGGCCGAAGGCGGAATCTATGAGTCGACCGACTTCGGGACGACCTGGGCACAGGTCAACGGTGGGGACGTCGTTCAACTCACTGCGATTCGCCGCGACGACCAGGACGAACTCCTCGGCATCGACCTTCGCGGCTTGGTACGGAGCACGGATGAGGGCAGGACATGGCTTGTGGCCGGAACGCCCCCGACTGCTCCGATAGGGAGTCTCGCAGCAACGCCGGACGGCGGAGTAATCGTCTTGGGCGGACCCGATGGGCTGTACCGGTCTGACGACACCGGTGCCACGTGGCGTCACGTATTGGAGAGCCGAGCCGTGCTCGCCACAGCGATCAGTTCAGATGGCAACACGATTGCCGCGGTCACGCAGGACACGTTGTACTACCGATCCGACGACGGCGGCACGACATGGCCGGGCCCGGCGTAATCTGGCGCACGATCAATGGGCCGGTAGCTCAGCGGCAGAGCAGGGGACTTTTAAGCCTTCCGGCCTGTGCGCTGTGGCACCGTGCGTGGGGACGCGAGCCAACGGGGCATAGTTATCGTCTGTAACGACGGTCGACGCCGGCGAGTCCACGTGCCCGATCGGATGTCGATCGATTGGCTTATCGTGAACAGCGCGAGAGAAATTAATCGAGCCAAGGTGCGACCGCGCCGCTAGACCTCTGTCGCCGACCAAAGCATCTCACTGCCGCTGCAGTTCGCCGATTGAAACTCAACCCAGCGTGGAAAGCGACCATGTAGTCCTGACAGGGTACGAGCGAGGTGATCATCCCGTGTGCCTCAAATAACAGGCGGAGCTAGAAAGTGGCCACCGCTCGCGCTTCCTCGCCGGGTTGCACGCGTGACACACAGGCTTATTCCGGTAATGATGGTCACGGTGATGCGCTCAACGCCGAAAGCAGGTGATAGCCGCTCGGAAGCACTGCTCGACTTCGAGGAGGTCAGTCGCGGCCTGCGGCTGGGTTCACGACTCGATGTCGGTCGCCAGGCGATCCTCGTGCGCCAGGTCATCGGCTCCGTGGGGCGGGCGCACGACTTCGATCGGATGTTCCGCCCACACAACCGGCGGCTGCTACGGACGATCAGCGACATCCGCGCCAGCAATCCGCACGCCGCTGACCAGGCCATCCAGGTCTATGAGGTCGATCAGGCCTATTTCGTGGTCGACGGCCACAAGCGCATGTCCCTCGCGAAGGCCGAGGGACGGGTCTACATCGATGCAGACGTAACCCGATTCTCCTCGCGCTTCCACATCGATCGCGACACGACCATCGATGCCGTTCGTTCTACACACGAGGAGTTGCGCTTCCGTGAGGAGGCCGGCCTGCTCGAATCCGTCCCCAACGTGCGTTTTCCGTTGGCCGATCCCGACGGCTACCTCGACCTCAAGGAATCGGTCAAGTCGCACGCCTACGATCTGTCGGTTCAACGCGGGCAGCTCGTGACGGCAGCCGAGGCGGCGAAGCACTGGCATGACGTCGTGTTCCGGCCGGCGGTCGCGATCGCTCACGATGCCGGCTACGACCAGATGCTCAGCCGGTGCAGCGACGCCGAGCTCTTTCTGATCATCCGCCACGGGAACCGAGATAGGTTCGATCCGGGTTGGGAGATCTCCCCCGCCCTGGCGGACCGCAGCCTAAAGAACTTACGTGCCGCCGCCCCATCGAAGCTGACCGCACCACTGACCCGTCTGCTCCCTCGGCGTCGCGGGCACGCGAATCTGCTTCAACAGAAGCCCGAGGGTCAGAAGATCGACCCGAGTCGCTGACGGACCCGCTTACACTGCCCGATCTAACGATGGGCCGGTAGCTCAGCGGCAGAGCAGGGGACTTTTAATCCTCGTGTCGTGGGTTCGAATCCCACTCGGCCCTCCA
>JBBDRY010000013.1:0-11844 GCA_040905225.1 Chloroflexota bacterium | reverse complement strand
AGTCTCCCCTGGGATCAGCTTCATTCCGGCGGATACGTGTTCCAGATCGAGACGACCTTCCTGGCCAGCCGTAACGGGGCCCGCGTAGCCGAGGTGCCGATCGTGTTCGTGGACCGCATGCTCGGTGCCAGCAAGATGTCACGCCGGATCATCGTTGAAGCGCTCGTGGTCGTGCTGCAACTGCGCTGGGAGGAGCTGCGCGGCCGCCGGCCGCGAACGGGCCCATGACCCTTTCGTCCGCAGTCCTGCGGGCCGCTGCGCGCGAAGCGGATGCGCTCCGCGGCGTGCGCGTCGTGATCGACGCAAGGCCGATGCAGGAGCCTGAGCGCGGACCGCTGACCGCCGAATACCTCGATCACCTGTTGGCCGCCTTTGCGCGCGAGCCGCTCGATGGCGAATCCTTCGTGGTCATCTCCCGCGCTCTGCGCCCCGACCCGTCTGATGACCTGGAGCGCGCGGGCCTCCCCATCGTAGGCAGGAGACGGCTGCCGCCCACGAGCCGCGCCTTTCGATCGGCCGGCATGACGCTCGACTCCTTCCTGCTCCGTGGCGCCGAGTTCGGCGCGACCACTGGGGACGACGCCGAGCCTGCCGTCTTTCACACCGCCGGCGGCGCGGTCCCAGTGGCCTCGCGCCTGCCGATCGTCGCGACGCTGCTCGACCTCGCGCCGTGGGAGCTGCCCGGCATCTACGCCTCGAGTGCCGCTGCACGCTTCGGGCATCGCCTCCGGGCGCGCGTGCTGCGTGACGCGACTCGCGTCATCGTGTGCTCGCGGTCAGTGGCGGAGACCGCACGGCGCCGTCTGCATCTGCCCGCGGAGCGGCTGGCGGTGGTGCCTCTCGCCGTCGACGAATCTTTTCGGGCCGCAGGCCGCCAGCCCGATCTCGTGCGGGACACGCGCGAACGACTCGCCCTGCCGGATCGCTACCTGCTGTTCGCCGGCCGGTACGACGCCCGCAAGGACATGCGCACGCTCTTTGAGGCACTGCGCATCGTCCGTGACCGGAACCTGATGGGTACAGAGACGGCCGGACGAGGCCGTCGCGCTTCCGGCAACGGCCGGCACGCGTCTATACCCGCGTTCGTGTTTGCCGTTGCGCATGGCGCGCAGGACGAGTTCGACCTCGTTGCCCGCGCTATTGACAGGAGCGGGGTGTCCGAGCTGGTCAAGCTCGTCGTCCCGACCGACGCCACCGAGCGCGCGCAGGTGATAGCCGGCGCAGAAGCGTTCGTGTACCCGGCCCTCTCGGAGGCCACTGCCCTGCCGGTCCTCGAGGCGCTCAGCCTGGGGGTACCGGTGGTGTGCACCCGCGCCGGTGCGCTGCCAGAGGTTGTTGCCAGCGCCGGCATAGTCGTTGCGCCGCGAGACCCCAACAGGCTTGCCGCGGCCATCGAGGCGGTGTGGGAGGGCGGATCGCTCGCACAGGGCCTCCGCAGTCAGGCGCACCGGCGGGCAGAGGCGACTACGCGTACATGGTCGGACGTGGCGCGCGAGACGCGCGAGGTCTACGCGGCGGCCGCTCGCACCGGGTCAAAATAGGAGGCGATGGCCATCTTTCGTGAGCGAGATATCCACCGTCGGGGTACGCTGAGCGACCCATTACAGGTCCGGTTGTAGCTTCGGCCAGCGATCTTCCGAGCACGGAGATGACGTGACCCACGAAATGCACAACGGCGAGCACACTGAGGAATGGCCGGCTGCGGACCACCCGATCAGTGGCGACGATTCGGATGCGCCGGTGAGCATGGATGAGCCGACGACGGAGGCCTCCGACGACAACGCCGACGCGGCCAGCGACTCGGCTGGCACCTCGGATGGCGTCCCGGATGGTGGGTCCAACGGCGAATCAGGCGGAGGCTCCAACGGGGGCTCGAGTGACGATGCCGACGATGCAGACGACGACGATGCAGACGACGACGACGACGACGCCGAGGCCCTGATGGCCGAAATTGACAACGACGAGAGCAGCGCGGATGTTCGCGGCGCCGACAACGTCGACATCAAGAACGGTGGTGCGCGCGACATCGACGCGACCAATGTCTCCATCACCCAGGGCGGCGCGCGTGATATCGATGCGACCACCGTTACGATCAACCAGGGCGGCGCCGCGCGCATCTCGGCCGACGAGCTGACCATCAGCCAGGGCGGCGTCGGAATAGCCCGCACGGAGCACCTGACCATCCAGGAAGGCGGCAACGCGTTCGCCGTCTTCGCAGACAAGGCAACACTCGATCCGGAAACGAGCGTCTTCCTGCTCATTGCCGGCTCCACCAGCGGGGACGTCCGTCCGGTGTTGGACTGGCGCTCCGCGGCCGCCTTCGGCGCCGGTTTCGCCCTCGTCATGGGGCTGCTGCGACGGTTGCGCCGCTGACCGCTCGCTGGCTAGAGAACCCAGCTCTCTTGAACTACCCAGAAAGGCTCGAATAACTACCAGATGACCTTGCGCGCGCGAACCACACGTCCGACCTCACGTCGCACCAGGCTGCGTCGACTCTTCGAGGGCGAAGAGCGCCAGCAGGCTGTGGTCACCGCGCTGTTCGCGTTGGTCATCGCGGCGGTGGTGCTGATCCTTCTCGCCGTCGTCGGGCTTGCGTGGTACAGGGACAATGTCCAGCCCCTCGCACGGGTTGGGTCGCTCGAGGTCGGCCCGCAGCTGCTGCGCGATCGCGTCGAGCTCGAGCAGTGGCGCATCAACCTCCAGTCCAATCGGCTGGCTCAGGCCAACATCGATCGCGAGATTGACGCGGAGACCCTGGCCGCACGGCAGAGCGAGCTCGACCAGCGCGCGAACGCGCTAACGACGACCGCGCTCGACGACCTGATCGACGTCATCTACCAGTCGCAGTTGGCGAGCGCTGAGGGCGTCACGGTCTCGGATGCCGATGTCGACACGCGTTTCGCCGAGGAGTTCGCAGGTGTCGAACGCCGTCATGTTCTCGTAGTCGTCGTTGAGCCCATCGCGGCCGAGGGCGAAGAAGCGTCTCCAACGATCGCCGAGAGGCGCATTGCGCTGGAACGCGCGGGAGCGGCACTCGCCGCCGTCCAGTCGGGCCGGGAATGGGCGGACGTGGCCCGGGAGTTCAGCACGGACGAGAGCGCGCAGATCGGCGGGGACCTCGGATTCAGCAGCGAGGTCGCCGTGTCGGACGCTTCCCTGGGCAATGAGCTATTCAATCTTGCGGCGGGAGGCACGACGGGAGTCGTGCGTGGGACCGACGGTGTCTATCGCATTGGGCGCGTGACCGAGATCAGGTCCGCGACCGAGCAACCCGGTCTCCGCGACGAGCTCACCAAGCTCGTGTCCGAACCTGCACTGCGCGACATGCTCCACAAAGAAATCGCGGCCGAGCGGCTGAAGGCAAAAATCACGGACGCCGCGCTGGCCGAGACCCCCGAGCAGGCACGCATCGCGATCATCTACATCGCTGGCCTCTACACGGACGATCCCATCGACGCAGAGGGTGAGATCAAGTACAGCGAGATCGTCTTCGCACCGAATCACAACCTCGAGGTCGCGCCCGAGCTGCCAGCCGAGGACGCCGCCTGGGAAAAGGCGAGGGTCGACGCCCAACAGACATACGACGAGCTAAAGGCGCTGACGGCCGGCGAGATTCGCCTCGAGCGCTTCCGCGCGATCGCGACGGAGAAGAGTGACTCGCCGACCAGCGAGGACGGTGGCTTGGTGGACTTCACCACCCGCGGCCTTCTGCCCGAAGCCGTCGGCGACGCCCTTTTCGCGGAAACCCACACCGCCGGTGATCTGATAGGGCTCATCCGCGGCGACGCGGCCTGGTACGTGCTGCTGTTCGAGGAGCGACGCGACTCACCGGAGCAGCGCGTCCAGGCAGTGCAGGATCTCCTCGCGCAGCCCGGTGCCGATTTCGCGGCAATCGCCAAGGAACACTCGGAGGGGCCTGAGGCAGAAGAAGGCGGTGAGGTCGGCTGGGTCACCACCGATCAGTTGGCCCCGGAGCTCGCCGACGACGTGTTCGCCCTGCCCGCCGGTGGCATCACCGAGCCACTCGAGCTCGGCGAGGGCCACTACATCATCAAGGTCGAGGAGAAGGCCACGCGTCCGCTGGACGCGGACCAGATCCCCGACGTCAAGGCAGTCGCGTTCGACGACTGGTACACGCCCAAGAAGGACCAGGCCAAGAAAGACGGCGTGATCGTCATCGCCGGCGAGACGCCGGAGACGGAAGAGGACCTGGTACCAGGAGGGGACTGAGGCGCACGCGCCGGCGTGTAGGCTGAGCCAAATGTCGATCCAGGTCCAGGGGCTCCTTGACGAGCTGCGAGCGCGCTTCGACGTATCTGTGTCTGACGGCCTCCAGTTCCTGACCGCGTCGGGCCTCGCGCGGAGGCCATTTGACCCCGGGATGGCGATCGTTCTCCTGCCCGACGATTCTATGGATGCCTCTGGGCGATCTGCCGACGAGGACTTCCGACCAAGCGCCCTCCCGGGGCGTGCCGCGCACGGAGGCGGCACAAGCGACATGCTCGGTGCCCTCTATCCCAGGGATCATCCGGTGCACGGATTAGCGGGCGCCGCCGATCTGACCGTCGGCGAAGTCACCGATGCCGCCTTCGACTCACACGCCCACTACATTCCCGCGCTTGCGCCACTTTCGAATCCACAGAGTCCGCACACCCTGCCCTGGCTCGTGGCGCGACTGCGTGCCCCAGACGGCTGTCCGTGGGACCGTGAGCAGGACCACCTCTCCCTGCGCAAGTTCCTGCTCGAGGAGACGTACGAGGTCTACGACGCGCTCGAGAAGGGATCGACGCCGGCTCTCGCCGAAGAGCTCGGCGATTTGTTGCTCCAGATCGTGCTGCATGCCGAGTACGCGGCCGAGGACGGGGTGTTCGACCTGACTGACGTCTATCGCAACGTCGTCACGAAGATCGTCCGCCGCCACCCGCACGTATTCGGAGACGTTGTCGCCGATTCCGCGGCCGAGGTGATTCGGAACTGGGAGCAGATCAAGGCGGGGGAGCGTGCGGAGCGCTCAGCTCAGGCGACAGAGACGGATGACGGAAACAAATCGGTGCCTGCCGCATTCGCCGGCCTCTCGAGATCCCTGCCGGCGCTTGCCTATGCCCAGGAGATGCAGGAGCGCGCCGCGTCGCTGGGCTACGACTGGCCGTCCATCGAGGGCGTGCTCGAGAAGGTGACGGAAGAGGCGGCCGAGGTCGTCGCTGCGCGCGACGACGGGGAGCGGCACGAGGAGTTCGGCGACCTGCTGATGGTGCTCGTGAACCTCGCCCGGAAGCTGGGTATCGACTCGGAAGCAGCCCTCCGCGCCGCCAGCGCCAAGTTCGCCGCGCGTTTCGCGAACGTGGAGCGACAGGCGGCTGAACGCGACGTTGAGCTGCGTGCTCTGTCGATGGACGAGCTCGACGAGCTGTGGCAGCAGGCGAAGCTCGAGACGGCCAATCGCGAGATCGTGGCGAGCGCGGGCAAGCGATGAGCATCAGCGGCGGACGCTTCCGCGCCGACGGCCGCAGCCCGGGCCAGCTGCGCACCGTCCGCTTCACGCTCGACGTCCAGAAGTGGGCCGAGGGCTCGTGCACGATCGAGATGGGCGACACCCGCGTGCTGTGCGCGGCGACGGTCGAGGACCGGGTCCCGCCTCACCTCCGCGGCAAAGGCCTGGGTTGGGTCACGGCCGAGTACTCGATGCTGCCGCGGGCGACGTCGGAGCGCACCCAGCGCGAGGTGATCAAGGGCCGCCAGGGCGGCCGGACGATGGAGATCCAGCGGCTGATCGGCCGGGCGCTGCGCGGCGTTGTCGACACCTCCAAGATCGGCGACCGAACGATCACAGTCGACTGCGATGTGCTCCAGGCGGATGGCGGCACGCGGACGGCCTCGATCACAGGCGGCTACGTGGCTCTCGTCCTGGCGCTGCGCAAGTTGGGCGCCGCGGCGGCAGTGGACGGCCAGATCGCCGCGGTCAGCTGCGGCATCGTCGACGCCGCGCCGCTGCTGGACCTGGACTACTCGGAGGACGCGCGCGCCGAGGTCGACTTCAACGTCGTCGGCACAGACAAGAACACCTACGTCGAGGTGCAGGGCACGGCCGAAGGCAAGCCGTTCGACCGCGCCGGCATGGACCGGCTGCTCGAGCTTGCCGATGGCGGGCTCCAGCAGCTGTTCCGGTATCAGCGCACTGTGCTCGGCGTGGAGTGAAGCCCCGCGGAGAGCTGTTGATCGCAACCGGCTCACGACACAAGTTCGACGAGCTGCGCGACCTGCTCGACCTGCAGAAAACCGACCTGCTGTCGCTGGCCGATGTGGGCTTGACCGATTCGGCCGATGAGGACGGCGCGTCCTTCGACGAGAACGCTGTCGCGAAGGCGCTCCACTACGCCCGCCTGTCGGGCATGCCCACCCTAGCCGACGACTCCGGTTTGGAGGTGGACGCATTGCATGGCCGACCCGGAGTCCGCACCCGTCGCTACGCGGGCCCGACTGCCACGGATGAGGACAACAACGTGCTGCTGCTCGCCGAGCTGAGCGAGATGGGCATTCCGCCGGCGGATAGGACCGCGCGCTACCAGTGCGTGCTGGTTCTCGCCGAACCCACGGAGGATGAGGAGCCGGTCGTGGCCGAGACGGCGCGCGGCACGTTCGAGGGCCGGATCGCAACCGATTCGCGCGGCGACGGCGGCTTCGGCTACGACCCGCTCTTCGAGCCCGCGACCGAACCGGTTGGCGGCCGAACCGTGGGCGAGCTGACACGGCCGGAGAAGAACGAGATCTCGCATCGCGCCAAGGCGGCACGAGCTATGCGCGAGCTGCTGATCGCCCGCGGCTACTGACCGGGAGGCGATCAGGCGCGGGTATGATCGGGCGCATGGGTGACCGGACGTGATCTGCACAAATTGCGGTACCGAGAACGCTGCCGGCAGCCGTTTCTGCGACGACTGCGGCACGGTGCTGAGCGCGGCTTGTCCCAACTGCGGTGAGCCACACCGAACGGGCGCCAAGTTCTGCGCCATCTGCGGCACCTCGCTGGCACCGGCGGCTCAGACGGCCACAGCTGCATCCACCGAGCCGGGCGCGCTGGCAGAACGCCGCTTCGTGACGGTTCTGTTCGTGGATCTTGTCGGCTTCACTCCGTTCGCCGAGGAGCGTGACGCGGAACTGGTGCGCGAGACGCTCGATCACTATTTCGGAATCGCCCGTCTCGCCGTCGAGCGCCACGGGGGCGCGATCGAGAAGTTCATCGGCGACGCCGTGATGGCCGTATGGGGCACCCCAATTGCCCACGAGGACGATGCCGAAAGGGCCGTCAGGGCGGCGATGGAGCTGCTCGACGGAGTCCAGGAGCTGGGGCCCGGCATCGCGGCGCGCGCCGGCATCGTCTCGGGTGAAGCGGCCGTTACGATCGGCGCGCAGGGCCAGGGCATGGTCGCCGGCGACCTCGTCAACACCGCGAGCCGGCTGCAGTCGGTCGCGCCTGCGGGCACGATCCTCGTCAATACGACCACGATGCACGCGGCCTCGGCAGCAATCGTGTTCGAGCCCGCCGGCGCCCAGGAGCTGAAGGGCAAGACCGCTCCGGTCGATGCGTTCAAGGCGATGCGCGTCGTCGCCAACCGTGGCGGGCAGAACAAGTCGGCGGGGCTTGAGGCGCCGTTCGTCGGCCGCGAGGAAGAGCTCCGACTGCTGAAGGAGCAGCTCCATGCCACTACCCGTGACGGGCGGGCTCGCCTCGTTTCGATCAGCGGTCCGGCGGGCATCGGCAAGAGCCGGCTGACCTGGGAGTTCGAGAAGTACATCGACGGGGTCGTAGAAACCATCTACTGGCACCGCGGCCGATCGCCGGCATACGGCGAGGGCGTCACATTCTGGGCGCTCGGTGAGATGGTTCGCCGGCGGGCGGAGCTTGCTGAAGGGGACGACGAGGCCACCACCCGCAGCCGCATCGCTTCGACGGTCACGCAGTGGGTCACGGATGACGACGAGCGCAACTGGGTAGGTAACGCGTTGCTGGCCCTGCTCGGGCTCGAGCCACCGCCAGCGGGTGGCCGCGATGTCCTTTTCGCGGCCTGGCGCGTGTTCTTCGAACGCATCGCCGAGCAGGGCACGACTGTCCTCGTTTTTGAGGACATCCAGTGGGCCGACAGCGGGATGCTCGACTTCATCGAGAACATGCTCGAGTGGTCCAAGAACAAGCCCCTTCTGATCGTCACCCTGGCCCGCCCTGAGCTGTACGAGCGCCGGCCCGGGTGGGGCTCCGGGCACCGATTGCTCACGGCCATGCCGCTCGAGCCCCTCCCCGAGGAGAAGATGCGCGAGCTTCTTGCCGGGCTGGTCCCGGGCTTGCCCGACCAGGCCGTCCAGGCCGTGCTGCAACGGGCGGACGGCATACCGCTGTACGCGGTCGAGACTGTTCGCATGCTCGTCTCCGAGGGTCGGGTGGAGGCCGTCAACGGTGGGTATCGGCCGACCGGCGATCTCAACGAGCTGGCTGTGCCCGAGACGCTGCGCTCGCTGATCGCCTCACGTTTGGACGGCCTCGAGCCGAGCGATCGAAGTCTTCTCCAGGATGCATCGGTGATCGGCCAGCGGTTCACCATCGCTGCGCTGGCGACAGTGTCAGGTCTCGCCCCGGACGAGATCGAGGGTCGGCTACGCAACCTGGTCAAGCGCGAGTTGCTCGACCTGGAAGTCGACCCGCGCTCGCCTGAGCGCGGCCAGTACGGCTTCGTCCAGTCGCTCATTCGGGAGGTCGCGTATGGGACGCTGGCGCGACGCGAGCGACGGTCGCGCCACCTGGCGGCTGCACGTTTCTACGAGTCGCTCGGGGACGACGAGCTCGCCGGTGTCCTTGCGACGCACTACCTTGCCGCGCATGAGGCGTCGGCGGAAGGAGCCGAAGCCGACGCAATCGGCGCCCAGGCGCGGATCGCTCTGCGCGGAGCTGCCGAGAGAGCAGCCAGCCTTGGTGCTCATGCACAGGCAGTGGCTTACCTGGATCAGGCGCTTGCTGTCACGCACGACCCGCTTGACCGCGCCGCGCTGATGGAGCTCGCCGCCGAGTCGGCAAACGCAAGCGGCAAGGGCGATACCGCGCCGCAGCGGGTCCAGGATTCGATCGACATCTATCTTGCCGCTGGTGATAGGCGGTCGGTCGTGCGCGCATCGGTCCTGCTCGGGCGAATCCTCATCGACCAGGGGCGCCTGCTCGACTCTATCGCCGCCATCGAGGCCGGACTCGGCAAAGCCGAAGCTGGCGAGGACGATGACTTCATTGCGGCGCTGAACGCGACTCTTTCCCGTGTCCTGATGCGGCAGAGCGAAGGGATTCGCGCCGTAGAGGCCGGCGACCGAGCGCTGGCAATAGCTGAACTGCTGAACCTGGACCCCGTTATCGGCGAGGCGTTTATCAACAAGGGGTCTGCGCTAAATCAGATAGGACGACGTCGCGAGTCGGTAGCGCTGCTGGAAAAGGCCGTCGAAATCGTCCACAACGGTGGCTGGTTCGACCTGGAGCTGCGCGCGCTCAACAACCTGAGCGTCAGCTACATCGAAGACGAACCGCGTCTCGCTCTCGACACGGTGCTCGCCGCACTCGAGCTCGCCCGAAAGGTGGGCCAGCGAGGCATGCTCAACTGGTTGATCGGCACGACCGCGCTGTACAGGATGCTCATCGGCGTCGATTGGGACTCGGCCCGCGAGCTTCTCGACGAGACGCTGACGACCGCCCCATCCGCGTACGACCGCGCGCGTGCCTCTACGGTCGTCGGCGCGTACCGGGCCTACCTGGGCGAAAACGGCGACGAGATCCTCGCCGACGCTGAAAGCGGGGTCGGCGACGTACGTGAACCGCAGGTGAGCGCAAGTCTCGACTATGTGCGTTCGCTCGTGGCCCTGTTCGACGGGCGCTTCGACGAGGCACGCCGGGCGGCCCTCAGCGCGATCGACACTCATTACGACTTCACACCGATCGTTGGGCAGTATGCGGTCCGCGCCGCCGCTTACGGCGGTGATCTCACCGGCGCGCGCGACGCGGCGCAACGACTGCACGACTATCCCAGCAAGGGCAGCATCCCTCACGCCGCCGACCTTGGCGCAACCGCGTCGGTAGCCGCCCTCGAGGGCCGGGAACAGGATGCGGTCAACGCCTTTCGCGCTGCCATCGAGGTGTATCGATCTACCGGCGCCGACTTCAAGGCGGCCGAGCTGACGGTCGACGCGGCCAGGCTGCTGCCTCACGTTGCCGCGGCGCGTCAGTGGGTTCCCGAGGCACGGGCGCTCTTCGATCGGCTGGGTGCGAAACCGTACATGGCCCTTCTCGGGTCGGCGCTCGAAGCTACTACCACGGCGAAGTCCACGCGAGATGCGGAGCCGGCCTCGGAGCGGGCAGCCTCTACGGTCTAACCGCGCCCTCGGAACATCTGCGCCGCGTCGGCGATCGTCTCGACCGCGCCTGCCGAGGGCGGCTCGAGGCGGCACATGACCTCGTCGACCCCCTCAACTGCCCAGGCGGCGAAGGCATCACGGATGTTCTCTACATTGCCGACGATTCCGTCGCCGTCGTTTCGGTCGATCGTCCGCGGATCCTTGATCACGATGCCGGCGCTCACCTCCACCGTTGCCGGGTCACGCCCGATATCCGCGCAAGCCTGTTCCAGGCCGGCGCGCTCATCGCGGAACTCGTCAGTCGGCAGTCCGTACCAGACGCTGTTCCAGCGGTCGGCCCAGCGCGCGATCAGCCCCATCATGCGCGGCTTAGAGCCGGCCATCAGGATCGGCGGTCCATTTGGCCGTCTCCGTGGCGGATGCAGCTCGGCATGGCCGCGTGCCCACTCTCCGTCGTAGTCAACCTTCCCTTCGCGGAGCAGCGGCACGAGGACCTCGAGCGAGTCCGCGAACACGCTTACCCGCCGATCGAACTCGAAGCCGAAGCCGTCGAACTCGGGGCGGTGCCAGCCACTACCGAGCCCGAGGACGAACCGGCCCTGGCTGATCTCGTCGAGTGTGTTGGTGATCCAGGCGATCATCCCGGGATTGCGGAACGGAGTGCACAGCACCAGTGGACCGAGCTCCACGCGCGACGTTGCCTCCGCCAGCGCACCCAGCATCGAGATCGACTCCCACGCGCCGCGTACCTCCTTATCGCTGCCGATGAAGAAGAAGAGGTGGTCGGCTACCCAGATGGAATCGAGGCCGCCGCGCTCGGCCAGCAGGGCCAGCTCGCGTATCTGGGTGAAGGACAGGGCCCGCCGTTCCGGAACGCGCTCGCTGATCGGGATGCAGACGCCTATGCGCACGTGGCCAGCCTATCGGCAGTCGCCACTATGATGGGCTCGCCGGGGTGTAGCGCAGTTGGTAGCGCACGTGCTTTGGGAGCCCTTGGCCCGTTAGCGGTGCAGGGCCGGTCATCCTGAGCGTAGGTAGGGTCAGCGAGAGACCGCCGATTATCCTGCGCTAGCTGTGACGCCTAACCAGATCGACCTGATCAACGCCGTCTCGACGGTGGTCGTTGCGTTCGCGGCCGTCTTCTCGATCGCCATGACCATGGTTCTCTTGTGGGACATACGCGCCACGAGGAGCGCCGCTCAAGTCGAGGCCTATCCCCGCCTTTGGGGTCCCAACGGCATGATCCTGGCGCTCCGCCTTGAGAACTACGGGCCTGCGCCAGCGCGCTCGGTGGCACTCACCTACCGGCTCCGCGATCCCGAGACGAAAGTCATTGCCGAGAAACGACATGGCCAAGCCGTGCTGCTTGCCGGCGGGCATGCGACTTTCTTACCGGACTCCGCGATCGTCGATAAGTCTGGCGGGCTAACCCTCAACGATCTCGAAGCGCGAGATTTGCGGCTGGAG
>JBBDRY010000012.1:0-1963 GCA_040905225.1 Chloroflexota bacterium | reverse complement strand
GGCGACCCGTCCTACATCGCGGGCCAGGGTGGCGATGGTCAGACCCAGCAGGGCCAGGGCCAGGGCCAGGGCACCAACAACCAGTCCATCGTGCCGTACAGCGACGTGTTCCAGGACTTCAACGACTTCGCGATCACCAGCCTTGAGCGCAGCTACGTACCGCTCGACGTCAAGGACTACGTGCGCGACTACTTCTCGTCGCTCAACCCGACCCAGTAGCGCATCGCAACAAGGACTCCAGGAGGGGCTGATGGCTCAACCAACGCTCGAGCGGACAGCCGCAAACGAGCTATCCGTAGAGGAATTCTCCGACCGCGCGCGGGCGATCGAGACCGAGGTCAAGTCGGTCATCGTCGGCCAGGACGACCTCGTCCGGCAGACGCTGATCTGCCTGATCGCCAACGGCCACGCGCTTCTCGAGGGCGTGCCCGGGCTCGGCAAGACGATGCTCGTGCGGACGTTCGCGGACGTCATCGACTGCACCTTCAGCCGCATCCAGTTCACCCCAGATCTGATGCCGGCAGACATCATCGGCACCAACGTGATCGTCGAACAGGACGGACAGCGGATCTTCCGCTTCCAGCCCGGCCCGGTCTTCGCGAACCTGCTGCTCGCCGACGAGATCAACCGCGCCACGCCGAAGACCCAGTCGGCGTTACTCGAGGCGATGCAGGAACAGCAGGTCTCTGTGGCTCGTGAGCGACACCTGCTCGAACCGCCGTTCTTCGTGCTGGCCACGCAGAACCCGCTCGAGATGGAGGGCACCTATCCCCTCCCCGAAGCGCAGCTCGACCGGTTCCTCTTCAAGCTCTGGGTGCCTTTCCCGTCCGAAGAGGACCTGGTCGAGATCATGGAGCGGACCACGGGCGCGAAGACGCCGCGGGCGAAGGCCGCGGCCAACGCCAAGGAGGTCGTGCACATGCAGCGCCTCGCGCGCAGCGTCCCGATCGCGCCGCACGTTACCGCCTACGCGGTGTCGGTCCTGGCTGCCACGCATCCGGAGGCCCCGCGTGCCCCTGCGCTCGTCAAGGAATATGTCCGTTACGGCGGCTCGCCGCGCGGCGCGCAGGCGCTCGTGCTCGCCGGCAAGATCCATGCCCTGCTCGACGGCCGCTACAACGTCGCCACTGACGACGTGCGCGCCGTGGCGATGCCCGCGCTCCGCCACCGCGTGATCCGTAATTTCGAGGGAGAGGCCGAGGGGATCACCAGCGACGCAATCGTTCGCTCGGTGCTCGACGCGGTGCCTACGCCGTCGGTCGACTGACCGTGGCGGGGCGGGCCTACGTTCATACGCGGTCAAGGCCGATGTGGTGGATCGTTCCAGTTGTGCCGGCCATACCGTCAATCGGCACCATAAGGAGCGGGTTGCGGGCCACCACACCTGGGCGCTGGTTGCCGATCTCTGGCATCCGCGCTCAGACAAGTTCGCTAAAAGTGGCCTGGAGCCGATCGACGCCACGCTGGGCCGCATTTGGTCCGCTTCATGACGGTATAGCCGTCATTCGTGACTACAGGTCGCCCTTCAGTAACGTCGTGGACAGGCGCCGATGAAGCGCGACCTGCTGCCCTCGGCCGTCGATGCGACGGTCTTCGACGAGGTGTTCCTGCGCCAGCTCGAGCGCCTCATGCTCGTTACCAAGAAGGCCGTCCACGGTGGCATGAAGGGTGTCCGGCGCAGCGTCAAGCGCGGCCAATCGGTCGAATTCACCGACTACCGCAACTACACCCCCGGCGACGACCTGCGAGCGCTCGACTGGAACCTGTACGCCCGCCTGGAAAAGCTCTTCATCAAGCTCTTCATCGAGGAGGAGGACGTCAACGTCCATATCCTGCTCGACGCTTCGGGCTCCATGGACGGTGGCACGCCCGACAAGCTGCTGTTCGGCAAGCGCGCCGCGGCCGCCCTGGCTTACGTCGGTCTCGCCTCGTACGACCGCGTCAGCATGGCCGTCCTGCAAGG
>JBBDRY010000011.1:0-2033 GCA_040905225.1 Chloroflexota bacterium | reverse complement strand
AGCGCGCCGGCCATCTCCTCGGAATCGGAGCGGTTCATCTGGCAGCCCAGGGTCCACATGTGGAAGCTGGGCAGCGCGACGTCTTCGGTGGCGAACTCGGCGAGGTGAGCGGAAGGCTGGACGTTGACGCTCGCGCGCGGAGCCGGCGCGACCTCGAGCATCGGCAGTGCCCTGGTTGTCACGCGGCGCGGGCTCCCGCGGCAGCGATGGCCTCCAGGAGCCGATCGGCTACCTCGCGTGGCACATACGTCGTCTGCTGCGACTCGGCGTAGGTCATCCCATCGCCATGGTAGTCAGACCCGCCCGTGGCCAGGATCCCGAGCGAGTCCGCCAACGCCGCCATGCGCTTGACTGTGCCGGCCGTGAAACGGCGGTAGTGGACCTCGAGGCCGCGCAGGCCCCAGCCCAGCAGCAGGTTGATCAGCGCGGGCTGATCGGGTGCGGCGGGATAGTGCGCCAGGACCGGCAGACCGCCCGCGGCGGTGATGGCGTCGATGGCCGCCCGCGAGTGCATCCCCTGGCGCGGCACGTAGGCCGGACCTTTGCGATCGATCCAGAGGTCGAACGCCTGCTGAACGCTCTCGACGTGGCCTGCCGCGACCATCGCGCGGGCGATGTGCGGCCGTCCGAGAGCCTCGTCACCATCTAGCACGGCCGCGATCTGGTCGTCGATCGGCTTTCCCAGGTTGCGAAGGGCGTCGACGATCATCAACAGTCGGGCCTTGCGCGCACCGCGCTGACCGTCCAATGCCCTCTCGAAGGCCGGGTCATCGGCATCCACGCCGAAGCCGAGGATGTGCAGCTCGCCCTCCTCGAGCTCGACGCCCATCTCGATCAGCCCGCGGTCGGCGATGCTGTTGATCTCGACCGCGGGAACCAGACGAGGGCCCGCGGCGTGGGTGCCGGCTGCCGCCTCTCGCAGGGACCTGTAGCCCGTCATCGTGTCGTGATCGCTGATGCCGACGACCTCCAGCCCACAGTCGGCCATCGCCTGGTACAGCTCGGCGGGCGGCAGGACGCCATCTGATCGGTCGGTGTGGGTGTGCAGATCGACCGTGTTCTTGGGCCAGCCCTGCTGAGGTACCGGGTCCTTGAAGCGGCTCTGGACGACCCTGCCGTCTGCGTCCGGCGCGTAGCGGCTCATGCGCACCGCCTCATACGTCGACCACTCGGCTGAAGCGATCGACGCTCACCGCCAGCCCGGTAGCCACGTCGACGTCGATCTGGATGGCGTTGAACAGAACGGGACCGCTGCCCACCTCGAAGCGGGTCGGAAGGGCGTTCATGAAGCGCGGCAGCACGGTAGCGGGATCGAAGCCGATGACGCTGTAGACCGGCCCCGTCATGCCGATGTCGCTGATGTACGCCGTACCGCGCGGCAGGATGCGCTCGTCGGCCGTGGCCACGTGCGTGTGCGTGCCGCACACGGCGCTGACACGTCCGTCGAGATGCAGCCCGAAGGCGTTCTTCTCGCTGGTGAGCTCGCAGTGGAAATCGACCAGGCGGACCTTGGGCAGCTCGTCCGCGCCTTGCTCGAGCAGGTTGTCGAGCATCGAGAACGGGTTCTCGATCTGGGGCATATATGTCCGCCCCTGGGCGTTGATCACCGCCACCTCGGACCCGTCGGCGGCGTGGAAGACGCCCCAACCTCGGCCCGGCACGCCGTGCTCGCCGTAATTGATGGGGCGCAGGATACGTTCGTCGCGATCCAATTCCGGATAGATCTCGCGCTTGTCCCAGATGTGGTTGCCGCTCGTGATCACGTCCACGCTGGCGCCGAACAGTGCCGCCGCCGTCGACGGAGTCAGGCCCATGCCGCCAGCGAGGTTCTCGCCGTTGGCCGTGACCAGATCGACGTGCCGTTCCTCGCGCAGCGTCGGCACGAGCTGCTCGATCGCCTCGCGACCAGGCTTGCCGATGACATCGCCGATCATCAGGACGCGGACGGTGCCTGGGCCGGGCTTGTCCGGCGCGGCAGGAAGCCGATCCGCCGCCAGAACACTGCCCGGAGGCGAGACTACTTCGCGTACTCC
>JBBDRY010000010.1:0-12446 GCA_040905225.1 Chloroflexota bacterium | reverse complement strand
AGGCTGTCTATGACCTCGTCAGGGACGGCCAGCTTCTCGGGTGCCCCGCGCACAGGGATCATCCAGAGCTCGTCGCGTGCCTTGTTGTCGGAAGCCGCAACGATGGTCCCGTCCGGCGCGATGCCGAACCAGGACATTCCGAAAACCCACTGCGGGGCCGCGAACTCGGCTTCCATCGGCGCCAGCGGGATGATCTGTGCCCGGTCGCTCGCAGCGGGCGAAGTAAGTCGGTAGAGGTTCCACCAACCCGTCCGATCGGACGCGAAGACGAGCGACCCGTCGGGCGCCCACTCGGGCTGGACCACCGATTCCTCACCTCCGCCGGCAACCACTCGCTCATCTGCCAGCCTGCCGTCGGCCGCCACGGACGCTATCTGTAGCTCGGTGCTGTCCCAGGGCATGTTCGGGTGGCGCCACGACAGCCAGGCCAGGTGCTTCCCGTCCGGGCTTGGCCTGGGAGTTGAGTAGAAGTCATAGCCAGACGCCAGGACGTGCACGGCGCTTGTTGCGAGGTCCACCGCGACGAGCAGATCCTGCGGCTCTGGAACTCGCTGTCCATCTGCCACACCGCCCGGCACGAAGCCAGCCACCGCCGACATGTCTTCGCGGACGCACAGCAGTCGGTTGCGGCGCCGGTCGACCACGAGGTCGCCGTGGCGATACGGACCTTCCCCGGTAAGGGGCTCTGGCGCGTCATCGCGGCGCTGACGGTAGATCCGTCCGTCGTCCAGGTTGACGAAGTACACGGTCCCTTGATCGACCGCGTACCAGCCGCCTCCATACTCGTGCGCCATCGTCCGCGCGTTGAACGGCGGCGGCGTGATGTCGACTAGGCCGTCGCGCTCATTCCAGCGCACGATGACCTGGCGGCCGCCCTCCGCGGGCCGGCCCTCGGTCCAGTAGACATCCTCACCGTCGAGGCGCACCTCGCGCAGGCTGAGGCTGCTCGCGACCGCCATTTCAATGGTTATCGGCGAGGGCCACGAACCAAAGGGAAGAAGGGGCCGGTCCGTCACCACACCTCCACTCTGTCACGCGCGGCTGCGTTCAAGGCCTGCTTGTCCGTGCGACTGTATCCTGCCCAGCCCATGACCCGACCGGCTGAGCGATCTGTCTCCACGGAGCGGCGGACGGGGGTAGTCCAGCGGCCGCCTTACGGCAGGCGCAGAGCCTCCGACGCACGTCGCGACTGGCTCCTTTTTGTGGCGGTCGTCGTGCTCGCGGCCGTCGTCCTGCTGCTCCTGTCGGGCATGCTCAACGGCAACCCAGCAGCCGTGCTGCCCAGCCCGAGCACCACCCCGACCAACCTCGCGGTGGGCGACGCCACGCCACCGTCGAGTGCCACGCCCGCCCTCGCACCATGGAGTCCTGAGCCGACAACACCCGCGACGCCGAATTTTTCGCCGAGCGTTCGACCGACCCTCCCCCCGACACCGACGCCAAGCCCGACGCCGACCCCTAGCCCCACGCCAACGCCGACGTTGTCGGCAACGCCCACGCCAACAGCGCAGTCGACACCGGCCCCGACTACGCCAGGCGCAGCCCAGACACCAGCGCCGACGATCCCAGCGGTCGGCCTGGTGATCGTCGAGCCCACGGATGGTCGGGCAACCACCGATCGAGTGATCGTCGTGCGTGGGCTGGCGATGCCCGGCACGACTATCACGCGCGACATTCCGCTGTGGTTCGACGAGCACACGGTGGCCGACTGGGCGGGTAACTGGTCCTTCCCGGTGCAGCTCAATATCGGCGACAACGTCTTCCGTTTCCGCGTCGGCGACGACGCGTCTACCGCGCAGACGCTGACGATCCATTGCTTCGCGAACTGACGCAGATGACGAAACTGAGCGAACCCGCCAAGCCGCCCGAGCGCCGACCCGGCCGCGTACTGGTGGTGGGGTCGGTGAATGCGGACCTCGTCGTGCGAGTGCGCAGCCTCCCTTCTGCGGGCGAGACGGTCACGGGCGGGGATTTCGCCCAGCATCACGGGGGCAAGGGTGCGAACCAGGCGGTCGCGGCGGCGCGACTCGGAGCGCACGTGACGTTCATCGGTGCCGTTGGGGACGACGAGTTCGGGCGCGCGGCGGTGGACGATTTCCAGCGTGAAGGCGTAGGGGTTTCCGGGGTGCGCGCCGGAGGCGCTCCCACCGGTGTCGCCCTGATCGTGGTGGACGACGCGGGGGAGAACCAGATCGCAGTGGCCTCGGGTGCCAACGCCTCGGTGGATGCCGCCATCGTCGAAGAGGCGCTGGCAACAGGCTCGACCACCGTCGCCGGAGGCGTCTACCTCGCCAATTTCGAGATCGCCGACGAAGCAGTGCTCGCCGGAGCCCGCATCGCTTCAGAAGCCGGTATGAAGATCGTCATCAACCCGGCGCCTGCTCGCGAACTGCCGGCCGCGTTGCTCGCTCTTCGGCCGATTCTCGTGCCCAACGAAGGCGAGGCGCAGGCTCTTACCGGCGAGTTCGAGCCGATCAACGCCGCCCGAATCCTGGCCGCGAGGAGCGGCGCGCCGGTCGTCGTCACGCTCGGGCCGCAGGGAGCGGTGGTGGTCGAGGAGGGCAACGCAGAGACCGTGCCCGCGCCGCTGGTCGAAGCAGTCGACACGACCGGCGCCGGGGACACCTTTGCCGGGGCACTGGCAGCAGAGCTGGCGGCAGGTTCCGCTCTGATCGACGCGGTCCGCTTCGCGGTGCGGGCCGCCTCCATGTCGGTCACGGTGCCCGGTGCCCGGGGAGGAATGCCTTCGCGCGCGGAAGTCGAGGGCGCACTCGGCCACGCGGAAACCTCCCTCGCGGAGGGTCGGTCGTGACCGATCTGCCCGAGCACGTCAGGCGCAAGCGCGCGTACTGGGACGGCATGGCCAACGAATGGGTCGAGCCCGGCCGTCTTAACTGGCGGCAGTCAGAGCCGCACTGGGGCATCTGGCAGATACCCGAGTCCGAGGTGCACCTGCTGCCGGACGTTGCCGGGATGGACGTGATCGAGCTCGGCTGCGGCACGGGCTACGTTTCGGCATGGCTGCTGCGCCGTGGGGCTCGGCCAGTCGGGATCGACGCCTCGCCGCGCCAGCTCGAGACCGCACGCGGCTTCCAGCAAGAGTTCGGCATCGAGTTCCCGCTCATCCTCGGAAACGCCGAGGAAGTGCCGCTGCCAGACGCGAGCTTCGACCTGGCTATCTCCGAGTACGGCGCCGCGATCTGGGCCGACCCCTACAAGTGGATCCCCGAGGCGGCGCGGCTCCTACGGCCGGGCGGGCAGCTGATCTTCCTGGGCAACGGGACGATATTCATGCTTTGCGCACCCGACGAGGACACCGTACCGGCGACAGAAACGATGGTTCGCCCGTACTTCGGGATGCACCAGTTCGAGTGGCCGGAGGAAGACTCGGTCGAGTTCCACCTGGGCTACGGCGACTGGATCAGGTTGCTGCGTGCAAGCGGTTTCGAGGTAGAGGACATGATCGAACTGCGGCCCGCAGAAGGGTCCACCACACGTTTCCCCTACGCGACCCTCGAGTGGGCGCGCCAGTGGCCCACCGAAGAGGTCTGGAAGGCGCGCAAGAAGTAAGGGCCGAGTGGGATTCGAACCCACGACACGAGGATTAAAAGTCTCTCGGGTCGCCGTGCACGGGGTCGTTCCGGGACACTCTGCGTAGGTTCCCCGCGCGGCTTGAATCCACTGGCTCCCACCTCGTGGGACAGAATGTAACCCCCGTGGCTGGCAGCGTGGCTGGCAGCTTCAACGTCCCTTCAAGTGAGCGCCGGGATGATAGGTCCAGACGATAGCGGGTCCGCCATACGCTCGCCAACGTGGGCGGAACGCTGACGCTGCTCGAGCCCAAGACCGAGCGCAGCCGGCGCAACATCATGCTGCCCGACTCAGTCACGGCAGCGCTCCGGGCGCATCGGACTCGCCAGCGGATGGAGCGCCTCGTTGCCGGCTCCCGCTGGGTCGACAGTGGGCACGTGTTCACGACGACCATCGGGACGCCGCTCCATGCCGCGACCGTGACGCGCGCGTTCCACGCGGCCCTGCTCCGAGCCGAGCTTCCGCACACACGCTTCCATGACCTGCGGCACGCCGCCGCGACGTTCCTGCTGGCACAGGGCATGACCTTGGAGGACGTCAAGAACCTTCTCGGCCACAGCTCGATCACGCTGACTTCGAACACCTACGGACACGTGCTGGAGCAACGGCAGCGCCAGGTGGCTCAGGCCATGGAGGGTGTGCTCGGCGGCTAAAGGGTCCGCTCTGCTCGGCTCCCATCCCAGCTAATGGCCAACGACTCGTCGATCAGGCCGAGCGCGCCGAAGCCGTCTGCCAACTGGCGGATTACATACTCGGTATGTATCATTGGCTAACCGAGCTCGTCGTCGCATGGAGGGTCTGTTTTGTCAGTCAGGCATGGATTGCTGGCGCTCCTCGCCGAGGCGCCGCGCCACGGTTATCAGCTTAAGACCGACCTTGAGCGGCGTACCGGTGGCAACTGGGCGATCAACATCGGCCAGGTTTACACCACTCTCCAGAGACTTGAGCGCGATGGGCTCGTCGAACCCGCCGGCGCGGACAAGGATCGGAACGACTACCGCATCACACCAAGTGGGCGTGAGCAGCTTCACGAGTGGTTCAGGTCGCCGGTTGTCTCCGACGCGCCGCCGCGCGACGAGTTGACCATCAAGGTGCTGCTCGCTATCGCCGCAAACGACGTCGACGTGACCGACCTCCTCCAACGCCAACGTACGGCGTCGATCGAGCAGCTCCAGGCGTACACACGCCGCAAGGCGCAGGCCGACCCACACAACGACCTCGCGTTCCTGCTGATGCTCGACGCGCTGATTTTCAGGACCGAGGCGGAGATCCGGTGGCTCGACGCATCGGAGGCGCGCATCCGGGATGCGGCCGTCCAGAGAAGGGGGCGCTCGTGAGCACAGCCGCGGTGGTCCAGCTTGAGGGCTTGAGCCGCTCGTTCGGCCAGGGGCACACGGCCGTCGTGGCTCTGCAGCCCACCGATCTGCGCGTGGGGCCGGGCGAGTTCGTGGCGGTCATGGGACCAAGCGGGTCGGGCAAAACGACCCTCCTGTCGCTGGTTGGCGGGCTCGACCGGCCAACTGACGGCCGCGTGGTCGTCGACGGCAAGGATGTCGGCACGATGGCGGCTCGGGACCTAGCTATCCTGCGCCGCCGAACGGTGGGCTACGTCTTCCAGGACCTCAACCTCCTGCCCGGGCTCACGGCCCGTGAGAACGTCTCTCTACCGCTTGAGCTCGACGGCCGGCCGGCGCGCGATGCCCGATCGGCAGCGTCTGCGGTCCTCGAAGAGCTCGGGCTCGCCGGACTGGACGACCGATACCCGGACGACCTCTCGGGCGGCGAGCAGCAGCGCGTCGCGATCGCCCGCGCCATGGTCGGCGATCGAAAGATCCTCCTTGCCGACGAGCCGACCGGTGCGCTCGATTCGATAACCGGCGAATCGGTTATGCGTCTGCTCCGTCGACACTGCGACGCGGGCGGCACGGTGATCCTCGTCACGCACGACGCCGCGCACGCGGCGTGGGCCGATCGCGTCGTCTTCCTGCGTGACGGACGGCTCGTTGACGAGACGCGGCCCACGCGACCGAGCGCCGCATGAGGCGTTCGAGCGTCGCCGCGATCACGCGCATCGGCTGGCGAAACATCGGCCGAAGCCGCGGCCGGAGTGCCCTCATCGTGCTCCTGGTCCTGCTGCCGGTTGCGGCCATGGCAGCGGCGATCACCTTGATCAGCACGGTTTCTCCGACCGCCGAGGAGACGGCTGCGCACCGCATGGGGCTCGCGGACTACGAGATTCAGGCAGGTTCGACAACGACGGCGAGCCTCGAGGCGGCGCTGCCGGATGGCGCCGTCGTTGTGCCATGGAGTTACGATCTCGTCCATCTCGTGGTGCCCGGGCGGACTGTCGAGCTCCAAGCTCGCTCCATGGACCTTGACGGCCTCGCCGCCGGCATGCTTGTGGTGACCGAGGGGCGGCAGCCAAGCAACGAACACGAAGTCGCGATCAGCGCCGGCCTCGCCTTGTTTACCGGTACGGCCGTTGGCGGCCAGGTGCAGATCAGCGAGACCGGGCCGGTGACCGTCGTCGGCCTCGTTGAAGACACCTTCGATATCAAAGGGCGGCACGTCCTCCTGGACGAGTCGTTCGCCCGCCGACAAGGCGACGGGGAGGACATTGGCGCATCCGCCCAGTGGCTCGTGGCGTTGCCTGACGCGAGCGCACTGCCCGAAACAGTTTGCGCGGACGGGGCAGAGGGTCCGGGCGAGCAAGGCTGCGATTTGTACGGGTACTCGCGGGACTGGGCGTCTCAGCCATCTGCCGATGCCAGCGTTGGCGTCCTCGTCCTGGGCGGCCTTGCGCTCGTCGAGGCGATCCTCGTGGCTGCTGCGGCTTTCGCGGTGAGCGTACGCCGACGCCAGCGCGAGCTCGGCCTGCTCGCGGCCGCAGGCGCAGAACGCCGCCATCTTGCAGGGACTGTCCTCGGCGAGGGTATCTTGCTTGGTGGGCTGGCCGCGGTCTCGGGCAACGTGATCGGTATCGGCATGATCGTGGTCGCTTCCCCGTGGCTGGACGACCTGACCGGCCGACGAGTCGGCCCAATTGAGATCAATGGCGTCTACCTTTTTCTGGCCGGCGCGGTCGGGTTGCTCGCCTGCTTGCTGGCCGCCGCCTTGCCTGCACGCGCCGCGGCACGCCTCCCGGTGCTCCTCGCGCTCTCCGGACGCCGGCCACCGCAGGGCTCGGCTCGTCGATTGCTCGTCGTCGGCGCCGCCCTGATCACACTCGGGACCGTCCTGACGAGTGCGGGGGCGGCAATGCGTCTTGCCGACGCGGGTGGCTCATTGAGCGTGATCGCATTGTTGGGTGGCGCGATACTCGGCGTGCTCGGGTTCGGCATGTGCAGCCCGTGGCTGATCGAACGCCTCGAGCAACTGGGCGTGAGCCTCCCGCCGTCGACACGCATCGCACTGCGCGATTCCGCCCGCGCGAGGTCGCGCAACGCACCTATCGTCCTCGCGATACTGTCGGCTTTCGCAGCGACGGTCGCGATTTCCTCGACCTTCGCGAGCAATGACGCGGAATCCGCCTCTCGCTGGCAGCCCTGGCTGCGCGCCGATCAACTCATAGTCGGCGGCGAAGGCGCGGAGAGGGCCGGCGCACAAGTGGCGACCAAGCTCGGTGCGCTTGCGGTCGCGCCGATTCCCGAACTCGTTGCCGCGACCAGCGGGCCCGACCTGTACGACAACGTGGGGATAGTCGGGAGGGCCGCGATCGTTATCGAGGATCGGCGGCGACCCGCGGAAGAGCGCGAGATCGAGTACCAGATCACGATCGCCGACGCGGAGTTCATGAGCGCGTTCGGTGCCGAGTCCGCCGTGTCCGCGCTCGATGCCGGCGGTCTCGTCATGTTCAGATTCGGGCCCGACGACCTGGACCTGACGGAGGCCACCGTCGTCGTCCGGAACGGCCGGACCGGCGACGAGGTGACCTCAAAGACAGTGCCGGTCACCGTGGTGATCACCGGCTTGAGCTTCGGCCAGCCGGTGACAGCAGTCTTGTCGAGGGCAACAGCCGCGAAGCTCGGGCTGGCCGCCGGCCCGGTCCGCCAATACGTGATCAGACTCAACAGGCCGGTTACCGAGGCCGACGTCGCGCAGGCCGCTGCCATCGCGGCGACCGAGCCGAATACCTATGCGGACGCGTCCCTCGGACCGCCACAGCCGGCCCAAGTTTTCCGCTTCGTTTTGATCTCGCTCAGCCTGCTTTTCGCCCTGAGCGTGACCGGGATTGCCGTCGCGCTGGGCGAGGCCGAGTCACGGCCCGATCAGCGAACACTGCTGGCTATCGGAGCCGATCCTGGGATTCGTCGGAGGATCGCGGCCGCACGCGCGGGCATTCTCGCTCTCATGGCCGGCGTGCTCGCCGTGCCGGCGGGGCTGCTGCCCGCATGGGGGCTGCTCGGCTCGCGAGGCGCGCCCCTAGTTGTGCCAGTTCCCGAGATCATCGCAGCCGCCGCGATCTTGCCCCTTGCGGGCATCGTCGGAGCACTATTCCTAACGCGCCGAATTCCGGCCTGGTCTGCACTGCGGCAAGCGGGGTCCTAGCCCTTCGGCGTGCGCATCGGCACACGGCCGCGCACCGACCGCTCGGCCTTGGACGATCGTCCCGATCTCTTCTAGACACGAATTCGCCCAAACTCTTGCACCGATCGCAGCAGTGATGCGGGCGAGGTGCCCATTGTCGATCCGAGGCTGCTGCGTCGAAACTCGGCGACATAGGGATGTCCCTGATTGACCATGGATTCATTCGCTGCGCATCTTGGCTGAGGCATCCGGCCGTCCCCGGCTGAGTGAAAAAGGAGCAAGTTATGCGCAATCTTCCGGTGCGACGCACCGCCGCTCTCGCTGCTACGTTGGTCATGCTGCTGCCCGGCCCAGCGGCGGGCGGCGCAGTGAGTTCAGGCGGACCATGGACTTACAGCAATCAGTACACAACGTGTCAGTTCTCAGGTGATCATGGTTCGCAAAGCAACCATGCGTTCGCCCGAACGACGAACTACAACGGAGGCTGCAAGGCATTGGCTGCGCGTCTCAAGTCGAATCCCGGCCTGTTCGACTCGGGCTGGGTGGAGTCGGGGCTCAGCTACCCAGGCGCTATCCAGGTCGTCGACTCACTTGCCGGCTCGACGGCCGTTTCCAGTCGGCACCGGGGTATGGAGAGCTGGTGGAACTCCTGGTCGCCGGTGAAGGAGCCCCACGCGTGGTGACTCTCGCGAGCAGCGCGGGCACTAGCTAACGTATGACGGTGGCGGCCGGAAACCCCCGACTACTGTTAGTCGGTCTAGTGATTTTCATGGCGCTTATCGGCGGCTGCGGATCAACAGTCACACCGACACCAATCGTGTTCAAGGATCCGCTGCCCGTCGATCCAGGACCCGATGTCGGCGGCCTTGCCCTTCAGGAACAGATCTTCGCTGACGGTCAAGTGACGTTCGATGAGTATGAGCGCGCCTATGCGGCCGCAGTCCAGTGCATGCGTGACGAAGGATTCGACGTCGAAGGCCCGCTTCGCTACCCGGACGGCTATCTCGTCGTCGAGCCGGGCTGGGATCCCAAGCACTGGCTATCGTCTCGGGCTCACGTCGGCGACGACCCGAACGATCGCTACGGCGACGTGAATGCCCGTTGCCAAGCCCAATGGTCGTATGCCGTAGGCACGGTGTATCGGCAGCAGTTCCAGCCATCAGAAGCCGATGTTCAAGCGTGGCTCGAGCGGGCATGGCAGTGCGCAAGGGAGAAGGGCCTCCAAGTATCTGCCCCACCGACGGTCGATGAGGCAATGACAGCCGTCACGTTTGGCTGTCGCCCGTGGGAAATTGCCTGACTCGACGCGACACTTTCGCAGGCGCAAGCCTTGGCGATCTGCCACTGATAGCCCATCCTTCTTCTTCGTACTGTCGGTTTTGGTAGATCGCTCGCCATTTGAACGGGAGCGTGCCATGAGCGGCCACGACAGAAGGGACGGGCAATACTAAGTGAACGCTCGACTCAGCCGGACCAGCGGGCTAGTTGTTGCCGCGGTGCTCCTATTCGGCATGCCAGCGGGCATCCTCGTCGGGCTGCTGCTGTCTGACGAGCGTCTGGACCGACTGAGCCAGACGCCCGTTCCAGACGTGCAACCCGTCAGCGTCACGGAGTTCGATGAGCGTACAGGCGTCGCGGTGACTCTAGCCTGGATGGATGGTCCGGCGCTTTACGCGCCGTCCTGGTCCGGAATAGTGGGCCACGTTCAGATCCGTCCTGGGGATATCGTGCGGAGCGGCGATGTCGTCGGAGTAATTGCGGGCGTCACCCGTCTCGCGGTTCGTACTCCTCAGCCTTTCTTCCGACCGCTGGCGGAAGGCGACCGCGGGCAGGACGTTCGATGGCTTCACGACGTTCTCATTCAACTTGGGTACATGGACACGACGCCTCCCGACGCGGCGTTCGTGGGGAGTTCGACTGTGTCTGCTATCGCGCGGCTCGCCCAGGATCTTGGGATCGTCGGACAGGTTGCCGAGTTCGATCCCGCGTGGTTTGCCTGGTTGCCAGAAGATAAATTCGCGCCGAGCCTGGTGACGTTGATCGCCGGCGGCCTCGCGCCATCCGCAGGCACCGCCATCGCGACGGGATCGCCGCGGCTGCAGGCGATGTCGCTGCAGCGTGTTGACGGTGGGCCTCTGGCACTCGACCCTGAGATCGACTACCTGTTGGCAGTGGCTGGGCAGGACCTGCCTCTCGATGCCAGGACGGCAACCGTCGATCGTTCGAGTCTCGAGCGGCTGTCTGCTGTCATCCCCCCTCTCACGGACAGCATCAATGGCTCCGTACGCAGAGCTGATCCTCTCGCGGTCTGGGCGCTTCCTGCCCAAGCCGTCATGTCGAGCGCCAGCGGCGACCTCTGTGTATGGGTGCAGGCCGATGGCGGATATGCATCGCTCGCAGTTGAGGTGATCTCTGGTCGGGCGGGTGTGACATTCACGCTCCAAGCAGCGGCGCAAGCCGACGTGCTTCAAAACCCAGCCGAGGTACTACCGGAACCGGCATGTCCATCGAGCTGAGGTCTGTCAGCCACCGCTACGGCGATACACCGGTGCTGACCGATGTCGACTTTACGGTGAGCCCGGCGGAAACGGTCGCGATCGTCGGACCGTCAGGCTCGGGCAAGACAACTATGCTTTCGATCCTTGGTGGGCTTCTCACGCCCACCAACGGCGAAGTTCTTGTCGATGGCCGGCACATTGCCAAGCAGGGTCGCGCCCCCACCGCTGTGCGATGGGTGTTTCAGACGATCAACCTGCTCGGACGGCGAACCGCGCTCGACAATGTACGCCTCGGATTGCATGCGCTCGGACGTCCAGACAGCGAAACAACCGCGGCCGCGGAGGCCATGCTCGCCGCGGTGGGGCTCGCTGGGTTCGAAGAGCAGCCCGCGATGCGTCTGTCAGGCGGAGAGGCGCAACGCGTGGGGATAGCTAGGGCGCTAGCGGCGCGTCCACGGTACGTTCTCGCGGACGAGCCGACCGGCCAGCTCGACCACGCAACGTCGGAATTGATAGCCCACGTTCTCTTCGCGGCCCGTCCCCGAGAAACCGCGATTGTGACCGCGACTCACGACCGAAGAATCGCGGAGCGATGTGATCGCGAGTGCTCGATTGTCGACGGGCGGCTCGTATGGGTGCGCTAGTCGGCGGCTGGCGTGTCCGGAACCTGGTGCGCGAGGCGCTCGCCAACACGACGTCGGCGCTGGCGCGCTCGACGCTTCTGGCGCTGGCCATCGCGGCCATGATCGGCACCCTGTTCTGGGCGGAGCTCATGATCAGTCGCGACGTCAAGGCGGAGCTTCGGCGATTCGATGCTGCCGGAGGGCGAGTCGCCGTCGTTGACGGAGCGAATGGAGTCGACGCGAGTGCCTGCGATCAACTGCGCTGGAGAAACGGAATCGTGGCCGCCGGCGGTTACCGTGTTGCCGGACAAGTCGTAGCTTCGACGTCTCCACGGGTCACGTTCGCGCTCTGGGAAGTCATCGGGGATGTCACCCGGGTGTGGGATCCGAACCGAGCGAGATCGAAAGGCCCTGGCTATCTCGTTGGCACGGCGGCAGCGCGAGAGCTCGGCTTGCGCGACGGCAGTCTGTTGCAGCTTCTAGGTCAAGAAGCTGTGCCCGTCGGGACTGTCGATCCGAGCCCCAGAAATGAGGCAGCGGCCCGTGTTGTCATGTCACCCGCCGCACCTCGCGGGCGAGTGGCTCAGTGCTGGGTCGAGTTCGAACCAGGTCGCTATGAGGCGGGACTAGCTTGGCTGGCCGCGTATTTCGCAGCCGACGATTCAGAGGTCCGGCGCGCGGTCGATCGGGGCATGTTCGGGGTCGATCCGGATGTGATCCTGAATACTCGCCCGCAGCGGTGGGCATGGGTGCCGATCGGAATTGCCGCGGGCGCCTTTATCACGCTTGCAGCGATTTTCCGTCGCCCAGAGGCCGCGCTATACAAGGCTTTCGGCGTGACGCGTACAGGAATTCTTGTGATGCACCATGTAGAGGCGAGCGCAATCGTAGTTGCGTCGCTTGCAATCGGCACGATCTGGGCAGTGGTCGCCTATTCGCTGGCGTCAGGTGTGCCGGACATCGACCAGCTTGCCCTTGCGTCACGCTCAGTCCTCTTGGCAGCCGCCCTGGCGCTCGTTGTCGGTCCGGTCGGCGCTATGCTCGCTGGTAGGGGCGCACCGGCCGACCTTCTCAAGGAGCGCTGACGGAAGGCATCGCCTCGACAGCTGCTTGGTCCCGTATCGGCAACGTGGAATGAGTCTGGTAGTTCTGATACCACTACTAGGGCTTATTCCACGCCCGGCCAGACCGTCGGGAACTGAATGGG
>JBBDRY010000009.1:0-2078 GCA_040905225.1 Chloroflexota bacterium | reverse complement strand
TGCGCTCGACCGGATGCAAGCAGCAGCACGCGAGTTCCTCGATCGCACGTCGGAGGTGCTGGTGGCCGGGCGGGTCTCGTCGCGGACGTGGCAGTACTTGGAGACTGAGACCGCTTGCCGCATCCGTGTCCTCTCGGAGGAGCGAGGAATGCATGCCGCTGGCACCGACGAAGCCGGTACCGCTCGCTCAATCCTCGGACAGTGGATCGCGATCGCGGGGCCGGAGCGTGCATTCGGCGAGCTGCTTCCCGAGGTCTCCCGGGCGGCATTCATCGACCTGCGGCCAGCCCTCGTGCAACTGGGTATTCGCCCCTCGCGTGCCGACCGCTTCGCCGCCGACCTTGGGCTGGTCGACCAGATCGAGGACGTGCGACTGCGCGAGATCGTGGCTGCGGCGTGCGCGTCGCCGGTGCCGGTGATTCTCGGTGGCCACACACTGGTCGGTGGGTGTCTCGAATTGCTCAATCAGTGGGCATGGGACGAGCGCGACGGGCTGGCTGGGGTCACGTAGCGGCTCGGTTTGCGTCGCTGCGCGGTCAGTCCTCGAATATCTCCTCGATGCTCAGATCGAACAGCCGCGCGAGGCGGAAGGCGAGCGGAAGGCTCGGGTCGAACTTCTCCTTCTCGATGGCGTTGATCGTCTGGCGGGAGACGCCCGCGTGCTCAGCGAGCTCGGCCTGGGTCCAGTTGCGTTGGCTCCGCAGATCCTTCAGGCGGTTCCTCATCGGTACCTCAGGTTGCCAACGACGATGGTACCCATGTAGATGACTGACAGTAGAACGGAGAAGAGCGCGATACTGGCGTTGCCGTCGAACGCGATGAGGTCACCGATGCTCGCGGCCATGTATGCAAATCCGACCACGTATCCCACTCCGAGGGTGATGGCCAGCGCATCCAAATTGATCTTTCGCTGCAGCTCATCGATTTTGCGGAGATAACGGGCGTGGGCGAGGATCAAGCCGGTGCCAGCGGCAACGTTGGTGGCAACGGCGGCCCAGCTCGCCACCGGCTGTGAGTCCCACAGGAGCTCGGGGCCGAATACCGCCAGGGCAAGAGTCCCCACCCATGCGAGTGTCCAGACGGCAAGTCCGGCGCTTGCCTTCATCTCGTCCCGATAGTGGCCGGTCTGGTCTGGTGCCTGCATGAGTCATCCTTCCCGTGGAAATGTCAAGTGTGCTTGTCACCATAGATTGCCGGGAACCGGCGTGTCAAGTTCCTTTGACATCGCGGTCGAGGGCTACAGGCTGCGGTAGTGCGCCTTCTGTTCCGCGTTCAGGTGCTCCATCGCCGTGGTGAGCATCGTGCGGGGCATTCTCGCGGCGTGGCGGTCGAGGAAGGCGATCAGCTCTTCGCCGCCCACCGATCGCAGCACAGCGCCCACGGCCTTCTGGATGAGGTCCTCGGAATCCTCGACCAGCCGCTCGGCGATCGCGAGGGCGTCCTGGGTGTCGCCGTTCCGGACGAAGTGGAACGTCGCGTAGAGCGCCGTCCGGCGCTCCCACATGTTGGGAGACGCGGCCAACTTGAAGAGGACATCGCGCGGCTTGTCCGCCAGGTAGCGCCCGACGACGTGTTGCGCGCCCAGGTCGACCAGGTCCCAGTTGTTGATGCGGTCATGGCGACGCAGGTAGAGATCGAACAGCTCGCGGCGCCGTTCATTCGAAGTGCGGCGGTGCGAGGCTTGCTTGTTCATGACGCTCACCGCGCCCGCGCGGGCCTCGTGGATGTCGCTCTCCAGCAGCGCCTCGATCTCTCTCGGCGGCAGGTCGATGAATTCCTTCGCGAGGTCGAAGACGTGGCCCATGCGGACGCCGATGAAACGGTCGCCCTCGCCATAGTCGCCTTTGCCGCTCTTGAAGTAGCGCTGGATCTTCCGCAGCTCCTCGTCTGACTGCATCGCGTGCAGGCGATCGAGGTAGTGCGCGGCGGTCAGCGGGTCGGGCGTCGCGGGCATCTCAGCGTGCTCGCTTTCTGCCGGCCTTCGCTGCTGCAACGCGCGAGGCGGCGGCGCGGGCGCTCTCGAACCAGCGACCGAGGGCTGCGTCATCGTCGAAGTCCCGCTCGGGGATCGGGTAGTA
>JBBDRY010000008.1:0-2086 GCA_040905225.1 Chloroflexota bacterium | reverse complement strand
GGTGAGGCTGGCAGGGCGCTGGCCGACGACGCCCTGGCGGAGTTCGAACTCGACGAGCGGTGAGCGGAGGTGCGGATCGGCCGCTGCCCCTGCGGCATCGTGGCCCGTGCGGTCAGAAGCCGTCCCAGCCGGGGATCCGGGTGGCCTGCGCGATCCAGTCGGCCGGCTGCGCCCAGTCCGGGTCCTCGCCCTCGTGTAGGTGCACGTCGCGGGCGTCGGGTTTCCTGGAGCCGACCGGCGGGAGCGGCGGATCGAGCGTCGCGCCGTCGGCGTGGCCGCGGGTCAGCGCCTCAACCACGAGCAGCTCGGCTTGCCGAGAGTCGACTGGTGACAGGATTCCAGCGCAGTGGCGGCGCCGCTGGCCGACCCATCACGGGAGTTGAGGGCGCACGAAGTCACGGCTGCCGTGCGGCGGTCTGGAGCGCGCAGGCACTCGGTCTCCCTCAAGTGATCGGAACTCTTGCGGGATCTCGCCGGCGATCACATCGATGATTATCGTCAGCCGTGAGGAGGTGGCTGTGTCGAGCGACAGGGACTGGGCGCATGAGGCGGCATTCGACGACCAGACCATGGACGCGTTCGAACGCCGCTTGGCCAGAGCGAGGCCGGAGAACCGCGCTCAGTACCTACGGGTGAAGGGCGCGACGCTGCTGGGAGCAGGTGACGACGCGGCCTTGCCCGTCGCGATCTCGCTTCTGCATCGCGTCGTGGACGAGTACGACGACTTCCTGCAAGTGCCGTGGGCTCACGAGCTGCTGGGCGAGGCCTACCGCCGCACGGGGGAACTCGATCGTGCGGAGCATCACTTCCGTACGTGCCTCGCGACCGCAGATGAACGGCGGAGCGGTACGTCAGACGTGACCGAGCTGCTCATCGCTGAAGTGCTTCTCGAGAAGTCACAACCCGAGGCAGCCCTCGAACTGCTAGACGACGAGGAGTTGCTGACCCGACTCCGGTGGAACAGCAACATCTACCGCTACTGCTTGGCCAGGGCGCGAGCCGAGCGAGCCAGTGGAGGAGACTCGACACCCTGGTCGAGCGAGGCGCTTCGACTCGCCGACGACAACGATCCGCAACTCCCGCACAAGCCGTCGGTCGGACGTGTGCGAACGAGCACGGAGGAGCGGGCCGAGTTACGCCGTCTTGCACAAGTCGCACCGGAGTCCCGCAGACGACGTTTCCGACGACGACTGTAGAACTGCTGGTATCACCCCCTGCTGATCACTCTCAAGGCCTCTCCGGTAGAGAGTCATGGACGGCATGGCCGGATGGCCGAGCCACGCACAATCGCGGCTGCGAGCGGCTCCGAAGCGGCCTGTAGCGCTCCGCGAAGCCGTGCCGGGGGCAACCTGTACCGATGGATCTCAGAATCAGCCGAGGTCCGCAACCAGGTCTGGGACGGCGCGTGCCAGGCAGTCGTCGGTCGTCACGACCTTGGCTTGCATGCCCTGGGCGGCAGCCACGTAGAGAGCATCGCGTGCCGCGACGGTGTCACGCAGTTCCCACGCGGCAGCGAGGAGGTCCGACGTGATCGGCAGCCGCCGCATCGCTAGGGAGCCCAACCGGTGAAGAAGTGTGGCCACCTCGGCGCCGGTCAGGACATCGGCACGGTTGAGCCTGGCGAACGCGGACATGACCTCGGCGTCCAGGTGTGCAACCGTCACGAGTGCAACGTCGGCGCGGCTGGCCAGGAAGCGTCGCACGGATTCACCGGCGTCGCTGCGGATCGAGAGATCGACGACCGCCGACGCATCCATGAGGACGATCACGGCAACTCGTCGCGTGCCTCGCGGACGGCCTCGGCGCCTGAGGCGTCGACATGGCGCGGCAGGTCCTCGAGCCCTTGCAACCAGTCGGCGAGCGTCGGCGTCGACGTGGAGCGAGCCAGCATCTGTGTGACGTAGCTCTGCAGGCTCATCCCCGCTTGTTCCGCGTCTCTTGAGCTCAGCGTGCGTGTTCGCAGGCAGGTCACGGATCAGTAGGTCGCCCATCCTCCTAATCTGCCGAATCGAGGTCCTTGGACCGGGCTGTAACGGCGGTTGTTCACAGATAAGTGGATCAACTGCACTTGACGGTGTTCAGCCCT
>JBBDRY010000007.1:0-2136 GCA_040905225.1 Chloroflexota bacterium | reverse complement strand
GCGAGAACCGCGAAACCGGCTCGGTGGCGCGATCGCGCAGCCCGACCAATTCGAGCACTTCCTCGATTCGGCCTGAGGTCGTTGGCGGGCCGGCGGAGGCGAGCTCGCGCAGGTTCGCTCGGGCCGACAGGTACGGGTAGAACGAGGGGGTCTCGACCAGGGCGCCTACGTCGAACAGGATGCGACGGTCTCGACGGGTATATGGGCGACCGAGGATCTCGATCGTGCCCGCGTCGGCGTGCAGCAGGCCCGTCAGGAGGCGCATCGTCGTCGTCTTGCCGGCCCCGTTGGGTCCAAGGAAGCCATAGACGACGCCGGACGGAACGGTCAGATCGAGGCCGTCCAGCGCCTGCCGCGAGCCGTAGCTCTTGCGCAGGTCGCGGACCGCGATGGCGAGGTCGGGTTGGCCAGTCATGGGGCCGTTCATCGGGCGGCTACTCCTGGCGGTTGAAAGCGAAGACGGCCGCGCCCAAGAGGATCGCGCTCAACCCGCCCACGACCGCGAACTCCTCGAGCTTGGTCATCGTGTGGCCCAGGACGGTTACGCCAAGGGCAGCATTCGAGCCAAGGAAGATCTGGCGGATTGCGTCAACGCCGTAGGTCAGCGGGTTGATCTTCGAGATCACCTCGAGCCACACAGGCACGTTGTTCACCGGGAAGAACACGCCCGCGAGGAAGATCAACGGGAAGATCAGCAACTGGATCAGCAGCTGGAAGCCCTGCTGGCTGGTCATGAATGTCGCCAGGAGGATGCCCAGTCCGGACAGCCCGAGGGACAGGATGATCACCATCGGGACCAGTTCCAGGATGATGGCCGGCGTCAGCGGGACACCGAGGATTGGCGCAAGCACGAGCATGATCCCAACCTGGAGCAGCGCGGTGATGGTCGCCCCGATCGCCTTGCCCAGGACGATCCCGGTGCGCCCGATCGGCGCCACGAGAATCTCCTTGAGGAAGCCGAACTCGCGGTCCCAAACCACAGACACGCCCGCGAAGAGCGAGCTGGTCAGCACCGTCATCGCCACGACGCCTGGGTACATGAACTGGAGGAAGTTGACGCCCGGCGAGAGCGAGCCGATGACGTTGCCGAAGCCCGCCCCGAAGATGACGAGGAAGAGCACTGGGAACGCGAGGCTCGAGATGATGCGCGAGCGCTCGCTGACGAAGCGGAGCATCTCGCGATAGGCGACGACCCAGGTACCGCGCCAGATCTCGGCCACGTCAGCCTCCCCACCGGCCGGCGGCGCGAAGCATCTGCTGCTTCTCGTCGAGCTCGGCGTCTCGGATCTCGTGACCGGTCAATGTGATGAAGACATCGTCCAGGGTCGGTCGCTCGAGGCTGACCGTCTGGAGTGGGTGGGGGAAGGAGCGCACGAACTCGGGCAGGAAGGTGTCGCCCGAGGTGACGTGGAATCGGATCTTGCCGTCCGTCACCTGCGGCTCGACGCCGTAACGGGTCTTGACGTCTTCAGCCGCGGCGGCCGTGTCGGGAGTGGTGAACGTGATCAGCTCGCCGCCAACCTGGCGCTTTAGCCCCTCGGGCGTATCCAGGGCAACGATCTCTCCGCGATCGATGATCGCGATGCGGTCGCAGTTCTCCGCCTCGTCCAGGTATTGAGTGGTAAGGAAGAGAGTCAGGTTCTCCTGCTCGCGCAGACGCAACAGGTACAGCCAGATGTGGCGACGGGTCTGTGGGTCGAGGCCGATGGTCGGCTCGTCCAGGAACAGCACCTTGGGGTGGTGAACGAGGCCGCGAGCGATCTCCAGCCGGCGCTTCATGCCGCCCGAGAACGTGCGGACGCTGCCCTTGCGCCGGTCCCACAACTCGACCATCGTGAGCAGTTCCTTGATGCGCTCGGTGCGCACGTCGGGCGGCACGCCGTATGCGTATGCGTGGAACGCGAGGTTCTGCTCGGCGGAGAGATAGTCGTCGAGCGTCGTCTGCTGGAAGACCAGGCCGATCGAGCGGCGCACCTCGCTGCGCTGGTGCTCAACGTCGAACCCGTTGACTTTGGCGCTGCCCGCGGTCGCGTGGAGCAGGGTGCAGAGCACGTTGATCGTCGTGGTCTTGCCCGCTCCGTTGGGGCCGAGGAAGCCGAACAGCTCGCCCTCGGCCACGTCGAAGCTGACGCCCTT
>JBBDRY010000006.1:0-13101 GCA_040905225.1 Chloroflexota bacterium | reverse complement strand
TCTACCGCCAGGCGCGGGTGGGTCGCTACGGCCACGAGTTCCAGATCCTCAAGCTCCGCACGATGGTGCCAACGGGGGAGCAGCCCGCCAACGAGTGGACGAGCAAGGACGACCCCCGGATCACCCGTTTCGGCGGCGTCCTGCGCCGCAGCCACCTCGACGAGCTCCCTCAGCTCGTGAACATCCTGAAGGGCGAGCTCAGCCTCGTCGGCCCCCGCCCTGAGCAGCCGCACTACGTCGCCGAGCTGACCGACAAGCTGCCCTTCTACGACATCCGCCACCTCGTCCGCCCCGGACTCACCGGCTGGGCCCAGGTCAAGTACGGCTACGCCGGCAACGAGACAGACGCTTTCGAAAAGCTTCAGTACGAGTTCTTCTACCTCCGCCGGCAGGGCCTCGCGTTTGACGCGAGGATCATGGGCCGGACGCTGCGCTCGGTACTTGGCGGCGAGGGTCGCGGGCGATAGACGTTGCGAGAGCGGACGCCGCACGATCCTGAGAGACCTGGTGGAGGATGCGCCGCTGGAGCGGATCAGGCAGGGTGCACTGCAGCTGCCCTCGTGACTGGCAGGCTGCACACGTGACGGTCGTCGAACGAGATGGCGCTCCCGTTGCAGCGCCCTGCGCAGGACGCCGGATGCCAGGGGGATCGCAGCGATGAGCACGGCCGAGACCATCGTCATCGAGCCACGTCGGGGTCTCGTCCGCATCTCGGCGCGTGAGCTGTGGCACTACCGGGACCTGTTCACGATCCTCACCTGGCGGGACGTGAAGGTGCGGTATCAGCAGACGGTGTTCGGCGCCCTGTGGGCGGTCCTGCAACCAGTACTGCTCATGCTGGTGTTCGCAGTGTTCCTCGGGAGGCTCGCCGACGTCCCGTCGGCCGGTGTCCCGTACCCACTCTTCGCCTACTGCGCGTTGGTGCCATGGACGTTTTTCTCCCAGGGCTTGGCCGGGAGCGCGCAGTCCCTCGTCGAGAACGAGCGCTTGGTGACGAAGGTGTACTTCCCGCGTCTGTTGGTTCCGACAGCGGCCGCCGCCTCCTATGTTGTCGACTTCTTGATCGGCCACGTCCTCCTCGTGGGGATGCTGGTGCACTACGGCGTCGGCCTACGGGCGACGATGCTGCTCGTGCCCCTGCTGGCGCTCGGGGTCTTCGCTGCGATCGCGTCCTACGGCCTCGGACTCGCTGCACTCAACGTCCGGTACCGAGACGTTCGCTACGCGATCCCCTTCGCCCTCCAGCTGCTCCTCTTCCTCACGCCTGTCGTCTACCCGGCGACACTCGTGACTGGAGGCTGGCGTTACGCCTACGCCGTGAACCCGATGGCCGGACTCATCGACCTCTACCGTTGGGCGATCCTCGGGACGGAACGGCTTCCAGGGTCGGTTCTCGCCGTGTCCGCGTTCGCCGCGGTGGCGCTGCTCCTCCTTGGCATCGTCTACTTCCAGCGGGTCGAGCGCAGTTTCGCCGACGTCATCTGAAGATGTCCTCAACCGTCGTCGTCGACCACCTCTCGAAGCGCTACAGACTCGGCTCCGGCGGCGGATACCGCCGGCTGACGGAGGTGCTCGCCAACCGAGGTCGACATTCGTCCGACAGCGCCCAGGCGAAGGATCTCTGGGCGCTGCAGGACGTCTCGTTCGAGGTCTCGGAGGGAGACGTCGTCGGGATCATCGGGCGCAACGGGGCTGGCAAGAGCACACTGTTGAAGATCCTCTCCCGCATCACCGAGCCGACCTCGGGTCGGGCGACCCTCCGGGGGCGCGTCGGTTCGCTTCTGGAGGTCGGCACGGGGTTCCACCCCGAGCTGACCGGTCGCGAGAACGTCTTTCTGAACGGTGCCGTCCTCGGCATGCGCAAGTCCGACATCCTCGCCCGGTTCGACGAGATCGTCGCCTTCGCGGAGGTGGAGCGGTTCCTCGACACTCCCGTCAAGCGTTACTCGAGCGGGATGTACGTCCGGCTGGCGTTCGCCGTCGCCGCTCACCTCGAGCCGGACATCCTCGTGGTCGACGAGGTGCTCGCCGTAGGAGACACCGCCTTCCAGAAGAAGTGCCTTGGGAAGATGGGGGATGTCGCGAAGAGCGGCAGGACCGTCTTGTTCGTGAGCCACAACATGGCGGCGGTGCGAAGCCTGTGCCCCCGGGGCGTCCTGCTCGATCGCGGCGAGATCGTCGCTGGCGGAGCCATCGAACAGGTCCTTCGCCAGTACCTAGCTGTCGTGGACGAGCTCCAGACCCATGATCTTCAGAATCGACGGGACCGCGAGGGGGATGGTCGGGTCCGGGCCGTCGCAATCGAGGTCATCGGAGACCCGGAGGAGCGAACCGCGGGCTCCCTCGTCTGCGGTCGCCCCGGCATGTTGAGAGTCAAGCTCGAGGCTGAGCAGCCGGTTGCCGAACTGCGTGCAGCCCTCTCGATCACCAACGAACGTCATGAAGGGGTGTTGCAGCTCGACAGCACGCTTTCCGGTGATCGACTATCCCTCGCATCGGGCAGGTCGACCGTCACGTGCATGCTCGACCGGGTGCCTCTCATGCCGGGTCGGTACTCGGCGAACGTTTATCTTGAAGTCTCAGGCGTGATTACAGACTGGGTGCAAGAGGCGGCCGTGATCGAGGTCCAGGAAGGGGATTTCTACGGGACGGGTCGCCTCCCGGCACCAGGCTACGGCTCGGTCATGGCGCGTTTTCGGTGGGCGTAAAGGTCCGCGTTAGATCTCCTCTCCTGTAGAGCACATCATGGTGACTCAATTCCTCGATCATCTTGTAGCCGGTACCTAACATGTGTGTGTCGATCTCGTCCCGGAATCGTGCTTCGACGAGCACGAACTTGGGTGCCCAGCGGTGCAGGTCAATGCCGCGCAAGACCTGGAGTTCGAAGCCTTCGACGTCAAGTGACAACAGATCGAAGCGGTCTGGCTTGACCTGGTCGAGTATCGAGTCGAGCGTTCGAGCTCGGACGACCAAGTTGACCGGGCTGAGCCCTTGTATCTCGGCTCCAACCCGGAGGTGCTCGGCGCGCGCTGTCTCATCTCTCATAGCTCCCATGACGCTCGACATCAAGCCGCAGTCGGTCATCTCGATGGTTGAGAGCGGGAAATCCGACTCCACCAGCGCTGTCTCGATGACGATCGAGCGGGGCCGGTTCGCTCGGCACTGTTCAGCAAGGCGCGGAATAGGCTCTATGAGCACCCCGCTCCAGCCCCGCCGCCTTTCGAAGTACGCGGTATTGCTTTGATCGATGCCGTCGTTCGCGCCGGCCTCCACGAAGAACCCGCCATCGATATCGAGGTAAGACTCGAGTTTTGTGTCTAGCTCGTTGAGCGCGTGGTAGCGGCTACTTCGAATCCGACGAGTGACGCGTCGAGCCAACGGCCAGCCTTGCCCCATCACGAGGACACCATAGGGGACCCGCGCGTTGAACCGGCGCTTCGGATTTCAGCGGGGAGTGATGGTGGCGACCAAATCGGCCCTGCGCGTTGAACCTGGGATCGACCGGGCGTGAGGGTCCGGCCATGAGGGAGGGGGTCTCCATGAATCTCGTGACTGCTTGACGGTCCGAGAACGAGGAGACGGGAGACCTCGTGGGGGAAGGTACTGCGCTGTGGTTCGGCGCGGCTGGGTTCGAGGTGCTCCGCGTCGCTGAGGGCACCGCCGAGCTGGTGGTCGAGGTCGAGACGACGAGGGCGGTGGTCGGCTGCTCGACGTGCGGGACGCGGGCGGTCCCGAAGGACCGCCGGTGGGTGACGTTGCGGGACACGCCGGCGGGGTCGCGGCCGGTGCTGGTGCGGTGGCGGAAGCGGATCTGGTCCTGCCCGGATGGTGACTGCCCGGCCAAGAAGTGGACTGAGCAGACCGCCTTGGCTGCCCTCGTCGGGTGTTCATCGCCCGAGCGGAGACGTGGGCGTGTGACCGGGTCGCGGCCATCGAAGGGACCCCGGCGTCGCTCGTTCAAAACTCCCTCTAGCACCGCTCGCTCGGAGCCCTCAACGTCAAGCGACAGGAATTCGATGCGCTCGGGAGCCTTGGCCTCGTCGAGAAGCTCTTGGAGGGGACGCGCCAGTGCGCCGAAGGTGATCGGCCCCAATCCGAGCCCCTGACCAGCACGTTTGCCCTCACCATGCCCCCAGACACGGAAACAGCTGCGGAAGTCCGGGAAGTATCGTTGGACGATCGGCTCGACGAGCAGGCCCGTCCGGCCTCGCTCGCGCTCCAGCCAGTAGGTGTTGGACTGCTCGATGCCGTCGTTGGCGCTGAGCTCGACGTAACATCCGCGCTGGAGGGGGAGGACTTGGTCCAGATGGTCAGTGATGTCGCCGAGTGCAGTACGTGGATTGCGCCTCCGGCGCCCTAGCCGAATCGTATCCATGACGAACGGTGGCAAGATCGGCTGTGCGATCGACCTGGGCAATCGATCGACCTGGGCAATGCCGGTGCACGTCGTTGGCTCCCCTGGTGTAGGAGTGGGAGCAGAGGCGATGCGTCAGCTTCGATGGGGCCGGCGGGGGCGAGGAGGTGGCACGTGGAGCGCCATGATGGCAGACAATCCGGGAGCGCGCTGAGGACGCCGGTCCTCCTGCTGGTCTTCAACCGACCGGAATCCACAGAGCGGGTCTTCGAGGCCATCCGTCGTGCCGGGCCGGAGCGGTTGTACGTCGCCGCTGACGGTCCACGTTCGCCGGCCCTCGACGGTGCTCGTTGCGCCGAGGTGCGGGAGCTGGTGTCGGCGGTCGACTGGCCGTGCGAGGTGTCGACCCTCTTTCGCGACGACAATCTCGGCTGTCGCCGCGCCGTGAGCTCGGCACTCGACTGGTTCTTCGAGCTGGAATCCGAAGGAATCGTCCTTGAGGATGATTGCCTGCCGACTTGGAGTTTCTTCCCGTTCGCGGCTGCAATGCTTGATCGCCATCGCCTCGACGACCGGGTTTCCTGCGTTTCAGGGGACCGGTTCCACCCCCCCTCGTTCCGGCCTGTGAGCTCCTACTCGTTCAGTCGTCACGCTCACATCTGGGGGTGGGCAAGTTGGCGGCGAGCCTGGACGCGTTGCGACCACAACCTCAACGCCTGGCCCGCGCTTCGGGAAAGCGGCTGGCTGGGCGAGGTCAGCAACGGATTGCCTGGCTTCGAATACCACTGGACGTCAGTGTTCGACCGGGTGCGAAGCGGCGAAATTGACAGCTGGGCTTACCCGTGGCTCTTCACTGGGTGGGTGCACGGCTCCTTGACGGTTCTTCCTTCAGTCAATCTGGTCGAGAACATCGGCTTCGGTCCCTCCGCTACCCACACGACCGGCGAGGGGCTCCACCCGCCGGCCGAGACCCTGCCTCAGCCATATCGCCACCCGGAAGCCGTCGTGCCCGACGACCACGCAGATCGCTGGGCGATGGAGCACGTCTTCAACGTCCGACCGGCGCACCGCACTGCCCTGCGGGCTCTGCGAGCCAGAATGAGATCGGCGGCCCGATTCGTGGGAGGAGCGTCGTGACCAACGGGAACTGTCCCGCGCCCAGGCAGCGCTCCCAGCCGTTCCGTGACGAAGCCTCTTCCCTTGGCGTGCTCGGCGCACAGCGTGGCAACAGGTACCGCTCGCCCGCACCGCAGCGGTAGTGATGATCTCGACCTGTCCGCTGTGCCTCGCAGATCAGGTCGTCCTTCATGGTGGTGCCATTGTGCTCGGGCGTCATCCGGCCTCCTTCGTACGTTGTCTGTCGTGCGGCCTCGTGTTCGCGGAGGAACCGACATGGCTTCACGAGGCCTATGAGTCCAGCATCGCCGACCAGGACATCGGCCTCATCGGCCGCAACGTCCGCCTCAGCGCAGCGACGCAGTTGATCGCCCGGTCGGTCTTCCCTGGCGCCGAACGCTTTGTCGACTTCGGCGCAGGAACAGGAATGTTCGTACGGATGATGCGAGACGCGGGCTATGACTTCCGGTACGTCGATCCGCATGGACCGAACCTCTATGCCAAGACGTTCGAGGTCGAAGATGGCGTAGACTCGTTCCAAGCCGACGTCGTCACCGCGTTTGAGGTTCTCGAGCACCTCGTCGATCCAGTTGCCACCCTTGCTCCGGTGATCCGTGGCGCAGTGGGCCTCATCGCCACCACGGAGCTGCTGCCGGATCCGCCGCCGTCGCCCGAGCAGTGGTGGTACTACTCGCTTTCGACTGGCCAGCACGTGACGTTCTTCACCGAGAAGGCCATGGGGGTACTAGCGGAGCGGCTCGGCATGCGCAGCTACAGCTCGCGGAATCTCCACGTGCTCGCTCGGCACCGCATCTCAAAGACCGCAGTGCGTGCCGCAGCGCATCACCGGATCGCGGGGATGATGGCGCTCCTCAGGACCAGGCAGACGCTGCTCGACGGCGACTACGAGCGTCTGACCGGGGAGCGGTTCAGGAGATGATCACGGGTCATGCAGGAGGCTGACGAGCAGGCACGGCTTGGGGTCGTGCTCAGCCACCACATCTTCGAGCTGCAGGCCGTCGGCGGAATCTCGCGATACATCGTCGAGCTCGACAGGGCGCTGAAGGGCATCGGCATTTCCTCGACGTTGCGCCGAGGGGCGTCACGCAACACGTCGCTCGAGCACCTCCCTCGTGGGTTCGCGGACGCCTTGCGCGCAAGGGGTTACCCGCGAGCCGTCCGTCGACGACGTGCGGAGAGGCTGGAGCGCCGCGGCTGCACGGCCAGCGACGTCTTCCATGCCAGCTACTACGACGCGAAGCTGCCGAGCAACTGCGCTGCAGCTGTGACGGTCTACGACATGATCCACGAGACCGAGAGGCTCGATGCTTCTGAACGCTGGGTGGTCGAGGCGAAGAGGAACTGGGTCGCTCGCGCCGACGCGGTGTTCGTGATCAGTGACGCCGTTCGCGACGAGGTGCTCGAGATCCTGTCTCCCCCCGAGGAGAAGGTCTTCGTCACCCCGCTCGCGGTGCGAGCGTCGGATGCGGTCGTTGCCCCTGATGATGGCCGCCCGTACCTGCTCTATGTCGGCCAACGCCACGCTCGCTACAAGAACTTCATCCCGATGGTGAGAGCCCTTGCCGACGCCCGGATCCTGGGAGACCTGAAGCTGACCTGCGTCGGTGGCGGCCCGTTTTCGAACGAGGAGCGCAGGGCGATTGACGGTTGTGGTGTGGGACCTCACATCGTCCAACGTTCGGCTTCCGACGCTGAGCTTGCGGGGCTGTACCGGCACGCTACGACCACGGTGGTGCCGTCTAAGCGGGAGGGCTTCGGCCTTCCGGTTCTGGAGGCGATGGCGGCCGGGTGTCCGGTGGCGTGTTCTGCGATACCCGTGTTGCGGGAGGTCGCCGGCGATATGGCCGAGTACTTTGACCCCAGCCAAGTCACCGACATGGCGGCGGTCATCTTCCGAGCGGTGCACGATCCTGCACGACGTGCGGCAATGAAGCACGGTGGCTTTGTGCGAGCTTCCAGCTTCTCCTGGGAAGCCACAGCTCGGAGCACCGCCGTTGGCTACCGCTTCGCGATGACGAGACCGGTCTCCGGGCGGTGAACGTTCCGAGCCCGTGGGTCACGCTGAACTTGGCTCTCGAGATCGGTCGTCGGAGGTGTCGACGTCAGAGCGTAACGGAGCGGCCAGCACTCGCGGATGGCCCCTTTGTAACGCGTAGTGTCCGCGGTTGTGACCGACCCGACGACAGGGCTGCTCGACCCTTTCGAGCTGAATCTCACCTATGTCCAGGGGGGCAGTGGGGGTGACGATCACCGTCGTGATCAGATCCCACGATTACGGGAGGTTCGTCGAGGATGCCGTCCGTAGCGTCGCGGCGCAGACTCGGCCGGCCGATGAGATCGTGATCGTAGACGACGGCAGCAGCGACGACACGCTCGAGATCGCGATGAAGCTCTCGCTCGACCACGGGAACATCACGGTACTGACACGACAGCCAGCGCGCGGACCGGCGGCGAGCTTCAACGACGGCGTCTCAGCCGCGGCCGGGGAGCTGATTGTCGCGCTGGACGCCGACGATCGATTGAGCCCGACCTACCTCGAAGACCTCGCTCGGGCGCTCACCGATCCGGCCATCGGCTTCGCGTACGCCGACGAGCACATGTTCGGCTCTGTCGACCGTGTCCGGGTGGCGCCTCGGTGGGACGCTCGGGAGATCGCACGGGAGAACTACGTGAACGTGTCGGCAATGTTCCGCCGGGAGGTCTTCGATCGCACCGGAGGGTTCCGGCCCGACCTCGACGACCTTGGTTTGGAAGACTGGGAGTTCTGGCTCCATGCCGTGGCGAAGGGGTTCGTTGGCACACCGGTCAACACCTGCTGGCTGGAGTATCGCCGCCATCCGGCGGGATCCCGCAATTCTATGACGCGCGTCGACGTGTTGCGCGTTCACCGGAAGGTCCGCACGCTTCACCCAGATGCCGTACGTCGACGGGACTTGGCGGCATGGGTCATTCGTAGCCTGGTTCGCAACGCCCGCCGAGTGACCCGATGAGCGAGCAACCGAAGGTCACCGTCGTGACGCCAACCCTCAACATGGGGGCGCAACTCGAAGGGTGCATTGAGAGCGTGCGTTCTCAGGGGTACCCCCACCTCGAGCACATCGTCCTCGATGCCTGTTCTGTCGACGGCACCGTGGAGCTCCTCCAGGCCAGCTCCGTCGTCTGGCGGTCGGAACCCGACTCCGGCCAGAGCAACGCCATCAACAAGGGCTTCTCGATGGCCTCGGGGAGCATCCTGACGTGGCTGAACGCCGATGATCGGCTCGCGCCCGGTGCCGTCGAGGCGGTCGTGTCGGCCTTCGAGGCCGATCCATCGCTGGGGTGGGTGTACGGAGACCTGGAGATGGTCTCGGAGGGCAAGCGCTGGGTGCACCGGCCGCCCGGTGCCGTCGACGAGCGGACGCTTCGTCGTGGGAACGTCCTCCCCCAGCCCGGAGCCTTCTTCACGGTCGCGGCGCTGGAGGCGGCGGGCGGCATCGACGAGGACTTCAACCTCACGATGGACTTCGAGCTCTGGCTCCGGTTCGTCGCGACCGGTGTTCGATCCCGGTACCTCCCGCTGGTCCTCGCGACGTTCTTCGTGCACCCGGCATCGAAGACCGGCAGCCAGGGTGCGCTTGCCTTCGCGCAGGAGGAGGCGCTGGCCTTTCAGAAGCACGGGCAGCCCCATCGTGCAGCGATGGTGATCGACCGGTGGCACTGGGACGACGTCGTGCAGCGGGTGCTCTGCCTCCTCGAGGCCGGTGAGTACGGCGCTGCGAGGAACCTGGCGGCCCGTGAGCTGCGCGAGACCCCGCTCGCGATCGACCGACCTCGCTTGTTCCTCCAGCTCGTGCGCGTCGCACCGCGTCTGGCGAAGCGCGTCACTCCGCTCAAGCGCAGCCGGCCGCCGACCTGACCCTGAACATGGCGGACGTCATCCGACGCCGACGACACCTCGGAGGCTGCCCTGGCTCTCCTGGAACCACTGGTATGTGGACCTGATGCCCTCGTCGAGCATGATGCGCGACTGCCAGCCGAGGTCGCGGAGCTTCGCCACGTCGAGGAGCTTGCGAGGCATCCCATCGGGCTTCGTGGTGTCGTAGCTGATCCGAGCTCCCGGATGGACGTGACGCCGCACGGTCTCGGCAAGCTCAGCGATGGTGACGTCGGTGCCCGTCCCGACGTTCACGTGCTGGTCGTCTTCGTACTGGTCCATGAGGAACAGGCAGGCGGACGCGAGATCGTCGACGTGGAGGAACTCGCGGCGGGGGGTGCCGGTGCCCCACACCTCGACCTCCGCTACCCCGTCCTCCTTGGCGTCATGGAAGCGGCGGATCATCGCCGGGAGGACGTGGCTGCTCTCGAGGTCGAAGTTGTCGTTCGGCCCGTAGAGGTTCGTCGGCATCGCCGAGATGAAGTTGCAGCCGTACTGGCGGCGGTACGCCTGGCAGAGCTTGATGCCGGCGATCTTCGCGACCGCATAGCCCTCGTTCGTCGGCTCGAGCGGCCCCGTCAGCAGCTCGTCCTCGGTGATCGGCTGCTTCGAGAGCCGCGGGTAGATGCAGCTGCTCCCGAGGTAGAGGAGCTTCGAGACGTTCGTGAGCCGCGCTGCCTCGACCACGGTGGCGTGGATCATCAGGTTGTCGTAGAGGAACTCCGCAGGGCGGGTGGAGTTGGCCATGATCCCCCCGACCGTGCCAGCGACGAGGTAGACGTACTCGGGCCGGTGGTCGCGGAACCAGTAGCTCACGGCGGCCTGGTCTCGCAGGTCGAGCTGCTCCCGCGTAGCGAGGATCACGTTCTGGTAACCCTCGGCATCGAGCGCCCGCACGATGGCGGAGCCGACGAGGCCGCGGTGACCCGACACAAAGATTCGAGCGTCCTTCGGTACACCTTGCACGGTTCCTCCAAGGATCGGTGCCGTCTGAGATCTGATCGGTCGCTCGTCGGAGATCTGAAGCGGCATTCCCGCAGCCGCCCAGTCAGGGGTCGGGCAACGTCCCCTTGGTGCCAGCCGGGAGCGTCGTGGCCGTGGAGAACCACGACGTCCAGGCAGCAGCCGCGTAGTGCGTGCGCACGTGGCCGAGCGCGGCCGCGGCCAGTCCCTCACGCCGCCCGTATCCGTCCAGGAGGGCGACCGCCTCCCGGACGAGGCCGGCGTCATCGTCGGCGACGGCCGCAGGGAACGCCGTGTCGAGCCCGCTCATCACTGCAGGCGTCAGCACCTGTGCGAGCCCGACGCTCGCCGCCTCCAGCACCTTGTTCTGGATGCCGGCGGCATGGTCGATCGGCACGATCGCGAGGCGGGCTGACGAACAGAGCGCCCTGAGGTCGGGGAAGTCAGCCCGCAGCGTCCAACCGTGCTGTGCGCAGAGCCGCTCGACCTCCGGCACTGGTCTCGCACCGGCGACCAGGAGGGTGGTTCCCGGGCGTTCAGCCACGAGGAGGGGCCACAACATCGCCAGGCGGCGCACGGCGGCGATGTTCGGCGCGTAGGACAGGTTGCCGAAGAACAGGAGATCGAAGCGAGCGAGCCGCTGGTCGACCGCGTCCTCGCGCTCCACGACGTTCGGAAGCCATCGGGCGTCGAGTGCCACGGCGTCGCAGCGACCGGCAGCGACCTTCACCGCATCGGATGCGCGGGAAGCGCGCGCCTCGAATCGGCGGTGGGCGCCCGCGAGGCTCAGCCACCCGAGCCTGGCGACGCCCCCGGTGACCGCAGCTCGATCCCGGTAGCTCGTGCTCAGCTTGTCGACGAAGTCGAGGATCACGACGGGCGAGAGCTTGTGGAAGGAGGGGTCATAGGTTCGGCTGGTGACGCACACGACGGCGACGGGGTCCAGACGGCGGATCTCGTCGAGGGCGGCGCGTGAGTTCCAGGCGAGCGACTCGGGAACCGCCCTGGCGGTGAGCACGTGTGCGCCGCGACGGAGGGCGTCTCGCAGGCGAGGCCGACCGAAGGGGAGCAAGGCGATGGGAATGACCTCTGCCCCAGCTGCCTCTGCGACTGCTACCCAGGTCGCAAGGCGCCGCGCTTCTCCCATCCCTTCGGAGCGGCCGAGGTTCACCACGACGACCTTTCCCGTCACCTCGACAGCCACCACATGCGAGGGAGGAGTGCGAACCGGGCGCAGGCCCAAGCGGGGCCACGGCCCGATCGCGCGTAGAGCTGGGCCGAGGCGACATAGTGTCGGTTCACCGCACGGCGATCACGTGACTGGGTCGAGCCGCCCACGGCGTGGAGACCAGAGGCGACCCCTGCCATGACGACCGTCATGTCGGGGAACCTGGCCGACAGGCGTCGACAGAGTTCGACGTCCTCGAGGTAGAGGAAGTAGCGCTCGTCGAAGCCTCCGACCTCGCGGAGTCGTGTCGTCGACACCGAGAAGACAGCACCGGACGCCCACCAGCTCGAGAGGGGCCACACGCCTTCACGGACTCCCGTGTGAGAAACGTGTGCTTCGCCCCAGCTCCCGAGCAACCGGAGCAGGCGAGCGCGACGCTGCGATCCGCGAGGCAGCCATCGACCGAGCCGGTACGCGGTCGCGACGAGGCTCCGTGGGGTCGGGTACAGGTTCACGATCGCCGTGTCGGCGCCGAGCTCGTCGTGCAGGGCAAGGGTCTGGATCTGGCTCTCGGCTCCGGGCACGAGCGCCTCCCAGTGGACGCGCTCAAGCTGTGTGTCCGGGTTGCAGACGATCGTGCGCTCTGCTTCCACGGCGGCGAGGCCGACGTTCACCCCGGCGCCGAAGCCGATGTTGACCCCGGTTCCCGTGTGGATCACGTTCGGGTGCTGGCAGGTGTTGGGATCCAGCTTCTCGTCGTTGTGCACGATCACGACCGATGCTTCGTGCGGGACCCAGCGCAGGTCGATAGCAGTGGTGTTGTAAGCCACGTAGATCACCGTGGCGTTCGTCGTCAACGAGACGCTCAGGTGATGCTGAGCATCCGCTCGAGGGCGACCTTCGCCCAGCCGGCCGTGTCCGGGTCCACGGTGATCTGGTTGACGACCCGGCCGGCGACCAGCTCGTCGAGCACCCACGCAAGGTGGGGGCCGTCGATGCGGAACATCGTGGAGCACGGGCAGATCAATGGGTCGAGGCTCACCACGGTCTTGTCCGGGGTCTCGGCGTCGAGGCGCTGGACGAGGTGGATCTCGGTCGCCACCGCGATCGTCGAGCCGGCGGGGGCGGCGGCGACCTCCTTGATGATGTAGTCGGTGGAGCCGACCTTGTCGGCGAGCTGGCACACCTCGTAGCTGGCCTCGGGGTGGGCGATCACGATGCCCTCGGGGTGCCGCGCCCGGAACGCCTCGATGTGGGCCGGCTGGAAGCGCTGGTGCACTGAGCAGTGGCCCTTCCAGAGGAGGAAGGTCGCCTCCTTGGCGTCCCGTTCGGTGAGGCCGCCGAGGTCGAGGCGTGGGTTCCACACCCGCATGTCGTCGTGTTCGTAGCCCATCGCGAGGCCGGTGTTGCGGCCGAGGTGCTGGTCGGGGAAGAACAGGACCTTGTCGCCCTTGGCAAGTGCCCACTCCAGCACCCCACGGGCGTTCGTCGAGGTGCACACCGCCCCACCCTTGCGGCCGACGAACGCCTTCAGCGCCGCTGAGGAGTTCATGTAGGTGATGGGCA
>JBBDRY010000005.1:0-13200 GCA_040905225.1 Chloroflexota bacterium | reverse complement strand
GTCGGGGGTTCGAGTCCCTCACCGCCCACCATCACTGCGGCGACGGAGCCGGGACGGGTTCGCGTGTCAGGTCCCACTCGACCGACGTGATCCCGCCCAAATAGTCCGTGGATGTCACGCGTCCCTTCAGTCGTTGCGTGGGGGAGGTCAGGTCCATCTGGCCCTTCATCTCCAGGGACTCGGGGGCGCCGATCACGGGTAGATCCCCGCCGTCTGTCTCCGTGCCGAAACCCACGCAGCCTTCGACCGACCCGTTGTCGGTTATCACCTGGGTCCAATCGTGCGGCAGAGTGATCTCTTCGTCTGGCACCTGCCTGTGCGCCGACAGCCGGTACCGTCCGTCCGCCTCGATGGTGAGGCTGCCGATCGCATCCATCGCGTAGTTGATCGGGCCACTCATCGACAACGTTGTGTCCTCGATCCACGCGCATCCACTGTAGCCGTAGACGAGACGATGCTCCACGTCCTCGCGGACAAACCCGCCGCGCGTGTATTGCCTCGCGTCCAGTGAAACATAGACCTGACTTTGTCCGACCGGCACTTCGCCGTGGTCATCGCCGGCGAGGTAGATGGTGTCGGTCATGTCGAGGGAAGTGCGGTAACTCCCCTTGAAGCGGGCGCTGGTGATCCTGCTCGACTCGTGGAGTTCGTAGTTGATCTTTACCGTGCCGCGCCAGTTACCGGTCTGGGGAACGTGGAAGTTGACGGTCGTGTTGGCGCACTTGTCGATTGTGAAAACGAACTGCCACCAGCTGAGGAGGATGTTCGCGACCGATGACGCGAGCGATGCGACGCCGCCCACGGTCACGCCCGAGACTCCAGCCGACCCGGCGTTCAGAATCGTGGCCACGTCCGGCGGTTTGTCGGTGCGCAGGTGCGCGCACACGCGCACTCGCTCACTGACCTCGCGGCCCGGATGGTCGGTTTCCTTTTCCGGTTTGATCTCGACGATGACGAGGTCCTTACCGCTGTGGTCGTTGTTCTTGGCGAGCGATCGCTCGAGCCGACCGGCGGCGACCGCGCGGGGATCACAGGAAGGGATGAACTGGCAGCCCTCGAACTGGGCATGGGCGTCGCCTTGGGTGATGTCCCAAGACACGCGCCACGAGGAGGTTGCCTCACCGACATCGATGAGGTCGCTGGTCACCGGGATGCCCAGCAGTCGGGCGCACGCCTTCAGGTGGCTTGCTGCCGGGCTGTTGTTGCGGTCCGCGATCGCCTGTGCCCACTTGGCGTCAGGGATGCCCGCGGTCAACATCGCCGCGACCCGTTCGTTCGCGCCTACCGGTTTGTGGATCGAGGTCGGCAGGAACTTCAGCGTCAATTCGGTGTTGTGATACATGAGCCAGAGGGCCTGGACCCGAAAGAGGACACCGATAGCCTCAAACGCCGCGCCGATACCCTTCGCGAAATCCGCGGCGCTCTCGAAGATGTCGGCGACGCTGCTCTCGACGAACGCCTTGATGGCTTCACCGGCTCCGAAGCTGAAGACCTCGACGATCAACGGGGCCTGCGCGTCGAGGATCCGCTTGACCTCGCCACACCCGGTCGGCTCCAGGCCCGCGAGGGCGCCGGCAGCCGTGTCCCAGCCGCTCGCCGCGGCGGCCATGAGAGGTCTCGAGTCGGATGCGTTCGTTTGGCCGGCCACAGCGAGGATCGTCCTGAGCCCAGCCGCGAGCAACGTGACGTCCAGCGATCCGAGTTGGAATTGCGACGGCAGGAACGGCTCGCGCAGGTCGACCGGCTCGTCCTGACGCGAGGCCAGCTCGGCAAGGTACAGAGCCGGCGCCGTGAGCGCCGTCATCGTCGGATCGTCGCTCGGATGGTTGTCGAGCGAGCGATTGACCCAGCTCGTCATCACTCCGGCGAGGCGGCCCGCCTGCCCGTCCATGTCGATTTCCGTTCGCTCCGACGAAGCTGGGTCGGGAGTCGCCTGCGGGTCGGCCAGAAGATCCAGGAGACGATCGTTGGGCGGCAGCAGGGCGAGACCGGCAAACGTCTCCGCGAACTGTGCGAAGTTGACGTGCGACACCCCTCCACGCGACTGCGCTTCGTGCGCCATGGTCGCCAGCTGCGCCGGCGAGACGTAGAGCCCGGCCATCGACTTCGTCGCTGACGCCGGGTCGTCGGTGACGACGACCCCGGAACGCTCCAGCACGACCTGAGTCGCGGCGATTGCTCCTTCGGGAGACGTGGCGCCGACGATCGCGTCGATCGCACGGACTACGTCTTGAGGTAGCGGCTTGCGACCGGCGTCCGGCGGCGGGGAGGGGAACGCGGGCAGGTCGTCCCCGCTTGAAGACTGGGCGCCCGCGGATGGCTGTGACCCGGCCAGGGTCGCTGGTGGTCCGAGCGGGCTCGGTGCGGGCGACCCACAACCGACCACGATCACAAGAGAAAGCGCCGCGACTACATCGCTGAGTCCGTGCCGCCTGGCTCGAGACATGTGTCCCTCCTCGCCAAGCGTGGGCAGCACTCCCCTCAGGGCGACCGCGCTGCCGGGCCGTGCGTCCAGCTGGCCGCGACTACCAGCTTGGCGTTGACGTCGTGGGAGCTGGCCACCACGGTAGCACGCCGGTATCCGGGCTCACGCCCAGCTAGGCGAGCCGTTGCACGTTCCACAGCGCGCCCGGGTCGTTGTACGGGTCGCCGTCGACGAGGAAGAAGTCGGCCGGCCCTCCTTCTTTAATCCGGCCTGCGTTCGGTTCCTGGAGCAGCTCGCCGCCACGCCAAGTCGCGGCACCGAGTGCCTGCCACGGCTGCATCCCAGTCGCGACCAGCGATTCGACCTCCCAGGCGAGCTGGCCGGCCCGCGAGCCGCCGCCGCCGAAGTCCGTGCCGGTGCAGATCTTCACTCCCGCTCGGCGAGCAAGCCGCGCACTCTCCTCGCCCCGTTCCAGCAACTGTCGCGCGACGCGTCGGCCCGCTCTCGTGGCCCAGTAGCCACCGCTCGTCTGGCCGATGCGCAGCCACGACTTGGGCACGATCAGTGTCGTCACCAGCCGAGTGCCGCGCCGAGCCATCTCCGCGCACACGTCCGCGTCCAGGCGGAAGCCATGCTCTATCGCGTCTACGCCGCCCAGCACCGCCGCTGTCGCCGGGCCGAGTCTCATGGTGTGGGCGGTGACGATCGCTCCGCGGGCGTGCACCGCGTCCACGGCCCGGCGGATCTCGGCCGCGGTCCAGGGCGAGTCATTGGAATTGGCGGACTGGACGTAGAGCTTGACCAGGTCGGCGCCCTGCTGGAGTTGCCGCAGGCAGGCAGCCACGAGCTCGTCCGCGTTGCGTACGACAATCGCGACTCCCTTATCCATGACGTTGGGGGGCGCGATCCAGGTGCCACCTGAGCGGACCCGGGGCCTGTCGGCCCGACCGACCCATCGGTCGCGAATGCCCAGCGCGAGAGCGCGCCGACGCCCGTCGACAGGGTCGACGACGGTGGGGCTACCGATCTCGCGCAGCCATGCCGTCCCTGCCTCGCGGGCGAGCTCGCCGTTGCGCTCGGCCGTTGCGAGCATCGTCGACGGCGAATCACGGAAGTGGTCGAGCCAGTTGGCGCCGCCCGGTGATGTCAGGTGGCAGTGGGCGTCGACCAGCCCGGGGACGATGGTCAGGGCGCGCGCGTCCACGATTTCCAGGCCTTGGCTGGGTCCCGGATCCTCCTCGGCGTCGGTGGGCCGGATCCAGGCGATGCGCGCTCCGTCGGTGAGCACAGAACGGCGAGTTTGCAGAACGGACGATCGCCCATCGGCGAGGTTGGCGCCGCGGTATAGGACGCGGTGGGCCGATGACGCGACCGTCTTCCCCCCGGGATCTGTGGCCGTGGTGCCAGGGGAGTAGCCAACCAATGACGCCGCGGCGGCTTTCCAGCCGGCGCGCGACCCGACATATCCGACCCCGGCGGCAGCGGCTCCAAGCCGCAGCAGGCGACGGCGGCTGATCTGGCGCAGGTCCCAATCGATCGGATCCCCAGGCCGCCTCATCGACGAATCCTATGCCTGCTCGTCTGAAGCGGCTTGGTCGGCGCTATCGGGGCCCGCTGCTAAACTCGGTCTGTCGTCCGCCGTCACGCGGACTAAAGAGTCCGGAGGACGCATGTCACCAATCGTCTGGATCATCCTCGGGGTGATCGCCGTCATCGTCATCGGCGGCATCCTGATCTACAACGGCCTCGTCCAGCGCCGCCTGCGGATCCGCGAGGCTTTCGCCCAGATCGAGGTCCAGCTGAAGCGCCGCTGGGACCTGATCCCGAACCTCGTGAATGCCGTCAAGGGCTACATGGGCTTCGAGCAGTCGGTCCTCGAGAACGTGACCAAGGCGCGCGCCGACGCCGTCTCGGCCGGTGCCCAGGGACCTGCCCAGCAGGCCGCTGCCGAGAACCTCCTGACAAGCACCCTGCGCTCGCTGTTCGCGGTGGTCGAGAACTACCCGGAGCTCAAGGCGAACCAGAACGTGCTCGAGCTCCAGGAGCAGCTGACCACGACCGAGAACCAGATCGGCTTCGCACGCCAGCACTACAACGCCGTCGTGCTCGACTACAACACCTCCATCGCGACCATCCCGAATGCGTTCATCGCCGGCCCGTTCGGCTTCAAGGCCGAGGAATTCTTCGATGCCGAGCCAGAGGCTGCGCAGGTCCCGAAGGTTGATCTGACCTTCGGCACGCCACCCGCCGCAGGCGGCCCGCCCCCGGCAGCCGGCTGACGCTCGGCCACTCTTTCGATTGACCCTGTGGACTGACCACAGGGCAGGTCAACCATGAACGCGCCAGGGGTCCAGTCCTTCTACCAGCAGATCGCGGCAAATCGCCGCCGATCCGTGCTGCTCGTCCTCGTGATCACGGCGCTCCTGGCGGTGTTCGGCTTCGTCATCGGCTTCGCGATCAGCGGCGCCTGGCAGGGCGGCGTGGTGGCCGTCGTCATAGCGGTCCTCATCGCCCTGTTGATGACCAGCATCTCGTACTTCGCCGGCGACAGCATCGTGCTCGCCAGCGCCGCCGCCCGGCAGGTTACCGAGGCGGATGCCCCGCAGTTGATGAACATCGTGCGCGAGATGGCAATCGCGGCGAACGTGCCGATGCCGCGGGTTTTCGTGATCGAGGACAGCGCACCGAATGCCTTCGCGACGGGGCGAAGTCCGGCCAAAGCGAGCGTCGCGGTGACGACCGGGCTGGTCGAAAAGCTGGATCGCGAGGAGCTCCAGGGCGTGCTCGCCCACGAGTTCTCGCACGTCCGCAACCTCGATATCCGGTTCGCATTGCTGGTGGCGGTGCTCGTCGGATCGATCGCGCTGTTGGCCGACTTCTTCCTGCGCTTCACCTTCTGGGGCGGTCTGAGCGGGGGAGGGCGGTCCAACCGTCGCGACGGCGGAGGTGGCGGGCTCGTGATCGTGATGGTGATCGTTGGTCTGATCCTGGCGATCGTCGCGCCGATCATCGCCCGGGCAGTGCAGCTCGCCGTGAGCCGACAGCGCGAGTACCTGGCCGACGCGTCGAGCGTCGAGCTGACGCGGAACCCGTACGGCCTCGAACGGGCGCTGGCCAAGATTGCCTCCGATCAGGAGGTCCTCGAGGTGGCCAACCGCGCAACCCAGCACCTCTACATCGTCAACCCGATCAAGAAATGGGAAAAGCGGGCATCCAGCCTGACGTCGACCCATCCGCCGATCGTCGATCGGATCAATCGGTTGCGGGCACTCAGCGGCCAGGCACCGGTCGACCCGGCCATGCTCGGGGCGCTGGCCGGGGTCGACTGACCCCTTGGCCCGTGGAAGGAGGGGACTCGATATGGTTCAATACAGGTGGTCGTAGCCGCGGCCGGGACGGGGCTGGACACGCCGAGATAGCTCAGTTGGTAGAGCACGCGACTGAAAATCGCGGTGTCGCCAGTTCGATTCTGGCTCTCGGCACCACCACATCCGGCCGGTCGGGCCGGCAATCGAGCGGGAGTGGCTCAGCTGGTAGAGCGTCACCTTGCCAAGGTGAAGGTCGCGGGTTCGAACCCCGTCTCCCGCTCCATCTCTTCCTACCTAAACTGATCGGCGCATGGCCGCGACCGGCGAATACCGCTGGCCCTTCGTCTAGTGGTAGGACAGCGGACTTTGGATCCGTGAACCGAGGTTCGAATCCTCGAGGGCCAGCCAGACTGAGTTAGCGCCGGTGTATGCCGGCATCCTGGGGCGACGTACCCAAGTGGTTAAGGGGGCGGTCTGCAAAACCGCTATGCACCGGTTCGAATCCGGTCGTCGCCTCCAACCTCCCCGCGACGGCCGGGAGGTCCGCTCGCTCGCTAGACGCCCTTGAGGACCTCGTCGACCTCCGAGGCACCCCACGCCTGCAACGTTTCGGTGCGGATGTTGCCCTGCATCCCGAGCGACAGTGCCAGGCCCAGCGCCGCCTCAGTATTCGGCACGTCTGCCACCGCGACGATGTCGTAACGGCCCATCGTCCACCAAAGGTCGAGCTTGCCGCCCTGTTTCGCGAACGCGTCCTGGGCAGCCCTCGCGCGCTGGGTCGTGTCCTTGGCAGACTTGATGCCCTGATCCGTCCACTTTCCGAGAATCACGAATTTCGGCACAGCGACACCTCTCGTCCCCCTTTCGAATTAGACGGCCGAACCCTATTCCTTGGCACCGGCGCGCACAAGAACTCCACTCGCCTTCTAAATCCCAACCACCATTGACGGCCTATAGTCGGCACGCGGCCGCTACCGGCGCGATACAGGAGGCCAGGGAGAGGGATGGACGAGTCGAGCGCACGTGCGGCGATCGAGCGCTACTGGCAGGCGGCGAACACGCAGGACTTCGATGCGGTGCGCGATCTATTCACTGACGATGTCCTCGTCGAGTGGCCGCAATCGGGTGAGCGGGTTCGCGGCAAGGAAGCCTGCATCAATGTGTTCTCGAGCTATCCGGGCGGCAGCCCGAAGCTGCTCGGCGTGCGGCGCGTGATGGGTCGCGACAACATGTGGGTCGCCGAGGCCGAGCTCGAGTACCCGGGCCCGCAGATCTACATCACGGTCAGCGTCTTCGAGTTCACGGACGGCAAGATCAGCCACGAGATCGACTGGTTCGCGGAGCCATTCCCCGCGCCCGAGTGGCGCATGCAATGGGTGGACCAGGGGTAGGCACGTCACGGTCAGCCTAGAATCGGCGGCCAGGCAGGCCACGGCCGAAGTGGCGGAATGGCAGACGCGGCGGACTTAAAATCCGCTGCCCGCAAGGGCGTGTGAGTTCGAATCTCACCTTCGGCACCTGATCTACGGCGTCTGAGTACGAATCGGCCATCGGCGCCCGCCGCCCGGGATGCTTCAATAGTGACGTGAGGGGGCAGCGATGCGCTTAGTGGTCTGGCTGGCGGCGGTGGTCATTGCCTTCGTGGCCGCTCCGGCGGCTTCCGCGGGCGGCTTTGCCGGAAGTCACGCTTTGCACTACGAAGCGCCCAGCCGCACGACCACCACCTACGGCGCTCCGTTGCCGTGCAATGACACCAAGTACACGTTCCTCGGCCCCAACGCTCGCTGGGCATCCACCCTGGGCTGGCGATTCCGCGCCTCGTCGACACCGTCCGGCCTCAACTCGGGCGATGTCCTGGCGGTCATCAAGAAGTCGTTCCGCAATGTCGTCAACGGTCGCAACGACTGTGGCCGCCTCGATCGCATCAGCGCCACGCAGAGCTACCTGGGGAGTACCTCGCGCAGACCCGGCGTCACCGCTGCGGGCACCTGCTCCGGCACGGACGGGCACAGCGTCGTCGGCTTCGCCCCGCTGGACGGCTACTACGCCGGGTACACCTGCATCTGGTGGAACGGGAGCGCACAGATCTACGAGATGGACATGAGGCTCGACCCGCAGCAGCCCTGGGCGCTGTCGCTGGCGACGTGCAGCAACGAGCTGATGATGGAGTCGTTGGTCACCCACGAGGTTGGGCATGCCTTCGGCCTTGGGCACGTCGGGGAGGCTAGGCACGGCCGGCTCACGATGAGCGTCTATATCGACGGCAACTGCCAGAACCAGGAAGCCACGCTGGGCGCCGGCGACCTGAACGGCCTCGAACGCCTCTACTGAGCACCGCGCGACGCGGCTAATCGCGGCCGAGCAGCCCTCTGAACAGCCCGCGCCGCTGCGGCTGCGTTACCTCGCCCTCAGCAGAGTCGGTTGACAGCTGAGCCGCCAACCGCCTGATGGCCGCAGCTGCCGCCGAACGATGGGCGGCGTTGACGAGCGGTTGCCCCTCGTTGACTGCCTTCAGGAAGTTCTCTCCGTCATACGGGATCTCGAGGCCGACCTTGATGCCAAGGTGCTCTTCGATCTGCTCGGCGCCGATCATTGGCTTGGGATAGATCTGGTTGACCACGAAGAAGGACCGATCCGCGGCCGTCCCTGCCTCCGATAACACCTGGAGGCAGGCGTGCAGCAGGCGCAGGGATGGAATATCGGGCGCGAGCACGAGTGCGACGACATCCGCCGCCTGGATGACGGCTAGCGTACGCAAGTCGAGCGTGCTGCCAGCGTCTACGACCACCGTCCCGTAGAGGCCGCGCATCTGCTCCAGCAGGCCCGTCAGTTGGGAAGCCGATACGTCCTGCGCGTCGTCGGGCCGATACGGACCGCCGAAAACCGTGAGCCCGCCGCTGTGTTGCCGTCCCGCTTCCTGGAAAAGCTCTTGGTTTGAGCCTTCGCGCTCTTCTCGGGCGAGCGCCGCAGTCGAGCTGCGCGCGTAGATGTCGAGATGTGTCGCGACCTGGCCGTGGTACATGTCGAGGTCTGCGATCGCCACGTTGTTCGGGGCCATCTCGGCCAGGACAAGGGCGGTATTGACGGCGAGAGTCGTGGTCCCAGAGCCTCCCTTGGCGGACGCGAAAACGATCACGCGCCCCGGGGCACCCGAGGGCCGTGGGGTCATTTGTGGCTGGTCGACCTCACTCCGGTTCGAACTCGGCGTCCGCAGGAGCAGGGCCTCGACTATGGCTTCGAGCTCGCGTTCGTCTATTGGCTGAGCCAGGACATCGTCCGCGCCGGCCTCCAGGAGGCGGATGCGCGCCTCGACGTCGCCGGTGTGCGCGATTGCCAGGATCGGTGGATGGGCGCTGCCTGCCTCATCGTTGATACGCCGGCACAGCATCGCCAGGGAGGCTGCGTCGGGCGCGTCGAGTATGACGAGCTGGTGCTCCCCGAGGCGTTGCAACGCGGAGGCGGGATCGCGGGCGACGGAAACGGACATCCCGCGCCGCTCGAGCGGCTGCACGAGTTGATCAGCGGCGTGGCCGTCGATCGTGAGCAGTAGAACGCGTGATGCCAAGCGCGATGTCTCCAAAGGGCGCGTGAGGACGTTCAGCCGAGTCTAGCAATCGACCCGCGTACGACAGCCAGCGACGAGCCGTCGATCGGCCGGCACCTTGTCCGTCACCTCCATCGTTGGAACGACCATCGACCGGCCATAACTGCGGTGCGGCCACGATTTGTTCTCCCCACGGGAAGTAAAAACCAGGCAGGGAGGCGATTCGGCCAAGTCGGCGGCCGAAATTGGCCGCACGTTCTCACGGTGCGAACGAATGGGCAGATTGCAGGCTGTGGGGCACGAAGTTGGCCGATACTTCTTCCCTGGAGAACAAGAGCCTCAGACCGCCGGCTCTCCAAGAAAGCCAGCCACGAAGTCGGCCCCGAGGCTCAGAGCCCGACCTCGGCTATACTCTGGGCCACACCTTTCAGCTCCGCCGAGGCCCGCCTGGACCGACGAGTGGGGCAGTTCCCCAAGGGAAGGAGACACTAAAGAACCATGCGACGTTATGAGCTCATGCTCGTCATGCGTCCCGACGCTCCAGACGAGCAGGTCGACACGATCGTCGACAAAGCCACAAAGTCTGTGACCACCGCCGGCGGCCAGATCGTCAAGCGCAGCCCGTGGGGCCGCCGCCGCCTCGCCTACCCCATCGGCCAGCACCGTGAGGGCTCCTACCACATCCTCCTGTTCGACGCGCCGCCGACCGCTGTCCTCGAACTCGAGCGTGGCCTCAACATCACCGAAGAGGTGATGCGCCACCTGGTGACGCGCGTCGAGCGCCCAAGCTCGCGACGGCCGGCTGCGGAGGCCGGTGACGAGATGGAGCTCGAGGAAGACACGATCGCCGGGCCACCGCCCGAGGTGGACGAGGAGGAGCTCGACACGGAATTCATCGATGAGTCGGAGAGCGAAGCCGCTCCCGCCGCCATCGATCGCTAGCCGCCGACGAGAGGACTGAGTCAGAGGGAGATGTCGCGATGTCGCTGAACAAGTGCATGATCATCGGCAACCTCGGCCGGGATCCAGAGATGCGCTACACGCCGAGCGGTCAGGCGGTGACACAGTTCACCGTCGCGGTGAACCGCAACTACAAGGACGCCCAGGGCGAACGCCAGGAAGAGACCGAATGGTTCCGCGTGGTGGCCTGGGGCCAGCAGGCAGAGTTCTCGGCCGAGTACCTGCGCAAGGGTGCCAAGGTCTTCGTTGAGGGCCGCATCCAGACGCGCCAATGGGAAGGCCAGGACGGCCAGAAGCGCTACACGACCGAGCTCGTGGCAAACACAATCCAGAACCTCGAACGTCGTCCGCGCGATGACGCCGGCGACGGTGGCAGCCAGCTGGAATCGAGCCGGCCGCCGCGCCCCGCGCGCCCGCAGGGCGAAGGGCAGCAGCAGCAACCCGAACCCGAGACCTTCGACGACCTGCCTTTCTAGGAGATAAGACATGCCCCCCAGCCGAACCAGCAAGAAACGCGATGACATGTATCGCGACCGACGCCGCCGCAAGGTGTGCGCCTTCTGCGCCGACAAGACCGCGCAGATCGACTACAAGGAGATAAACCGCCTGCGCCGGTACCTGTCGGAGCGGGCCAAGATCGAGCCGCGCCGCAAGACGGGCACGTGCTCGGAGCACCAGCGCCAGCTCGCAGTAGCGCTGAAGCGCGCGCGACACGTCGCGCTGCTGCCATACGCCCCGGAGCACTTGCGCGCATAGCGTTGGCTGAACCGGGCACAGCTACGACCGCTACGACGGAGTCCTGATGGAGCTGCTCGAGCTGGCCGTCGCGCTGGTCGTCATCCTCATCGCGGCGGAACTCTTCACCAACGGCATCGAGTGGTTCGGCCATAAGCTGAACCTGGCCGAGGGTGCAGTCGGCAGCGTGCTCGCAGCCGTCGGTACCGCTCTCCCCGAGACCATGATTCCGCTGATCGCCATCCTGCTTGCCGGCTCATCGGCCGCAGGGTCGGCTGGTCACGACATCGGTGTGGGCGCGATCCTCGGCGCGCCGTTCATGCTCTCGACGCTGGCCATGTTCGTGACCGGCCTCGGCGTTATTGCCTATGCGCGGCGCCGGAGCTCCGGTCGGCGCATGCCTGTGGACACGAAGATCCTGGGCATGGACATCCGGTACTTCTTCGTCGCGTACGGCCTCGCCATCGGAGCCGCGCTCGTACCCAGCAATCTCGTCATCCTGCGCTACGCCGCGGTGGTAGCCCTGATCGGGATCTATGCCTGGTATGTCAAGGCACACTTCCAATCGGACACCTCGATCGATGCGGTCGACCTCGCCCCGCTTCGCTTCAGGCGCGCCGACCGCCGCGCCTTCCGCACCAACCCGGAGGGTGCGCCGCGTCTGCGTGTCGTCAATTTCCAGGTGCTGGTTGCGCTGGCGATGATCATCGGCGGCGCTTTCGTCTTCGTGGATGCGGTAGAGCACATCGCATCGGCGGCACGCCTCGACCCGGTGCTCCTCGCGCTGATCATTGCCCCAATCGCCACCGAGCTCCCCGAAAAATTCAACAGCCTGATCTGGGTCCGGCAGGGCAAGGACACGCTGGCGATGGGCAACATCACCGGCGCGATGGTGTTCCAGTCGTGCATCCCGACCGCGATCGGCGTGATCCTCGCCGCCGATGCGTGGACGATCTCGAGCGGCTCACTGCTCAGTTTTGCCTCGGCGGGCATCGCGTTCGTGGCCACGGCGGTCATCTTCCTGCCCATGGTCCGGCGCGGATCCCTGAGCGGCGGCCACCTCTTGATCGGCGGGTTGTTCTACGTTCTATACGTGGTGCTGGTCGTTGCCCGACTCGCCGGCGTCATCTAGGTTCCTCCGCCGGACCTCCGGCCGGCTGCGCGCGACATTGGCGCGAGTCCCGCTGATGCGGTTCTCGCGCCGTCGCTTGCGCCGCGTATACTCGGCCGCGATGCTGACGCAGAAGGCTGCCAGGTCACCGCTCCCCGCGACCGGCGCCCGACCCACCGACGACACTATCGTGGCCTGGTTCGAGGGCAAGTTCGTGCCGCTCTCCGAGGCCCGAATTCCGGTCATGACCCACGGCTTCCTGTACGGCACGGCCACGTTCGAGGGCATCCGCGCCTACTGGAACGAGGAGAAGGAGCAGCTCTACGCGCTCAAGCTGCTCGAGCATTTCAAGCGCATGTCACGCTCGGCGAAGGTGCTGCTCATGAAGCTGCCCATGCCGCCCGAGGAGCTCGTGGCGCTGACGGTGGACCTCCTTCGTCGCAATGGCTTCCGCCAGGACACGTACATTCGGCCGACGCTCTACAAGTCGACCGAAGCGATCGGCGTCCGGCTGCACAACCTCGAGGAAGCGTTGCTCATCTTCGCCGTGCCATTCGGCGAGTACATCGCCATCGACCGCGGCATCAGCGCTCAGGTCGTTTCGTGGCGACGCAACAGCGACCAGGCGTTGCCAGCACGCGCCAAGATCGTGGGCGGATATGCGAATAGTGCCTTCTCGAAGACCGAGGCGGTGCTGAACGGTTACGACGAGGCGATCGTCCTGACGACCGACGGGCATGTTTCGGAGGGCAGCGCCGAGAACCTGTTCATGGTTCGCGACGGCAAGCTAGTGACGCCATCGGTGACCGACGACATCCTCGAGGGCATCACGCGCACTGCGCTGATGCAGCTGGCGCGCGAGGAGATGGGCATCGAGACCGTCGTCCGGTCGATCGACCGCTCGGAGCTGTACATCGCGGACGAGGTGTTCCTGTGCGGCACCGGTGCACAGATCTCGCCGGTCGTCGAGATCGACCATCGGCCTGTCGGGACGGGCGAGGTTGGCCCGATCACGCGTCAGCTGGCGACCCTCTATTTCGATGTCGTCCGCGGGCGCATTCCCGCCTACAGCGACTGGCTCACGCCCATCTATTGATCGGCGCGGGCTCCGCGGTCT
>JBBDRY010000004.1:0-2191 GCA_040905225.1 Chloroflexota bacterium | reverse complement strand
CAGCAGGATGACGACACCGTCGCGCGAGAGCGTCGTGCGACGCGGGTAGCGCCACACCAGCCGCCTGAACAGCGCATAGGCCACGGCGCCGAGCACGGTCAGCACGAACATGTTCTGGCCGAGAACGAGCAACCGCCACAGCCAGCCATCCAGCGGCGTACGGAAGATGGCCTGGACAACGCCGAACGCGACCCGGTCTGCTGTCCCGACGGTCAGGACTACGAAACCCCAGAAGATCGCCGCGTGGAGCAGGCCGGCGTCCAGGTCGCGGAACATCCGCACCTGCGCGATGGAATAGACGAAAAGCGACTGGAGGCGACCCGGCTCGTCGCCAACGGGCGCCGGCCGCGCGAAGGCGAAGACCCTCAGGTGACGGGCCATCAGCAGACCGAAGAGCACGACCGCCACCACGAACACCACCGGCGCGAGCGGGTAGAGCGGGATGTGCTCGATCATTCGCCGCTCTCGGCGTGCTGGGTGCGGCCGCCGAGGGTTTCGAGCGCATGTTCGAGGATGGGCTCCACCGCGGCCAGGGAATCGAGAGCACCTCCCCGACTTCCGGGCATCGCGATCACCAGGGTCGAGCCGAGGACGCCGGCCATGCTGCGCGACAGGTCGGCCATCGACGTCTTGCCGCGACCGTAGGCACGCATCTGCTCCCCGAACCCGGTGATCTCGTAGTCGAGCAGGCCATGGAGCGTCTGCGGCGTCCTGTCCCTGGGTCCCAGGCCGGTGCCGCCGGTGCTTACCACGAGATCGACGCGCGTACTCGCCAGGGCGACGGCTCCGGCAATCTCTTCCGCCTCGTCCGGCACGACGGCGCGTTCGACCGAGAAGCCGAGTTCAGCCAGCCGCTGGGCGAGCGCCTCACCACTCTCGTCGACGCGCGTGCCAGCGGTCACGCCGTCGCTGATGGTGAGTACGAGGGCCGCTCGCTTCACCCGTTCACGCGCCTGCGGAACGAACGCGGTTTCGCTGTGCTGGATGGCACAACCGGTGCAGCGGGCTCTGGACGCCGCCACTCGCCGGACTTTCCGCCCGACTTCTCGAGCAGCTTGATGTCGCGGATGTGCGCCCCTCGGTCAACGCCCTTGACCATGTCGTAGACCGTCAGTGCCGCCACCGACGCGGCGGTGAGGGCCTCCATCTCGACGCCAGTTGGAGCCACCGTCGCGGCCGTTGCGCGGATGCGGAGCCCGCTGGCCGCGCGATCGGGCGTGATCTCAACGACTAGGTCGGTCAAGGGGATGGGATGACACAGCGGGATCAACTCGGCAGTTCGCTTGGCGCCCATCACTCCGGCCATCTCGGCGACCGTCAACACATCGCCCTTGCTTACCGCGCCATCGATGATCGCAGTCAGTGTCTCCTGCTCGACGCTCACGAATGCCTCGGCCACGGCGCGACGGGCGGTAGCGGGCTTGTCGCTGACATCGACCATACGCGGTCGCCCGCTCCGGCTGACATGCGTCAGCCTGCGCCGTTCGCGGCGGGACTGGTCGGGCTTCCGGGGTGGCCTATCGGACATCATCGGAGCCTGATCACCTCGACTTCTGCGCCCTGTGGAAGGGAGTCGTCGTCCTCGGAGACGATCGCCAGTCCGTTCGCTGCTGCCAGGGCCGAGAGCACGTGCGAATCCTGCCCGCCCGCCAGCGACGCCGTCCAGCCGTCCTGGTCGTTGCCTGCCAGCCGGACACGCAGAAAGGCACGCCGGCCGGGTGACTTGGTGACCGGCTCAGTCAGCGTGGCGCGAACGTAGTCCCGGCCGACGAGGTCCTCCAGGCCGCGCAGCCGTCGCAACACCGGTCGAACGAAAAGCTCGAACGTGACGAAGCTGCTGACCGGGTTCCCCGGGAGTCCGAACATCAGCACCTCCCCGTCGCGCCCCTGCGCCCGTCCGCGGCCGAATGCCAGCGGCTTGCCCGGCTGCACGGCGACCCGCCAAAGGTCGACCTGCCCCACGGCGTCGAACGCGTCCTTGACCACGTCGTGGGCACCCACCGATACGCCCCCGCTCACAACCACGACGTCCGCCCAGGCAAGTCCAAGGGTCAGGCGGTCGACCACGTCAGCCAGGTTGTCCGACGCGATACCGAGAGAGCGGATGTCAGCGCCGGCTTCCCTTGACTGCGCGGCAAGGCCGACGCTGTTGCTGTCGGGGATCTGGTCGGGAGTCAGGGTCGCCCCGACC
>JBBDRY010000003.1:9035-13779 GCA_040905225.1 Chloroflexota bacterium | reverse complement strand
CCGTGGAGGCCTTCGTGATGCTTGGCGCGGCCGGCCGATTCCGTGGCACCGCCGCCGCCGGGTCCTGCGTTCACGGGTTCGTCCACGTGGGGTTCCTGGGGCGCCTCTGCTTGAACTCGCCCCACCGCCTCGTCAACGGAGGCTTCGGGTTCATCCGCGGGCTCGTCCTTGCCCTGTCCCGGCCCGGTTGGATTTTCCTGGTCGCGCCACGCCCGCGCACTTCGGCGGCGGAGCTGGCCACGGCCTGGATCACGTTCCTGTTTCGGCATTGGACAAAGCTACCAGCGTGGCGGCTCTATGCGCGCGGGTGTGTCGGCAAGCACGAGACGCGCGGGATCTGCGGCTGGGATCGGCTGGCCGTCGTGCATCTGGCGGGCGAGGAGGTGCATCTCCCAGTCGCGCGTCACGAAGCCTGCTTCGCGAAAGCGCTTCTCGTGCCCAGTGATCATGGGTGCTTCGGCGGGAACGCGGAATCGGATCGAATGGCCGGCCAGACGACGGATCTCGTCGGCGAGCGCCGCGGCAGATGGACCATCGCCACACAACAGGGCGAGCCGCAGGGCCGAATCTTCTGAGGGAAGTTGCTCTCCGACGAGGATCGCGATCGCCCAGCCACCGTCGGCGACGGGTTCGCGACTCACGACGACCTCGCCGCGCTCGACGTGGCGCCTGAAGGCTGCCTCGGTCAACTCGGCCATGGCCCACGATCGAGCCTCGAACAATCGCTGCCCGGCCGTGAACGTCGGGTCGGCTGTAAGCCGACGCCACAGATCGTCGATGTCGTCACGCTCGGCAGCCACGATCATCCTTGCCTCACCGAGCCGCTTCAGCGCTTCCCGGCGCCGCTCCGTTGCCGCGAGGTGGATAGCTTCCTCGAACGCGCTCGGGTCGTGATCGTCGTCCTCAGCCGAGCCCGTCGCGCTCCACCACCAGCCGCGGAATCGGGCAATGACCTTGATCCCGTCTCGCGCCCCAAGACGGTGCGAAGCCTCGTTTTCGCCGCCCGTCGCGTAACGCACGACGTCTGCGCGCTGGGCAGCGACCCACTGGAGCTCGGCCACCTGGAGATCGGCCGCGACACCCATCCCGCGTACGCGTGGGTCAACACGGATGCCCTCGAGCCACGCCTCGCTCTCGGAAACCATTGCCACGCGAGTGATGGCCACCACCTGACCGACGTCGAGCGGGCTCCCTTCGGCATCAAGCAGGGGCTCGCGTCCCGCGCCAGGCGACTCGCCGACGGTCCCGACGAGGAACGCTCCATCGGACGCGTGCAGCCAGACCGGCCACGCGTTCGGGATGTAGTCCCAGCCTTCCCAGGTCCCGCTGGCGAACGCCAGGACAGCGTCGTGATCCTGTTCGGTTGCTCGTCGAATGACGAGCGGCCATGCGCGCGTGCGTGTCGACCTGGTCAGCGCCGCGGCATCCTCTCGACCCGCGCCCACTCGACTGTCTCCGTTCCGGGGCGGTAGCGGCTGTTCGAGGCTTTCATGATGAGCCCGCGGAAGCCGGCGCTGCGCCACGTGTTGAACCACGTCCGAACCGGCGGCCGTACCCACGGCGAAAGGCGCACGAGCTCACTCTGGGTGATGAGCGACTCGAGCAGGCGCTTGCGTTCCAGCAACGCTATGTCGAACAGCGGCTGGCCATCCAGGCTGAGGAGATCGATCGCGACGAACGCTGCCACACCTTCCCGCCGTGGCCCGCGTGGCTCGTACTTGACGTCGCTCTCGGCCGTGCCGCCGAGAAAGAACTTGCGGATCGGATTGACCGTCGGGAAGAGGCCTATCGCGGTGTTCTCACCGCCGGCGGTGGCCTCCCGCGTTATCACGCCGTCGATCACGGCCTCACTCGCGCCGATCGCGCGGCGCAGCTGGTCGACAGCCTGGGGGGCATCCAGCATCGCGTCGTCGCCGTATTCGTCGATGACCTCGACATCGCCCCATTCGTCCGCGTTGACCGAGTCGCGGTAGAAGGCGAGGACGCGCGTTCCGGTCCAGAGCGGCTCGAGGATGGGATCGATCACCTCGGGCACATAGCGGCCCTGCTTCACCATCTGCGGCCGCCACTCGCGCGGGTTGTCAGGGATTGGTGCCAGCGCCTCAGGTCGTCTCATTCGTCATACCCACCGGGATGTGCCTGGTGCCAGCGCCAGGCACTGCCAATCATCTCATCGAGCGTCCCGCGGCGTGGCTGCCAGCCCAACAGCTCGCGCGCCTTCGCGTTCGAGGCGACGAGGACCGCGGGGTCGCCTGGCCTGCGCGGGCCGAACGAGTGAGGCACTTCCCGATCCACCACGGCTTCCGCCGCGCGCAGCATCTCGAGCACGCTGAAGCCCGACCCTGAGCCAAGGTTGCAGGCTATGTGGGTCGCGCTGACGTCCGCCGTCATCTCGAGCGCTGAGATGTGAGCGTCGGCCAGGTCTAGCACGTGGATGTAGTCGCGCATGCACGTTCCGTCCGCGGTGTCGTAGTCGGTGCCGAAGATCTTGAGGGGCTCGCCGCCGAGCGCTGCCAGGAGCATGTTCGGGATCAGGTGGGTCTCGGGTCGGTGGTCCTCGCCGCGCTCCTCGGACGCGCCGGCGGCGTTGAAGTAGCGCAGCGAAACGGCGGCCATGTCGTACGCCCGGGCGTACCAGTCGAGCGCACCTTCGAAGGCACGCTTGGTCTCGCCATACGCGTTGATCGGTCGAAGCGGGTGATCCTCCTCGATCACGGCCGACTCCGCGACGCCGTATACGGCCGCGCTCGACGAGAAAGCGATCCGGCTGACACCGGTCGCGCGCATCGCGTCGAGTAGCGCGAGCCCTGCGACGACGTTGGTGTCGAAATAGATTGCCGGGTCGGCTACCGACTCGGGCGCCAGCGACCTGCCGGCGCAGTGAAGCACGGCCTCGATCGAGTCGTCCCGCAGCATGCCCTCGACCAGTTGGCGGTCGGCGAGGTCACCCTCAACGAGGCGCGCCTCTGCGGGCACCGCGGCGCGGTGGCCGCGCATCAGCGAGTCGAGCACGGTGACGGAGTGTCCCTCCGCCACCAGGCGCTCCACCGTGACGCTGCCAACGTACCCCGCGCCGCCGGTGACGAGGACTCTCACTCGGTTTCCTCTGCCTGTGGCTTGCGGCGCTCTTCCATATCCAGATGGTCGGCCATCGATGGATTACGTGTGAAGACGAACTGCTCGGACGGGCGGGCGTCGGGTCCGGGGGTGGTTAGGGCGGCCGTGGCGGTTTCCCCCTGATGCGGGTTCGCGGACGCCGCTGTGGCGAACACCTCCGCCAGTCGAGCCTCGAGCCGCAGGGCGGCCGCGTTCTGCGGGTCGATCTCGAGCGCCCTGCGCGCGTGCGCGTACGCCAGTTGGTCGTCGTCGCGCTCGAGCGCGACGCGTGCCAGCCCGACGACCGCGATCGCGTTGAGTGGATCCTGCTCGAGCGCGCCCGCGTAGATGCGCTCGGCCTGGTCGACCATGCCGTGGACGAGTAGTCGCTCTGCTTGGAGAAGTGCCTCGATCATTGGGCGACCATACCTGCGCGACCGGTCCAGGACCGTGCCTCGGCCAGGAGCTGCTCGCGCGTGTTGCGCGCAGGGTCCGAGATGACCGATCCAAGCAGGCGCTCTAGCAACTCGCCCACGACTGGGCCCGGTGCGATGCCCAGGCCGTTCACGAGATCGTCGCCGTTGATGGCGAGCTCGCGCAGGGTGAGTGGCGAGCCGGCTGCCAGCTCCGCCGCGACTCGTGCGGTCAGCTCGTCCAGATCGCCCGCTTCGGGCGCAAGGCCGCTGCCGATGTTGTCCGCCCGGCGCAGCTTGATCAGGTCGTCAATCCGCTCCCGGCCGATGCGGCGGAGGAAACGTCGAACCGCGGCCGCTGACCAGCGCCGCTCGTAGCTGAACATGTGATTGGCGATCAGCGCCGTCACGTAGAGCACGTCCTGTCGCAGGAAGGCCAGGCGCGTGAGCAGCGCCTCGGCCATCCTGGCGCCCTCTTCGTCGTGGCCGATGAAGTGGCCGTCGGCGAAAGTGGGCGGCTTGCCTATGTCGTGCAGCAGCGCCGCGAGGCGAAGCCGTCGGTTGCCCGGGTCCACGGTGGCGGCTCCATCGACTGTCGCCAGGCAGTGGCCCCACAGGTCGTGGCCGGTGACCTTGTCCTGTGGCACCCCGCGCTGCTTCGCCAGCTCGGGCAGCACGTGTTCGAGCACACCCGTGTCAGCGAGGATCGCGAATGCCTGCGACGGAGGGTCGGCCATGACCATCTTGTCCAGCTCGCCGCCGACGCGCTCGCTCGACACCCAGCGGGCGGTCTCTGCCGTGGCGGACATCGCGGCGCGGGTCTGCGGCTCGATCTCGAAGCCGAGTTGGGCCGCCAGCCGGGCGGCTCGAAGCAGGCGCAGCGCATCCTCATCAAATCGGACTTGTGGATCGCCTACAGCGCGCAGGACCCCCGCTCGCAGGTCGGCCAGCCCATCGGTTGGGTCGACCCAGTGCGGCTCGGCGCCTTCCTCGGCAGATCGACCCCAGGCGATCGCGTTGACGGTGAAGTCGCGCCGGGCAAGGTCTTCTTCAAGCGAATCGGTGAAGGTGACCGAATCCGGCCGCCGGTGATCGGCATAGCGGTGGTCGCGCCGGAAGGTCGTAACTTCGACTCCGGTCGGTTCTGAGGGCACCGTGACCGTCCCGAACCGGTTCTTGTAGTCACTGCCCGGGAACAGGGCGAGCGTGCGCTCCGGCAGGGCGTCGGTCGCCAC
>JBBDRY010000003.1:7739-8935 GCA_040905225.1 Chloroflexota bacterium | reverse complement strand
GCCCACCGCTCGCGGCGGGTGCGAGCCGGATCAGGTTTGGCGTTGGCCCGTCGCGCTGTCCCACCCGCCTGCCTGGCCGACCTTGCTGGCCAGTGGCTTGCCCAGAGCGCCAGTGATGAAACGCGCCGCCTCGAGAACGCCGTGCAAGTCCACGCCGTGGTCGATCCCCAGGCCGTCCAGCAGGTAGACCAGGTCCTCCGTGGCGAGGTTTCCAGCCGCTCCCGGAGCGTACGGGCAGCCGCCCGTGCCGCCGGTCGACGAGTCGAAGCAGGTCACGCCGTCCTCGAGCCCGGCCATCACGTTGGCCAGCGCGGTGCCGCGCGTGTCATGGAAGTGATACGCGAGCTGGCTCAGCGTGAGCCCGGCAGCGATGACCGCGGCCGTGAGCTCGTGGACCTGGCTGGGCACGCCGACTCCGATGGTGTCGCCGAGGCAGATCTCTGTAGCGCCCAGTTCGACCAGGCGCATCGAAACGTCCACGACGCTATCGATAGCGACCGCCCCTGTGAACGGGCAGCCGAACGCGGTCGAGACGTAGGCGCGTTTCCACCAACCGAGGGTCGTCGCGCGCTCCAGGACTGGTGCGAACGCGGCCAGCGACTTGTCGATAGTCATGCTGATGTTGCGCTTCGTGAACTCGTCACTGGCGGCGGTGAAGACGGCGAGCGCAGACGCGCCGGCCGCCTCCGCACGCTCCATGCCGCGCATGTTCGGGACGAGCACCGGGTAGCGCACGCCATCGTTGCTCCCGTCACTCAAGAGGCCCGCCATGAGCTCATCGGCGTCCGCGAGCTGTGGGATTGCCCGCGCTGAAACGAAGCTCGTGGCCTCGATCTCGCGCAGACCCGCCGTGCGCAGCAGTTGGATGTACCGAAGTTTGGCCCCTGTCGGGATCGGCTCGGCTTCGTTCTGAAGGCCGTCGCGCGGGCCAACCTCGTAGATCCGGACGCGGGCTGGGTAATTCATCGGCGGCCCGAGTCTAGGCGAGCTCAACGAGCGTCTCCCCTCGCCGGACCTGTTGGCCGGCCTCCACCAGAACGCGAGAGACGACTCCAGGCCCCGGCGCGGGCACGGCGTTTTCCATCTTCATCGCCTCGAGCAACACGAGCACCTGGCCGGCCTCGACCTCCTCTCCTTCCGATACCCGGACCTGCAGGACGGTCCCTGGCATGGGAGCGGTCACGCTCTGGCCTCTG
>JBBDRY010000003.1:3075-7639 GCA_040905225.1 Chloroflexota bacterium | reverse complement strand
TACCCGGACCTGCAGGACGGTCCCTGGCATGGGAGCGGTCACGCTCTGGCCTCTGACGCCCTCGTGTGCAGCGTGGCGGGCGGCCGATTCGACGGTCGGAGCCGGAGCGAGCCGAGCCGTCACGGCACGACCGTCGATGTCTACCACGACCGACGTGTCGTCGATTGGCGCCCAGGTCAGGCCCGTCGCGCTTCGCGCATCAAGCTCGACCGCATGGTCCTCGCCCTCGATCTCTATGCGAATCTGCGCCGGCGCATTGAGCCGGAAGCCGAGTGGCGCGCCTGCCTTTGGTTGAGCATGCTGTCCCAGCGCCAGAGCCGTCGTTTGCCATGCACCTGGTGACAGGTCCTCGTCCGGGCGCCAGCGCTCGTCGATCAGGCTCGTGAACATTTCGCCGTTGCGGACGTCGGGATCCGCCAGCAGCCAGCGCAGGAAGCCGCGGTTCGTGGTCACGCCGAGGACTCTGGTCTGTTCAAGGGCCGAAGCGAGGCGGTCGAGCGCCTCGTTGCGATCGGCGCCGTGCGCGATCAGCTTCGCCAACAGCGGGTCGTACTTCGTGCCGACCACGTCACCCTGCCCGATGCCCGAGTCGATGCGGACGCCGTCCGCGTCGGGCCAGCGCAGGTCCACGATCTCCCCGGAGGCGGGCACGAAGCCCGCGTTCGGATCCTCCGCGTAGAGCCTGGCCTCGATTGCATGACCGTCAAATCGGATGTCTGACTGCCCGACAGCCAGCCTCTGCCCCGCCGCGATGGAGATCTGATCGGCCACCAGATCGCGGCCGGTGACCGCCTCGGAAATGGGATGCTCCACCTGAAGCCGCGCGTTGACTTCCAGGAAGTGAAAGCTGCCGTCAGTCTCGAGCAGGAACTCGGCCGTGCCCGCGCCCACGTATCCAGCGGCGCCCGCGAGCGCAAGCGCCGCTCGCCCAAGGCGCTCCCGCAGATCAGGGGTGACCGCTGGAGACGGCGCTTCCTCGATTACTTTCTGGTGGCGGCGCTGGAGCGAGCATTCGCGCTCGCCCAGATGGACGGCGTTGCCGTGCATATCGGCCAGGAACTGGACCTCAATGTGCCGCGGCCGCGGCAGGTATCTCTCGAGGATCAGCCGCTCGTCGCCGAATGCCGCGGCCGCCTCGCGCCGAGCGCGGGCGAGCACCTCGGACATCTCCGGCGCGGCAGAGACGACATGCATCCCCTTGCCGCCACCGCCCGCGCTCGGCTTGACGAGCACCGGGAAGCCAATCCTGGCCGCCTCCCTCTTGAGTCGCGCGTCGGACTGCTCCTCGCCGTCGTATCCGGGCAGGACCGGCACCCCGACCTGTGTCGCGAGATGTCGGGCCGCGGCCTTGTCGCCGAGGGCACGCATCGCAGCAGGTGGGGGCCCGATCCAGACCAGGCCCGCCTCTGTCACCGCGGCCGCGAACTCCGGGTTTTCGGCCAGGAACCCATAGCCCGGGTGGATGGCATTGGCTCCCGCCGCGCGGGCGGCATCCAGGATCGCGTGCCCGTCGAGATAGCTCCCTCGAAGCGGCACGACCTCGTCCGCGGCGCCGGTCCACCACGCACGCGCCTGGTCGTCAGCGACCAGCGCAAGGCTCCGAATGCCCAACTGCCGGCACGTGCGGGCAATGCGAACCACGAGCTCGCCGCGATTCGCCACGAGAAGTCGGTCGATCTTGCGGGGGACAGCCGCTCCGCCCTCAGTGAATTCGGAATCTGCGGGAGGCAGTGCGCTGGCATCGACCTTCACATGGGAGCCAACGCGCACCTGTGGCAGCCGGCCCTCGCGCAACCAGCGCTGCACCGTGCGGGTGCTTACGCCGAGCCGTCGCGCCGCCTCGCCTGGTCCAACAGCGTCGCTCACGACTCGAATGTCGCGTTTGTCGTGTTACATGTCAATCCGCGGGCTTAGCGCACCGTGCGAGCGGCGTACGCGGAAACGCTAATGCTGAAGGCGCTCACGTTTCCGGCCGCGTCCACGGCCCGCACGCGATAGCGATAGGTGCCCACGGTCGCCGGTCGGTCGACGTACGACAGCGTCGTTACTGTGGCGATCCGCTTCGTGCCGCGGAAGACCCGGTAGCGGATCGTACCCGGGCGGTCGTCCGTGCTCGCGGCCCAGGTAAGGCTGATCCGCCGTCCGCCAATGGGCTGCGCCTTGAGGTTCGTCGGCGCCGTCGGCGGCGTCTTGTCGACCGAAACCAGCGTCACGGTGGCCTCGACCGGCTGACTCGTGTTGCCTACGGCGTCCTGGGCTGCCACGGAGTAGACGTACGTGGCATCCGACGCAAGCGCAGTTTCCGCGTAACTGGTAGTCGAGCCGGACACCGTCGCGACCATGACGCCGTCGCGGCTCACGACATAGCCGGCCACGCCCACGTTGTCGGCCGCCGGGCTCCAGCTGATGAGCGTCGAACTTTCGCCCGATGCAGTGGCGGCCAGGCTGGGCACGGGCTGCGGAGCTGTCACGTCCGGCACGGCGACTTCCACGATCGCCGGGTCACCGGAGTTGCCGGCAGCATCCACGGCCTGCACCGCGAAGCTGTGCGTGCGGCCTTCCTCGACTGCAATGTCGGCGGCGCCCAGGCCCGCAGTCGTCAGAACGAGTGCGCCGTCGCGCCAGACGAGGTACTGGTCGACGCCTACGTTGTCGCTGGCCGCGTCCCAGTCAAGGTTTACCGAGCCCGGGCCGGTCAGTGAGGCCGATACGGCGGTGGGTCCCGTCGGCGGTGTGACGTCGGGCACATAGATTGTCGCCATCAGCGTCGCGCTTTCATGACCAGCCGCGTCGAACGCGATAACGCTGTACTCGTACATGCGTGCCTGATCGACGCTCTCGTCGACATAGCCCGGCTGGACCACGGTGGCCGGCGCGGCGCCGTCGCGGCTGATGCGGTAGCCATTGACGCCGGCGTTGTCGGTCGCCTCCGCCCACGAAAGGCTGACCGAGGAAGGCGCACGGATGCTCAGGCTGAGCTCGCCGATCAGTTCCGGGGCGGTGACATCGGGCAGCGAAACGTCGGCCGTGGCAGGACCGCTTACGTTGCCGGCGGCGTCGATGGCGCGCAACGCATAACTGGCAGGCTGACCGTCGGGAGCCGCGTCGTCAGAGTAGGTCGTGCCCGCCGTCGTGCCCAGGTCGGTGCCATCGCGCGTGACCGAATAGGCCACCACGCCGACGTTGTCGCTGGCGGGTCCCCAGGACAGTGCCACTGAGTGATCACCGGTTGCCGCGGCAGTTACCCAGTCCGGCGCGTCCGGAGGCGAAGTGTCAGGCAGGTAAATCTCGACTTCGGCTGCCGGGCTGCTGTTGGATCTGTCCAGCGCCGCGACCTGGTAGCGGTAGATGGCGTCCTGGGGCAGCCCGGCGTCGGTGAACATCGTGCCGTCTACCGTGGCGATGCGCACTCCGTCGCGGCTGAGCGAGTAGCCGGTCACCACGGCGTCGTCGGTCGACGGCGACCACTCCAGTGTGATCGACCCGTCGGCGGCAGTACCCGCCCGCAGATCGGTCGGCATGGCTGGCGGGACCGAGTCCGGACCGGCCTGGATCAGCACGTCGGCTCCGGAAGGACCGATGGCAAGCGTGGTTACGTAGATCTGGTTGATCGTGTCAGAGAACGTCCGGCCCACCGCCAGCGCCGAGTCGAAGTACGTGCTCGTTTCGGGTGTGGTGTCGATCAGCTTCGAGAGTGAGCGGCTGAAATCGGGCGCGATGCGGAGGCTCACCCCGTTGACCGCGGCCGATGTCGCAGCGAAATTGTCGAACCTGCCGAAAGGTTGACGGAACTCGAGGTAGTAGTAGTCGCCCGACGGCCTGAGCACGCGCAGGACGCGCGGAGTCCCCCCGGCCAGCTCGGCCGTGGCGACACGGAATCGGCCGTGGGCGCTGACCGTCTGGACGTCGCTGGTGCCCAGGTAGCCAAGCTGCCAGCGATGCCAACTGTGCATGTGCCGCTGGCCGGTGTAGCCCATCACGTCAAAGGGGTCGCCGTACTCCCTGGTCGAGCAGTTACGAGAGTAGGCGACGCGCACGCCGCCGCTGGTGCACGAGATGGTCGCCGCGTGATGCACGCCGAAGTTGTGACCGAGTTCGTGGCTGGTCACATAGACCGACATCGCACCGTTGATCCAGGTGTTGCGGCCCGGCAGGCTGGCCAATCCGGCCCACCAGCAGGCCGGCTGCTTGGGAAAGGCATGGACCACGTTGGTGTACGTGCTCAGGTCAATGCCGCTCGTCGTCGCGGCCGCGCGCGCCGCCTTCCCCCACGCGCCGTAGTCGCACGAAGCGGTGCTCATTGTCAGTGTGAAATAGCCGAACACGTCGCCAGTGATCGACATCTTCTCGTCCGAGAGCTCACCGTAGTAGGAGGCGACCGAGCGGTAGTTGGTGAAGAACACGCCGCGCACATGGTTCTTCGTCCACGGCTCAACGGGAGGAGGCGGTGGCGTTGGGCTGGGATCGACAGTCGGCGAGGGATCGACAGTCGGCGAGGGATCGACAGTGGGCGAGGGATCGACAGTCGGCGAGGGATCGACAGTCGGCAACGGGCTGACATCGA
>JBBDRY010000003.1:0-2975 GCA_040905225.1 Chloroflexota bacterium | reverse complement strand
GGCGAGGGATCGACAGTCGGCGAGGGATCGACAGTCGGCAACGGGCTGACATCGACCGCTGCCGACGGACTCGGGTCGGCGGTCGAGGTCGGCGTTGGGTCGAGCGTCGGCTCAAAGGACGGCTCGAGCGTCGGGTCGACCGTCGGCTGTGGTGTCGGGGTGGGAGTCGGCGATGGGGTTGGCGTGGGCTCGACGAAGTTGACCAGCAGCACCGCGATTCGTTTGCCCGTGGCCGCGGTACCTGCGGTCATGCCTGCGCTCGAGTACGACTCCTGGCTGGTCAGAGCCGCGCCACCGGCGCCGAGCGTGACCGCGCCGCTGTCGCCGCTCAGCACGAGCGTGTTACCGCGTTTTCGACCATGCGCACGAATGCGGGTTCCGGGATGTAGGTTTCGTGCCGCAGAACCTTTGAGCAGCACCCGCTCACGGCCCGTGTTGAGCATCGTGTATGCGACTGACTGCCCGGTCGCGAACTGGTCGCCGTGATCAAGCTCAACGCGGCCGGTCAGAGTCACCTCGGCGCCTGCCGTTGCCTGGACCATCGGCAGCACGAGCGCCGCGGCAGCCAACAGAAGCAGTGCGCGCCGCAGCCCAGCGCGTTGGTTCGCCCAGCCGGGCCGAGTCAGCTCCTCCATCGGAACGCACATCCCGTTGATCCCCACGGCCGACGCAGGGCTGCGTCGTACAGCACGGATGGCTGCACGAGGACTGTGCGGATGGAGGAGGCCGTGTCGCTATGACCCGATTTCGCCATCCGGATGACACCTTCGGGCGCCGTCGCGCGTGCCGCGGCAACAGGACAGAATCCGCAGGCGGCTCAGCCGGTACCGTCCAGCTCCTTCCACGCGGGATCGCGCTTCTCGAGGAACGCCCGCAGCCCTTCCTGGCCCTCCGAGCTCGTCCGTTGCGTCGCGATGCGGCGTGCGGTGTGCCAGCGGGTCGATTCGTGCGGCAGGCCGCGGACCTCGCGCACGATTGCCTTTGCCGCCCGCGCGGCGGTAGGGCCCGCCGCCAGCACGTCATCGACGGCTGAGGTGACTGCGCCATCGAGGGCGTCGGTGCCCTCGACCACCTCGTGTACGAGCCCGATGCGCAGGGCTCTCGTGGCGTCGAAACGTTTGCCCGTCGGAAACAGCGCGCGCGCGTGCGTCTCGCCGATCTTGGCGATCACGAACGGACTGATCACAGCGGGCAAGATGCCCAGGCGAGTCTCGGTAAACCCGAACTTCGCACCCGCCTCGGCGATCACGAGGTCGCTCACCGCGCAGAGGCCCATGCCGCCGCCGAGTGCCGCGCCGTGGACGCGTGCAATCACAGGGACGGGGCAACGGTCGATCGCGTCGAACATCTCGGCCATGACCATCGCGTCCTGCTCGTTCTGCTCCTTGCTCAGGCCAAGGCTGGCGCGCATCCACGTCACGTCGGCGCCGGCGCAGAAACTGGGACCCGCGCCCGAGAGAACGACGATGCGCAATTGGCTGGCGGGCTCGTCTGCCAGCTTGCGGAAGGTATGACGCAGCTCGCCGATGAGATCGGCATTGAACGCGTTGTGTACTTCCGGCCGGCTCAGGCTCACGCGCGCGATGACGCCGCCCGGGCCGGTGCGATCGACGATCAGCAGGTCAGGCATTCAGGACCGCGACCCCCGCAGGCTGGTAGGCGTAGTTCCCGCGCGTGCCAATGGCGCGCATGCCCGTCCGTTCCAGGTTTGCGCTGCTCGGGCCGTTTGCTTCCGCCCAAGAGCCGACCAGGTCGCAGCCCAGTTCGCTCGCGTGCTTGGCGCGTGCCGCAATGAGAGCGCGCTGGATACCGCGCCCGCGCGCTTTCGGTTCGACCACCGCGGCGCGCAGCCAGCCGGTTCGTCCGTGGACGTGCAGAGAGGCAGTGCCGACGGGCTTGCCGTCCAGCTCGGCGAGGAACAGGAACCGATGGGGCCACCTGGCGAGCCGCTCGTAAACGCCCGGCCAAGGATTGATGGCGTCTGGAGTCGTGAGGCCGCTATTCGCCATGGTGCCTGACCCGACACCAACGAACGCAGCCGCGTCCTCACGGCCGATGATCCGGATCGTGAGCTTGTCCACGCCCGCTGAGTACGCGACGGCCGTGGGATGTGCGGCGAAGACCGTGAGCGTGAGGTCCGGCTCAGCCCCTGCCCACGGTGGGCCGTCCATCCATAGCCAGCCCGGGGACCGATGCTTGTCGTAGAAATCCGTCGCCATCTCGACCAGGTTCGGGTAGTGGGCCAATCCCGACGCGTTATTGAATGCGGGTCCACCGATGGCGGGCGCGGAGGCCATCGCGATGTCGCCGTCTTCGACGATGTCGATCTCGAAGCCAGCCTCTCGGGCCGCGCGCCACGCCGCGATGCTCGATTTGGTCTCGGCTCGGTCCAGCCGATACAGCACCACTTCATCCGCGGCGCGCGAATCGGGCGCCGGGGGCAGGATGGTGATCTGGTCACCCGGCTTGACCTCACCCTCGGTCAGCACGCGCGCGTACATCCGGCTGTCCGAAGGATGGAGGTCGATCGACATCCGGGCGAACCGGCCGTCGGCAAAGTTGCGGGTCTGTGTCTTGCACGGCGTGGCAGCGCTGGCGACCTCGAGCTCGAGTGTCGCGCCGATCCGTGCGCGAGTGCCGACGGGCAGGGTGGACCACTCGACACCGGCCGTCGTCAGGTTCTCGCCGACGCTCCCTGGTTCGACGGGATGCCCTTCCGACTGGAGCCGCTCGATGGCCTCTATGCCGTAGAGGCATACGGCCTGGTGCGGCCCGCCGTGAACGGTCCGCTCGTCGTGCTCGTCACCCTTCAGTCCGAAGACGTCGACCCACGCACGCTCGACCGGCGTCTTCGGAATGCCACCGCTCGAAAGGTTGACCTGGAGCACGTGCCCGGTTGGGCGGCTCGAACTCTCGACTGTCACGAGGCGGATGCTAGAGGGCTATGCGCGCTCGGGAAGGTTCATCAGGTAGAG
>JBBDRY010000002.1:0-13920 GCA_040905225.1 Chloroflexota bacterium | reverse complement strand
GAGATGATGGGTGCGCGCCGCGACGAATAGTCGCGGGCTTCACGGCTGACGGGGACTAGGTCGCAACCGCACTTGGCCATCGCGGTGACGGCATTACCGTCACCAGACGCCCTAAGTCAGTGAGGAAGCGCCGGTTCGGGCTCGCAAACACCCCGCGCGCTCCCCTTTGAGCGTGAGATTCGGAACTCCGCAGACTCGTTGCCCAATGCATCGGGCTCAGAGAGGGACTTACCGGCCTTCGTGACGGTAGTGCCGTCATGCGGCCGTTAGGCCCGGGCGAGGGCGTCAGCCGCGATACAGGAAGCACCCCGGCAGATGGTCGTTCACCAGACCGACGGCCTGCATGAACGAATACACGATCGTTGAGCCCACAAAGCGGAAGCCGCGGCGCTTCAGGTCGCGCGACAGGGCGTCAGACGCAGCGGTCGTAGCGGGCAACAGCCCAGGCGCGGCCGTGGAGGGCAGGGGCGCTGGCGGCGCGACGAGCGTCGCCAGGTACGCCTTGAACGAACCGAATTCAGCCACGACCGCGAGGAACGCCCGTGCGTTGCCGATGGTGGCGTCGATCTTCGCGCGATTGCGGACGATGCCCGCGTCGGCCATCAGTCGCTCACGGTCGCTTTCATCGAATACGGCGATCAGCAGCGGGTCAAAGCCGCGGAACGCGGCACGGAAGCCCTCGCGCTTGCGCAGGATCGTCAGCCACGACAGGCCCGCCTGGAACCCTTCGAGGGTGAGCATCTCGAACAATCGGATGTCGTCATCGACAGGCCGGCCCCACTCTTCGTCGTGGTAGGCCGCAAGCAGCGGATCGGAATCCGCCCACCAACAACGCGTTGGTTCAGCCGCCAGGGCGCACCTGCTCGAGCGTCCGGCGAGCCTGATCGAGATGGAACCTGTCGTGCCCCGCGATGATCTTGAACGACAGGTCGTAGCTCTCCGGTCCGCGCTCGCGATGAATGCCGTAACGGGCACGCAGCTCGAGCGGCGTGCGGTGCCAGAGCGCGATGTTGGCGGCCCGTAGCGGCTCGAAGATCGAAAACAGCTCCGCGGGTGACGTCTGGCCGTCAGCGTGGAGCGCGTCGACCCACAGGTCCTGGTCGTAGCCGGGGAGGTCGGGCTTGTCGTGCGCGAGGATCCAACGGTAGCGGCCGCTGTAGACGATCTCGGCGTCAACTATGTGGGCAAAGCACTCGAAGACGGACCACTCTTTGGGCTCGGGACGCGTGCGTAGCTCCGGACCAGCCGCATCGAAAAGCCGGCGCGCCTCGGCGAGTGTTCCCGCCTGCACCCCCGCTGGATCGTCGAGGCCCAACAAGCCCAGCAGCAACTGCTGGTATTCGCTCGCCTGAGCGACCGGATCAACGTAGACGTTCATGGCACGCGAGTAGCCGCAAGCCTCAGTACTGGAAGAGCAGCTCGCGGTATTTGGGCAGCGGCCACAGGTCGTCGGCGACCAGCGTCTCCAGGCGGTCGGCCGCGTCGCGCAGCGCGCTCTGAGCCGGGAGCACCTGGTCGACAAAGGCGCGCGCCTCGTCCTGCACCGACCCAGCCTCGTGCGCTGCGTGCTGCGCGTGCTCGAGTGCATCGATGGCGGCGCTCAGTTCGTCGGTGAGCTCGGCGACCTGCGAACAGAGTGACTCGACCGTGCGCGAGACGGCTCCAACGGCGTACAGCTGGCCGAGATAACGAACGGCGGCGGGCAGGATCATCGTCCGAGCGATGTCGAGTGCGGCACTGGCCTCGATGTTGCTCACCTTGACGTAGCGCTCCCAGGCGATCTCGTACCGCGCCGCGAGCTCACGCTCCGAGAGCACGCCGAACTTCGCGAAGACACCCTTGGCCTTCGACGTAGCGAGCGCCGGAAGCGCGTCGACCGTCGTCTTGTTGTTCGGCAAGCCCCGTCGCTCCGCCTCGGCGTGCCACTCGGCCGAATAGCCGTTGCCCTCGAAGAGGACTTGCTTATTCCCCCTGGCAATCTCGGACAGGATCTCCGAGAGCCCGTCGAAGTCCTGTGGCTGGAGCTTCTCGAGCTCATCAGCCAGTTGGCTGAGCGAGTCCGCGACGGCGGTGTTCAGCACTGTCTGCGGCCAGTAGATGGGTGCCGAGGACCCCACTGCGCGGAACTCGAACTTGTTGCCCGTGAAGGCGAACGGCGAAGTTCGGTTGCGGTCGGTGGCGTCGCGCGGCAGGCCCGGCAGCGAGAAGACGCCGAGGTCGAGCTGCCCGCCATCCTTCGAGGCCGACGCCGGCCCCTGCTCGATCTGGTGGATGACGTCTTCGAGCTGTGACCCGAGGAAGATCGACATGATCGCTGGCGGCGCCTCGTTCGCGCCGAGGCGATGGTCGTTGCCGGCGTCGGCGATCGATGCGCGAAGTAGATCGGCGTGCACGTTGACAGCGCGGATCACGCCGAGCAGGAAGGCAAGGAACTGCGCGTTGGAGTGCGGATCCTTGCCCGGGTCGAGCAGGTTTTCGCCCGAGTCTGTCGACATCGACCAGTTGTTGTGCTTGCCCGATCCGTTGATTCCGGCGAAGGGCTTCTCGTGGATGAGAAGCATCAGCCCGTGCTGCTGGGCGAGCTTGCGCATCGTCGACATGACGAGCATGTTGTGGTCGGAGCCCACGGACGTTGGCTCATAGACGGGCGCCATCTCGAACTGCGCCGGTGCGACCTCATTGTGCCGCGTCTTCGCAGGGATGCCGAGGCGCCACAGCTCGCGGTCCAGGTCCATCATGAACGCCAGGATCCGCTCGCGGATCGGGCCGAAATACTGGTCTTCCAGCTCCTGACCCTTGGGGGACGGCGCACCGAACAGAGTGCGACCGGTCAGGACGAGGTCGGGACGTTGCTCCGCGAGACGGCGGTCGACGAGGAAGTACTCCTGCTCAGGGCCGATGTTCGTGAACACGCGCGTCGCGGCCGAGTTTCCAAACCAGCGCAGCACGCGCAGCGCCTGCTTGCCCAGCGCGTCCTGCGAGCGCAGCAGCGGGATCTTGTAATCGAGCGCCTCACCGGTGAACGAGACATACGCGGTCGGGATGGTGAGCGTGACGCCGTTCGGCTCGACCTGGAGGAAGATCGGCGACGTAACGTCCCAGGCGGTGTAGCCACGCGCCTCGAAGGTCGCCCGGATCCCACCTGATGGGAACGAGCTTGCGTCTGGCTCGCCCTGGAGCAGGTTCCTGCCCGAGAACTCGGCGATGGTCTGTGCCTCACCCGTTGGCGTCAGGAACGAGTCGTGCTTCTCGGCCGTGGAGCCGGTCATGGGCACGAACCAGTGCGTGTAGTGCGTGGCGCCGTGCGCCATCGCCCACTCCTTCACGCCATGGGCGACGGCGTCGACGATCGCCTGGTCGAATGGTTCGAGCCCGGTAACCGTGCGCCGAAGCTTGGCGAAGATCGGCTTCGCGAGGTACTGCCGCTGGGCCGCTTCGCCGAAAACATACTGACCGTAGATCTCGGCGCCGGCGTGTTCCAGGTAGTCCTGGGTCGAGGCGACACGGTGGCTCGAGATCGCGCTGGTCGCGGCCTGGCGCGGGCTCATGATTCCTCCTGGCGCGGTGTTGGCGGCCGCGGCAGTACGCGCCGCTGCGCGTCCTGTGCCGTTGCTCGTGGTATCGGAGTTGTGGCCATTACTTTGCGCGACGGGCTTGTCCGCGACGTCCATGACCATTGCCGATATTCCCTCCAAAAAGCGCATGAGCGGCGGCCCAAAACGGGCGTCGCACGGCCTTTGAAGTCTACGCCGAGCCACCCCCGCCGACGGGTTGCAAACGACGCTCGGGACGGTTACGTAATCGAGCCGAGAGGTCGTCGAGAAGGGCGGCGAACTCCCTTTCCGAGCTCACGTACCGGTCGCCCAGGAAGGCCAACTCGAGGTGATCGCCATGCAGCCGTGCCCATACCCGGCGGCGCGGGAAATAGAAAGTCAGGACAAGGCCGGTTATCAGCGACAGGTACGCGACCCAGATGAGACCCTGACCGGGATCGCGCTTGATGACCATGCCCGTGTACGCGGCGGCGTGCTCCCACGTGACCGCATAGCCGGCGGTTGTGCCCGGTTCGCTCGTGTCACCTAGACCGAGAGTGCGGAGGAAGACGATGTTGGTCTGATCCGGGGTATCCGTCTCGCCCAGGCCGGTGATCGCCAGCAGCGGGATGCCATCGACCGTCCTGTAGAGCACCAGCAGAAGCCCGAGACCCGAGCCGGGGATCGTGATGAAGCCCTGCGGGTGGCCGCCGAGCTCGCCGGCGAGCAGCACCGGCCCGTCCCACACGAGCTGGCCATCTGGATCACGGATGGCAAGCTCGGCGGCCGGCCCGAACGTGTTCTGGTGGAACACGTAGCCATCGACCTCGAGCGGGTCGTTGACGCGGATGATCTTGCGCGCGACCTCCTGTCCGTTGCGGTACACCGCCAGGTCCGTGCGGAAGTCAGCGAACGAGCCGTCGGGCCGCGTCGGCGCCTCGAAGTGGACGTTCTTGACGAGCAAATTGTCGGGAGTGCCCACGGCCTGGACAGGCGCTGTCTGGCCCTCGCCCAGGAACACCACCGTCTCGTAGCCCAGGGCCGTTGTCACCGCGGCGCCGGCCAGGAACAGGATCAGGCCGAGGTGGGTGAACAGCGTGGCGAGCTTGAGATACTGGTTGCGGTCGCCATAGATGTGGCGGATCGGGGTCGCGAGCGAGTCGTCGGGCAGGTCAACCGTGGCCTCTTTGACGCGAAAGTGCCGTCCACGTAGAACGGCCGCCAGCTCGTCGGCGGAGGCGTCGTCAGCGTTGGTGAAGCGCGCCCTATCGGACAGGCGCAGGTCGAAGAATGGCGCCGCCTGGATCACGCGCACGTGGTGGGCGGTGCGCCACATCGCAGGAATTCGATTGAGCGTGCACACGACGATGCTCACGACGAGCAAGGTCAGAATGAAGATGAACCACGGCGCCGAGAAGACACGGAAGAACCCGAGGCGCTCCGCCAGGTCCACGAATTGCGGTCCGATGTTCAAGCCCAGGATCGACAGCCGATCGTAGGCCGCGTGGATCTCCGCCATCTGGTCTGAATAGGCCTGGGCGTCGTGGAGCGCAAAGGCCGGCAGCTGGGTGAGGACGGTCCCGATCACGCCAGCGATCGCGAGGATGCTGATCTGGAGGACGGCGAAACGGACGCTGGTGAGCGTGCGCCAGGCATACCAACCCAGGCGCCCGATGGGATTCAGCGCGGGGCGACCCGCGCGGCGCGTGTCAAGGGTTATCGAGGTGATGGTTCGTATTTCCCGATTCGGACTGGACTTTGAGCCGGTGGGCTCAGGCCGATGGCGCCGCGACCGCGTTGCGAGCCGCGGCCAGGCCGTGCTCGAAGTCTGTGATCAGGTCGTCGACGTCCTCGAGCCCAACGGAGACGCGCACGAGGCCCTCACGGATCCCGGCCGCGGCGAGCGCCGCGTCATCGAGCTGGCGATGGGTGGTTGACGGCGGGTGCACGGCCATGGTCATGACGCTGCCGAGCGAGGCTGTGCGCGGCGGCACGGTCAATGCATCGAGGAAGGCCGCCGCAGCGGAGCGCTCGCCCAGGTCGAACGCGAGCATGCCACCGCCCGCGCGCAGGATCCGCTGGGCAACGGCCGATTGGGGGTGGCTCGGCAGACCCGGGTAGTAGAGAGCCTGCACCGAATCTTGTGCTTCGAGGGCGCGCGCCACGGCGAGCGCGTTCTCGGTGTGCCGCTCCATGCGCACGTGGAGAGTGGCGATGCCGCGCAGGACGAGGAACGCGCTCAACGGCGCGAGGCTGCCGCCTGTGTCGACCTGGACCGTCCGAACGTCCGCGATCCGTGCGGCATCGCCCACGACGACACCAGCGAGCACGTCCGAATGTCCGCCGATCCACTTCGTGCACGACTCGAAGACCAGGTCTGCGCCGAACTCGAGCGGGCGGCACAGGTAGGGCGAGGCAAAGGTGTTGTCGACCGTCAGCACCGCCCCGTGTCGGTGTGCGATCTCCGCGAGCGCAGGGAGATCCGCGACCACTATCGTCGGGTTGGCAATGGTCTCGACGTGGAGCAGCCGGGTGTTCGGTCGGAACGCGGCCTCGACGGCGGCCGGATCTGTGACGTCAGCGAAGGTCGTTTCTATCCCCAGCCGACCAAATCGGTTCTCGAGCAGATGCTGGACGCTGCCGTACAGCGCGGACGAGGCGACAACGTGGTCTCCGGCGCGCAGCAGCGACAGGAACATGGCGTGCGCCGCGGCCATGCCTGTCGCGAAGGCGAAGCCAGCTTGCGCTCCATGGAGATCGGCCAGCGCCTCAGCCATTGCGTTCGAGGTCGGGTTGTCGATCCGGGAGTATGCGTAACCCGGCTTCAGGTCGGCAAGGATGTCGCCCAGCTCGCCGGAATCCGTGGCGCTGAAGGTGACCGCCTGGTAGATGGGCACGGCGTCGGGGGCCTGATCCACGCGCGGGGCGCGGGTGGCGGCCGCAATCGCGCGCGTGCCGAAGCCGGCGTTCCGCGCTCGGCGTGGTTGGCTCACGCCGAGATGCTACATCGCACTCTGGGCGCGGCCCGCCAGACGCGATTCAGCCGCCGCTGGTCTCCCACGGGGCGGGATGCGGCGACTCGGGCGGGATGTCAAATGGCACGCCGGTGGTCGTCTGCTGAAACGGCGCTTCGGCTACCGGTGGCTGCGGCTGGGCCCGGGCCTCGGGTTGACCCTGCGGCTGGACCGGTCCGGGGGCCTGCGGAGGCGCTTGCGTCGGCGGCTCCATGACGCCTGGCAACGGAGGGCCGGGCCCAACGGCGATATGAGGCGGACCAGTGGCCGCGGGCTGCGGGGGACGGGATGCGGTTGTACGGGCGTAGTGGACGATCTGATCTCGGCCGCGGCGCTTGGCCTCGTACATGGCCAGGTCGGCGCGGCGCATCAGCTCGGCCCAGGTGCGGCCATCGTCGGGAAACGTGACCAGGCCGATGGAGGCCGAAGTGCGGATCAGCGAGCCATCGTGAGGGAGCGCGAGGCGTGAGACATCGACGCGCACCTTCTCGGCAACGCGCAGGGCCCCGGGGAGATCCGTTTCGGGCAGCAGCAAGAGGAATTCGTCGCCGGCGTAGCGCGCCGCGACGTCCGTGACGCGGATGTCCCCGCGAAAGACGTCTGCGACGGACTGGAGCAGGCGGTCGCCGGAGTCGTGGCCGAAGCGGTCGTTCGCGGCCTTGAGACCATCGAGGTCGAACATCAGCATCGCGAACGGCCGCCCGGTGCGCGCCGCGCGCGGGATCTCGCGCTCGACAGTCGAGGTAAAGAAGGATCGGCTGTAGAGGCCGGTCAACGGGTCGAAGCGCGACAGCCTGAGCGCTTCCTCGCGCGCCCTGCGCTGTTCGCGGCCGATCACCCAGGCGACGTAGGTGACCAGGCCGAGCGCGACGACGTTGAACGCCACACGGCCGATCGCCTCCGCTGTGAGCAGCGTAGGGCCGGACGAGATGGCCACCGCGACCAGGTAAGCCAGTGCGGTCACGCCCGCCAGGATCGGTGGCCCCAGGCCCGTCGCCCAGAGCGACCCGGCGCCGAGCAGCAGGATGTAGCCGAAAAAGAACGGGCTGCGGTAGCCGCCGGTCAGGATGAGCAGGACCGTCACGAAAGTGATCGTCGCCGCGCCCTCGAGCGGCAGGCGCCAGCGAGCGAGGCTCGAAGTGGGCAGCAGGTCCTGGAAGAGCACGAGCAGGATGATCCCCACAACCAGCAGTACGTAGACTGCCGCCTGCGTTGGGCCACCGGTGAGCGTGACGATGGCCGCCACCGCGGCAATGAACAGGTAGCTGACGACGCGGACCATGCGCTGGTAAAGCGACGACGCCAACGTCGAAGCGGCACCATCGTGTGCGTGCGGGTCGTTGGCGTCTCGCGGAGGCACCCGTTCGGCCAGGCCCGCTTCCTGTGGGCCCGTCATATACGCAGTTTGGAACGTGCGCGGGCTACCACCGATGGGCGTTGGGTCGCGACGAACCGAGCGTACAGACGGGCGAGCTGGTCGATTCGCACCTTGGCGCTTGGGTCGCCCGGATCTGGTCGAGGGCCGGGCGAGGCTGGTCCCTCGCTTAATAGGCCGATGGTACTGCCGCCAGATGGCAGGAAGTACTACTCCGGCCACGTTTAGTGTGGACGGAATGCAACGCGGAATCGCCACTCCCGAGTCGCTGAGTCGCCTGTTGCCGTCCCTTGACCGCAACGGTCGGATCGTGGTGACGGCCCGCGCGCTGCGCAGTTTCGGGTTCGGGCTGAACTCCGTGGCTCTCGGGCTCTACCTGGCGGGCATCGGCGTTCCCGGCGTGGAGATCGGGCTGATCCTGTCTGCCGCCTTCGTTGGAGCCCTGGCCTTGACCGTGATCATTGCCGGCTGGGGTGACCGGATTGGGCGGCGCCGGCTGCTGATGGCGGGCTCGGGGCTGATGGCGATCGCGGCGCTCATCCCGCTCGTGAGCCGTGATCCGATCCTGCTGGCGCTGATCGCCTTGTCAGGCGTGGTCGCGGTGAACGCCAATGAGTCGACCGGGCTCCAGACAGTGGACCAGGCCCTGCTTCCGCAGTCCGTTCCGGACAGTCAGCGCACCGCGGCGTTCGCGCTGTACAACCTGCTGGCCTCGGCCGGCGCCGCGCTGGGCGCACTGTCGGTCGGCCTGCTTCCGCTGATCGGCACCGCCCTCGGGCTGACCGGCGCCGACATCTACGCCCCGGCGTTCCTGGCCTACGCCGTGATCGGGCTGATCACTCTCGCCATGCACGCCCGGCTTGACCGCGGCGCCGAGGCCGGGGAGAGGCTCGAGCGCCGGTTGGCCATCGACCGGTCACGGCCGATCGTCGCGCGGCTGTCCCTGCTTTTCGGGCTCGACTCGTTCGCCGGCAGCCTGACCGTCCAGAGCTACCTGGCGTTCTTCCTGGCCGCCCGCTTTGCCGCGGATCCAGCCACGGCCGGCGCCCTGTTCTTTGTCTCAGGCATCCTCGCGACAATCTCCTTCCCTATCGCGGCGTGGCTCTCGGCGCGCATCGGTCTCATCGCAACGATGGTCTTTACCCACATCCCCTCGAGCATCTTCCTGATCGGCCTTGCCCTCGCGCCGAGCTTGGCCGTGGCGGCCGCCTTCCTGCTCGCGCGCGCAGCCCTGGCGTCGATGGACGTGCCGGCGCGTCAGTCCTACACGATGGCAGTGGTCGATCCGCGCGAGCGAACGGCCACGGCGGGTGTGACCAGCCTCGCCCGTGGAGTGGCCCAGGTGCCCGGACCGATATTGGCCGGCGCGCTGCTCGTGCCGCTCGGCCTCGGCGTGCCGCTGATTGCGACCGGCGTGCTGAAGATAGCCTACGACCTTCTGCTGTTCGCGCTGTTCAGGAGTCGGCCGGCACCAGAGGAGGAGCGTTCGGAGGCGCGGGACGAATCAGGCGGTAGTTGAGACCGGCTGCGTGGGCGGGGCGACCGCGATGGGCACGGGCCGCATGTACAGGTACAGCACGGGCACCAGGTAGAGCAGGTACACCGCCAGGGTCAGGACCTCGGGCGTCGACGTGTAGCCGAGCAGCGCGCGCAGGAACTCGCCGAGTGCGTGTCCCTCGTGCGGGAGGATGGCGCTGACGTCGAAAGCCGTTTGGGTGCCGAAGGTGATGACACCGACCTCGATCAGCTCGTGGACGGCGTGGCTGAGCAGGCCGGCCGCGATGAAGATGAGGGCCAGGCCGGTCAGCCTGAAGAACGTGCCGTAGTTGATCCTTCGCGCGCCGACGTAGATGAGATAGCCAACCGCCGCTGCTATGGCCAAACCGAGGATGGCGCCGATCAGCACGCTCGGCGCTCCAGCTTCTGCCGCGGTGACCTGACCGAACAGGAAGAGCGAGGTCTCGATACCTTCGCGAATGACCGCGGTGAAGGCCAGGAACGCCAGGCCCCAGGCGCTGCCGCCTGTCAGTACGCGATCGACGGCGGCGTGGAGCTCCCCTTTGACCATCCGCGCCTGGCGTCGCATCCAGAAGAGCATCCAGGTCAGGACGCCCGCCGCGAGGAACATCGCCGTTGCCTCGAATAGTTGCTCGTACGGCTCCTCGAAGCTGCCCAGGGTCAGGAACAGGACGACGCCGAGCGCCAGACTGACGCCGAGAGCCGCGGCCGTGCCGGCCCAGATCTTGCCAAAGTGATGGCGGTTTCCGGTCTTCGCGAGGTAGGCAAGGATGATCCCGACGATCAGCGATGCTTCTACACCTTCGCGTAGACCGGTCAGCAGTCCAGTGGTAAGCGAGCCTGCGTCCAACGTTCCTCCAGCGTCCTTGATCTCGATGAAATATCCCGACTCACGCGGTCGGATTTAGTCGCGATCGTAAGCCAGCGGCAAATCCTCGTCAAGCACGCCTGTCAATACGTATCAAGGCCCCTTGCGGAAGTCGCGGAGTCCCCTTGACCTAGCATTGGGAGGATGACCGAGCCGGTGGCGGATCTGCACCTCTCGAGCGCCGCTCAGACATATCTCTTGACACTGCGTTCCATGGCCGGCGCAGCCGAACCGGCTCGTGCCGCATCACTCTCTCGCCGGCTGGGCGTTTCTGCGCAGGCCGTCTCTGAGATGGTCGGCCGGCTCGCCGTCGATGGGCTGGTCGCCGTTCGCGCCAAGCACGAGCTGGAACTGACCGACGACGGCCGCGCTCAGGCCGACGCGATCTTCCGCAGGCATTCGCTGCTCGAGTGGCTGCTGACCACGGTCGTCGGCCTTGGGTGGGCGGAATCAGACGAGGAAGCCGGCCGCCTCCAGGGCGCGATCTCCCCACGGGTGGAGGCCCGCCTCGCCGAGCTTCTCGGCAATCCACCGACCTGCCCACACGGCAACCCGATCGACGCCGAGGCCGCTCTCACGCGACCCGCCGGCGTTCCTCTCAGTCAGGCCCAGGCGGGTACCGAGGTCACGATCCTGCGTATCACCGAGGAGGCGGAGGAGGACGTCGACCTGCTGTCCTATCTCGAGGCACACGCGCTGGTGCCGGGAGCCATCGCGCGCGTGACGGAGGTTTCCTCAGGTCGCGATTCGATCAGCCTCGAAGGACCGCGCGGTTCGAGCACGATGGGACTGCGACCAGCGAGCCTGATTCGCGTCCTGCCCGGCCGAGCGGATGCCGGGCTGTTTCATCGGGTGCCGTTCAAGCCGGCATAGGTCAGGCCGTGGCGGACGGCTTGGTTGCCCTGACGATGGCGCTGTACATGCCCACGACGACACTATGAGTGGGAGTGATCGAGACGTCTGTCAGACCGGCCCGGCGAAGGCCCGATTCGTACTCCGAGATGGACAGCGCGCCGGCGATGCAGCCGGCGTAGGAGCCGCGCTCCGCGCGTTGCTCCGGAGTGAGCGAATCGTCTGCGACGATATCCGCCACGCCCACACGGCCACCGGGCCGCAGGACGCGTTCGATCTCGCCAAAGACCGCCTGCTTGTCGGCGGCAAGGTTGATGACGCAGTTGCTGATGACCACGTCGATCGACGAGGCCGGCAACGGCACGTCCTCGATGATTCCCTTGAGGAACTCCACGTTATCCACGCCCGCGTCTGCGGCGTTCTTGTTCGCGAGGGAGAGCATCTCGTCGGTCATGTCCAGGCCGAAGGCGCGGCCAGTCGGACCAACGCGGCGCGCCGATAGAAGAACGTCGATGCCACCGCCGGATCCGAGATCCAGGACGCGCTCGCCTTCACGCAACTCGGCCACGGCTACAGGATTGCCGCAACCGAGCGAGGCGAGCACGGCGGCGTCCGGCAGCTCGCGCTGCTCGAGGGTGCTGTAGAGCGCAATCTGTTCTCCGACGTCTTGAGTCGACGAGCAGCAGGAGTCGCCGCAACCGCACGAATCGCCGCAGCAGCTTGCCTGCTTCTCTTCGAGAACGCGCAACGCTGCGCGGGCGTAGTGGTCGCGCACGGTTTCGTGGACTGAGGACCGTGTGACTTCGGACATTGGTGCGTTCCTCGAGTGATCGATGGCGGAATTGAACCTGAAACCGAACCTGAACCCGAACGGTAGCCATATATCGATGCTTGTCAATATAGACACCGGTCGATATAGCCTGCTAGGCTTGTCAGCCCATGGATGCCGCACCGCGTTCCGACACGAAGCTTCTACAGGCCATCGCCGATCCGCTGCGCATGCGCATCCTCCGTCAGCTGGCAGAGGTCGGACCGGTGTGCGCATGCGACATCGCGTCCGGCTACCAGGTCAGCCAGCCCACGATCTCCCATCACCTGCGCGTGCTGCGCGAGGCCGGCTGGACCAACGGTGAGCGGCGCGGAACCTGGATCTGGTACTCGATGCGACCCGACGCTCTCGTCCGTTTTCGCCAGATCGCAGACGGGCTGGAGCCGTTTGGCGGCGGGTCTCCGCGGCTACCGCGGCTGAGGGTGCTTCAGCCCGGGGCGTAGACGTTGATCAGCCGCCCGAGCCGGGATAGATACTTGGGAAGCGACCGTCGTGGCCCCCGCCCGCGCCCTCCGCGGCGTTATCCAGGGTTTCCAGCAGCATCTGCGTTCCGCCGATCTTGTACTTGAAGTCGTCGTAATACCTGCGGATGCCGTCCCAGAAATGGGCATTGCCGACCCTCTGCCGGTAGGCCTCGAGGTAGATGTCGCCCTGGACGTAGATGACCTCGTAGTAGCAATCGCTCGAGTAGTCGTAGAGGCGCATGTCGAGAACTGACTGGGCGCAGCGCGAGCCGCGGTGGCCCAGGAGGTCCCGTGTCAGGAATTCGGCCATCGCCTCGTCTGCGAACGGCTCGATTGCCTGGTCGCTGCCCACGATCCCGTAGAACCATTGATGCGCGGTCTCGTGGACGGTCGCGTATTTGATAAGGCTCTGCGAAGCCGCTTGACTAATCCAGATCATTCCCGGCGATTCCATGCTCGGGCCCCTGGGAACCTCGGCGATCGCGTAATCCTCATACGGATATGGCCCCACTCGTTGGCTGAAGCGATTGAGCGCCGCCACTGTCCAGTACCTGAGCTTCGACAGGGGCAACTTGACCGTGTAATAGGTCACCGAGACGTCGCCCCAACTGTCGGTCTGGGTGACGTACCTAGGGCTGGCGGCGAAGTTGAAGTCGCGCACGTTGTGCGCAACAAAGGTCTGGGTCAGGCCCTCTCCGCCGGTTCTGTGTCCGCTCGTCGCGATTTTCATCGTTCGGTCGGGCGTGATGCTGACGCGGACTTGGTCGCTGACCTTGGTCACAAAGGGCTCGCCGAAGGTTGGCGTGACGAATGGGTAGGCCTTCGACAGCCACGGAATCCAACGGTACGCCGTGGCGATCCCGTCGACCTTCGCGAACAGGAAGCGCTTGTTGCCCTTCGTGCCGCCGAACCACGCCGCGTAGACGATCGTGACCGACACCTGCTGCGTTGGCTCGAGCGGGACCAGCAGCGTGACGATGATGTTCTGGTCGTCGATAACGGCATTGGCAGCCTCACCGCCGACGGTGACGTTGCCCAGGATCATGCGGCCGATCTTGGCCGGGACCGCGTTGAACGTGAGTGCGTCGACCGCCGTGTCCGAGCCGTTGGTGACCAGGGCCGTGCTCGTCACGTTCAGCCGACCCTTGCGCCACTTGAGTGCGGCGGTCACGTCGTAAGTGGCGCTCAGCCCTTGCAGGCTATTCGGCGCGTCGGCGGCTGCGACCGGTATTCCTCCACCGAGCACAACGACCGCCCCTACTAGCAGGCCAAGGAAGGCACGCCGGAGCTTGGTCGCGTTCACGGCTGAGGGGTTCCGGCCGGCACTACGGCGATGCCCGCCTGGTCCCTCCCTGTTCATACCCCGATGATGGCACGGCGCGAAACCCGCCGTAGCGGTACTTTTGCTTACAGGTCCCCGGACATCAGCGCCACGCGAACCGAGTATCCGAGGGCACCTGCACCTGC
>JBBDRY010000001.1:0-2282 GCA_040905225.1 Chloroflexota bacterium | reverse complement strand
GTCCTCGTCGTGCAGCCTCATGACGAGGCTCGCTTGCTCGCGCCGCGCCGGGCGGCCGAACGCTTGAACCGCCAGGAGTCCGTGCCCGTCTCGATGATGTGCGCGTTGAACGTCAGCCGGTCGACGACGGCCTTGCACAGGCGAGTCTCGGGGAACACCTGCGTCCATTCCGAAAAGGGCAAGTTCGTCGTCACCAGGATCGAACCGTGCTCGGTGCGCGCGTCGATGACTTGGAACAGCAGCTCGGCGTCCGCCGGTTGCAGCGGAACGTATGCGAGCTCGTCGAGCACCAGGAGATCGGCGGCCGCGTAGCGATGGATGACCTTCGATAGGACACGCTCGTCTCGTGCTTCGATGAGCTCGTTGACGAGTCCGGCGGTGGTCGTGAACCGCACCCGCAGCGACGCGTGGCACGCGGCGATGCCGATGGCGATCCCGAGATGCGTCTTGCCCGTGCCGGAGTCGCCGAGCAGGATCACGTTCTCCGCTCGCCTGCAGAAGTCGGCGGTGCCGAGCTCACGGATCTCGCGAGCCGAGACTGCCGGGTTGTCGGCGAAGCGGAACTCCTCGATGGTCTTCAGCCTCGGGAAGTGCGCCTCGGTGACCAGGCGTCGCCGGCGCCGCTCGGTTCGGTCGTCGCATTCTGCGGCCAGCAGCGCCGCGAGATAGGACTCGTAGGACTCGGCGGCTCGCCGCGCGTCCTCGGCCAGCTCGACTGATCGAGCCGACACCGTCGGCAGTTGCAGCCGCTTGCATGCCGCCTTGATCTCGGCGATGACCGCCCCGTCGGTGTTCGTGCGCGTCACGGCTGCACCCTCCTGTCGGTGTCGAGTAGGTCGTCGTATCGGGCAAGGTCGGGAAGAGCGCGCTCGTAGCGCTTGAGCTCACCCACCTCGAGGCGCTCGGCCCCCGGACCGACGGTGTCGTGGGCTTGACGGACGAGCTGGGCCACGGCGTTGGCGTCGGACACGCCTAGCTCGAGCGCCTGCCGCACGGCGCGCTCGACGGCGTCGCGCTCGCAGCTGCGATGCAGCATGAGGATCTCGACCATGTGCCGGACCGCATCGCGCTGGCCGAGCTTGTCGACCAGGCGCGCGAGCATCGCCTCGTAGGGCGCCGGGAACTCCCCGCGCGCCCGCGACTGGTGAAGCGGCATCGACCCGAAGAACGCGCCCGGCCGGAAACGCAGCAGCTCGAGGTAGTGGTCCAGAACCAGGATGTGCTGCCACTTGAGGTGCGATCGCCGATGCGTCGCGACGATGCGGCCCTGGTGCCACGCCTCGATGGTCATCGGCAGCACGCGCACCTCCACGCGCCGGCCGACCAGAGCGACCGGGACCGAGTAGCGGTTGGTGCGCACCGTGATCCGCGCGTGCTGGTCGACCAGCGCGGTGGCCACCTCGGCCAGCTCGAAGCCCTCAGCCGGGAGCGGCCGGAGCAGTGCGCGCTCGCGGGCCCGCATCGAGCCGACGGGTTCACCGCGGCCGGCAAGCGTGCGCTCGAGATCCTTGAGGCTGCACTCGTGCAGATAGGCGTTGAGGCCGTCCCAGTCGCCGACCTGCGGCACCGGGGTGAGCCAGCGTCGCCGGAACCGGCCGTTCTCGTTCTCGACGCCGCCCTTCTCATGCGCGCCCCCGATGCCCGGCGTGGTGAACGAGCCGACGAACCCGTAGTGCGAGCGGAAGGCCACGAAGCGGTCCTGCTCGACGCGTCGGGCGCCGCGCAGCACGCGCGCCACGGCCTGCGTGAGGTTGTCGAAGCGCACGATCGGGAACACGCCGCCGGCAAACGCCAGACCCGCCGCGATGCCCTCGAACAGCGCCGCCTGCGTCTGGTTGGGATAGGCCACGTGAAGCGCCGCTGCCGAGAACTCCGAGCGCAGCGTGATGACCTGTGCCTTCACCAGCTCGGCCGGGAACTGCACGTAGGCCTCGTAGAAGTCGACCTCGGCCTGGCGGCCGATCTCGTGGTGCTGCGGCACGAACACCTGCGGCCGTGGACCGAGCTCGCCGCGTCGCGACCGCGCGTAGCGCGACACCGTCGACTCCGAGATCGTGGTCCCCAGCTCGTCGTGCACGCGCTGGAGGATCCGGCGGTCGGTGTGCCGCTGCTTGCGTGGTGCGGTGTGGTCGGCGCGGATGATCTCGTCGATGAACGACGCGATCTCCTGGCTCAGCTTGGGACGCGCGCGCGCCGGTGTCTTGCGCTCCGGCGGTGTCGATGATCGCAGCGCGTCCCGGACGACGCGCCGGTGTACGTGATAGGTGTCGGCCAGCGAGCGT